>CASFMW010000078.1 GCA_949295935.1 uncultured Pseudomonadota bacterium | reverse complement strand
ATAATACGTTTATCAACGTTGCTTAAATCAACGCAAGCGATGGTTAAGTATGGTTTGTCGGATAGTTCTAACATTCTGCGGCCGTGGGTATCCATTGATTTGATAAGGTATCCCTCGCGGATAAGTCCGTTTATCATCACTTTGGCGGAATTTACCGTTAATCCCAAGGCCATGGCGATTTTATCATTCCCCATAAAAAATTTATGATTGTTGTTTGTTTTGTATTTGACGAAGTCCAATAACAGACGTTCGGTAATAGATAATGTAGCTTTACTTTTGCTCATGTTTTCTCCTTATAAACTTTTGTCCTGAAAATATTTATTTGTGGAGAATGCGAGATTTTAAATTAAACAAAATTAGAGGCGGAAATCGTTATTTCCACTTATAAAGCTTGCGGAAACGGTTATTTCCGGAAATTCAAAAACTGAAATCTATATTTCCACTTGGGGAAGTCTATATTGCCAGCACCGGAAACCGTTATTTCCGCCATCAGAAAGCTATATTTCCTCATTAAATTGCTCAATCCCTTATCAGACAAGGATTTTAGAGCAAATTTTAACCCATATAATAGTATTATAATAGATATAAAAAATAACTATTATAATAGAACCGGAATTAAAATAGCTTTCTTTTTTCTTAGCTTAAAATAGCTCTCAAATTAAACAAAACAAACCTATGAGGGGTGATTTAATCATCCGGGAATTAAAAAGAAATCAGAAAGCCGTCCGACGTGTGCCACCCAACAAAAAGAGGTGTCATGCTCACACATCACACCTCAACCCAGACAATTCGTGTTTATAGCAGAAACATAGCTATCAGCTACGTAGGTATTTATCTAGTCAAAGGTTTGTTTTTGCTAAATCGCAAAATAGGTTTTATTTCCGATAAATATCCTTGTAAGAAAACAGACAAGGAGTGAAAATGTTAATCTATAATCCCGAAGATAAAACTTATTCCAAATTTATTACCATCGAAGAAATGGCTGAAGTCCAAGAAAAAATCAAACAAATAGAAGAGAGATTAAAAAATACGCCGGTTAATCCGCCATATAATTTTGAGAGCGAAGGTAATATTGATATCAATTCAGTCAGCGAGTTGAAAAAATTGATTAGAACTAACAATTTTAACTTAAATTCATCAATCAATCGCCGTAGAGCCAGTTTATTTTTGGTGGCTTGTTATTTCTGTATGGAAAAAGAGCCGCTTGATTTTCTTATTGCCGAGGGAAGCGAGGTCAATAGAACCGATATATTCGGATATAACGCTATTATGTCGGTAATATTAAATGAAAATATGGAAGATGATATCAAATTACAAACTATCCAAATGTTGATAAACAAAGGTGTTGATGTGACATTCGGGGGATTATTTAACATAATCCCCTTCAAAGTGAATTTATGCCAACTTGTCCCACTTTAACCAAACGGACTAAACAGGAGAAATATAATGACAGTCAGCTTTTATGTTCAGGCGGCCACGCCTGATAAAGAAGTGTTGCAAGCCTTGTTTGATAACTTAGATTTATTGCAACGACATCAAGATTTAATCTTATCCAATCCCAAATATTACAACATTCATATTCAAGGCAGCGGTGTTTTTGCCTTGTATATTCCAACCTTTTCTTTGTGCTTGGGGGAACTGTTGCTTTTGTGGCAACACACGCCATGGAAACAAGAAGATACCTATTTTTATTGTATAACCGGAAGTCCCCTTTCGGGCAGTAATACATCAAGATATTGGAACAAAAAACAAGGACTAGCCAATAAATATACGCCGACCTTCGGAAAGCAAATCAGCTCGGCGATATTTGTTCGCCGCACCGGTAGCCCGATTTATGACGAACATAAACCAACTCCGGTTTCCGTTCCCAAGCTCCAAGCCTCAGATATGACAATCTTTGAACTGATTGAAGAATTAAGGCAAATCTAAATCTTTGGCATAAATTCACTTTCAACAACAAAAAATATTTTCCCTGCAACCCTTTGAATTTAAAATAAAATCACCCAGAATCAATAAGATACAGATAACCCAGGGACCATCTTTTTTAAACAATTCATGGAAAAACAGATGGTTAATGAAGAAAATATACTGATGAAAGCACTTTATGATATGGATTTTGAACGTATAAAATCTATCTTAAAGCAAGGTTTTGATGTTAATGAGCCCTATAACAAACACGGTTGGACGCCGTTTATGTGGGCATGCAAAGAGTTTTACGAGCCCGATATTATCAAGGCGTTCATTCAGGCCGGTGGTGATGTTAAATCTCGCAATCATAACGGAGAAACACCTTTTATGATTGCCGCGGTTAAACGCAGTTCGCCGCAAACTCTGGCAGTTTTGCTTGAAGCCGGAGCAGATATTAACGCTCGTGATAAATTTGGTAACACTTCTTTTATATATGTGGTTCGTCATCCTCAAGCCTTAATGCGAATTCGGATTTTGGATTTTATGATTGATAACGGAGCTGATGCAGACATAAAGAACAATCGCGGACTTTCGGTTTGGGATTATGCCGCCGAACAAGAAGGTATGACTGAATATCTTTGTATCAGATTGTTAGAGGAAAAAGAGCATGAATAATATCGCCGCAATCGCCAAGCTCAATGATGATTTCAGAGCTAATCCATCTCTGGGGACTTTTGTTTTAACGCCCGGAATTAGAGCCAACAGTTTTGATGATATTGAAGTCATTTTGAACAAGGTTCGCCATTTTGATGATTTCAGTGAAGAAAACAATCCCTACGGTGAAAAGGA
Source organism: uncultured Pseudomonadota bacterium (assembly GCA_949295935.1). Taxonomy (GTDB): domain Bacteria; phylum Pseudomonadota; class Alphaproteobacteria; order RF32; family CAG-239; genus HGM16780. The sequence goes on along the minus strand of CASFMW010000078.1, from coordinate 376 downwards.
TTTCGGAGCATTTAGTTTCAAGGGTGAAGAGATTTTTTGGAAGATTGATTATTATGACCGCAATTTTGAATTTGCTTCGCCGAATGCAGCTGACCCTAGTCAGACGAACCGTGTCTTAACCGTGATGTATGCTTATGAATACTAGGAGTTACTTAAGATGAAATATGATATTTTGTGTTCGGAAAGTTTGGATAATCTGATTGAATATGTGAATGCGGCACTTCAAAACGGTTGGCAATGCCAAGGCGGTGTGGGGATTTTGACCCAAGGTTTGAGCTATAAGGTGTTTTATCAAGCCATCATTAAAAACTAGGATTTCCTTTCTATATTATTATGTCTCCTTTCAAAATGAGTATAAATAAGTTAAAAAGAGTAA
>CASFMW010000077.1 GCA_949295935.1 uncultured Pseudomonadota bacterium | reverse complement strand
ATAGCATCTATCTCGGTCATTCAAATCAAAATCAGAATCCCCATTGCCTCCAAACTCAGCATCATTACAAGCCGCAGTATCATTAATAAAACATACCGCAGCAACTTTTTTGACCTTCTCAACCATCGGATAGGTTTTATTCGCTGATTTAATCACTAAATTATTGGCAAAGAAATCATCTTCTGAAGCTAAAACTTTAGGATCTAACCTTAGGATAGAAGCATCACCAATGGAATTAAGACTAATTTTCGACTTCAAAAGACTCGCCGAATCTGCTATATTAAAACTTGTGGAATGCGGTGGCAAAAAAGAAGCACTCTGCCCAGCAGCAGGAGCCAACAGGGTCAACAATGCTGTTGAAAAATAGATATGATGTAACTTCTTCATCTTCTTACCTGCCTTTCACATAAAAATAGAAAGGGATCTAGTGGTGATATTATGTTGTGTGTGTAGACTTGCTGTAATATAAGACCCCTTTCCAGATAGCCAAAATTACTAATCAAATGTGAATCGACAATCCTTTTGGCTACTAAATTCATAATAAACTAGTAATAATCTTTTGTCAATATCTAAAATTACAAGTTTATAGTATATAAAGATTCACAATAAAATAGGAACATATATCCTATGACTGATGATGAATTTGCTATACGACTGGGTGAACGCATACGTGAGCTCAGAAAATTAAAAAACATAAGCCAACTTGACTTGGCATATGATATGGATATGTCCATGAATACCATATCAGGCATCGAGTTAGGAAAAATCTCCCCTAAAATTGAAACTTTGAGAAAAATTGCTGACCGACTAGGCATAGAAATTGGTGAGCTATTCGACTTCAACCCCCAACCCAATAACGACAAAGTTCGCCGCAAAAAAATCGAACAAATTGCTAGAAATCTAAGCAATCGATCGCCTGAGTTTTTAACCTTACTTAATAAGGCCATAGATTTATTGGATCAGGCTCAAAATTTATCTGAAAAAAACTAAATCTGCCTATTGAAAATCAAAAAAAACAGAATATCTACCCCTGCGTAATATCATCATCTTTCTGCCGGAATCGGCGCAGGGTATTTATCACTGACCGAGCGAGCGTTTTTTTACATAAAAAGGACTGCCGACAAGAAGATCTTTTCTTCTTGTTAAGATGAATACGGACAGTTTATCTTGGCCCGCTTGGTCGTCGTCCGAGAACAATAGCAACAACGCGTGGAACTCAAACTTTAACAACAGTTACGGTTTGAACAACAACAACAATAAGAATAACAGCAACGAGGTCCGCCCCGTCCTCGCTTTTTGTGTAAAGAAAATTTTTTTTCAAAAAAAACAAACCATTTACTCATCTTCAAACAAAAAAACTTTAATTTAATTTTGCATTTATATAAAAAAAAATCTCTTTGACTTTCCCCAAAGAGATTTTTTTACTTTTGTTTTTCTTCCGCAATCAAGGGATAAAAAACTAAAAAGGAAGCACGGGGCGGACCTCGTTGCTGTTATTCTTATTGTTGTTGTAGTTCAAACCGCAACTGTAGCTAAAGTCCGAGAACCACGCGTTGTTACTACCGTACTCGGACGACGACCAAGCGGAGGTGCCGATTGTGATTTGTGTCCCACCCGCATTCGTCATGCCTATACTTACTAACTGCTGATTGTTATAATATGAGGTAAATATTCCTGCTGTTATACTCATGTGCCGCCCAGGCTGCCGGATAGGTACTCTTATCTCCCGCTGCAATTATTTTCTCTGTATTAAGACAGCTATTTAAATCATAACTTGCACTTTGGGCACTGCTAAAGTTTGTTAATGTCGATATATCCGTGCCATATCCTCCCCATTCATAAGACCCTATCGACTTTAAGGCCATTACTTGTCCATGGCCTTGGCCATCGGTATATACCACAACGCCGATTGGCGTTTTCCCTGTCTGCATAGAAACAGAGCAAGTTTTATCTGAATAAAATATATTTCCAATTGCACAGGATTTTAATGCATTGTCTTGTTCTTGTTGCTCTATCTTCTTTTCCAACTCTGCTATTTTATTCGCTAAATCGCAATTCCAATAATTGCCAAACGGACATTTAATTCCGTTTGTGCAACTTGATGAGCTGGTATAGCCCATTGCCGTACAGCTCGGGGTGGCAATACAGGCCGCATTTGCTTGCACAATGCCGCCACAAAGAACA
>CASFMW010000076.1 GCA_949295935.1 uncultured Pseudomonadota bacterium | reverse complement strand
CTGGCGCGGCTGTCATAACTCCGCAGCGTCGTTTTGCTCGTGCGCCGCAGGGTTCCCCCCAAGTCTTTAGGAGGCCGTGAGGAAGTATCTTTAAGCCCCCATGCAGTCACCGCGACCCGAAGTGCCACCTCCGGGGTTCAGGCTTGCGTTGATCGCTCAGGACAGCTGGTTCATCACCTCCTTGGCTTGTCCTTCTTGGCGGCGCGCCTGATTCGCTCGTACATGGGCTATGTACCAGAAATGCCGTCTATTCGGTTGTCAATGTACCAATGAAGGTGAAAAGTTGTCCTTCTAATGGTAGTGAAGAAAACGCCGACATTTTGGCCATGTTAATTAAAGTTTTTGAAATTTTTTCCCAGGCGCTTCAAACCGCGCTTGATGCTCTTATACACCCAGCTGAGATCAACACCTTCCGCCTGGGCAATTTCCTTGACGGTCATGCCCAAGTAGAACCGGGCATAAATCCACTTGGCCTGTTTGTCCGGCAGTTCCATCACCGCAGCGTAGAGCTGATCGCGAAACTGCTGGTCCTCCAGGATTTCTTCCGGGGTCGGCGGGGGCTGCACAATGGCCTTTTCAATTCCGTTGTCGCAGTCCAAGGAATAGTGCGCTTTATAGTTATACATCTGCCGCAGGTAGCGTGCTTCAGCTCGTTTGTCGGCCAGAAAAACGGCCTGTACTTCATCGGCCACTTCCAAAAAAGTATCTGTTTTATAAATATCGGGATACAGCTCCCGAAGATTGATTTTTTGCATTATGTACCTCCATTTCGGTTCACGGGTCCAGTTGGCGAGTGAGCCGAAATGGGGCGGAGAACGGCACCGGCACAATTCGGGGCCATTCCACAAAAAACGACAAACAAAAACGCCAGTCTCCCGAAGTGGGAAACTGGCGTTAAGTTCATTCCTTCTGTGACTGCCGATTAGTCGGCAGGATAATGCCGGAGGAGGAGTGGAAAGAGCCGGGGCGCAAGCAAGGCTTTTTTTGATGAACTACATATTACTGCTCTCATGGCGGCTCCCTCCTTGGGCCGCCGGTCCTGGTATCACTCTCCTTTAGACATAAAGAAAGCGGCGGCCTTGATTTTTCAAAGCCGCCGCTGGTTGTATGGGCGTGTCAAAAGGGCTGCTGTACGACGGCTTTTTTCTTTTGCCGTCGTCCGGCAACTTACTTCTTTGTTACTTCTTAAATGGGGCGACCAGAAGAATAGTCACAACAATAAGATATACAGCATATATGGCATAAGTCACGGTATTGCTCCACGGGAAGCTTGTTTCTGGATGTTTGAGAGCAAAAACCACAAAGGCGATGGCAACAATCAGCATTATCATGCCAATTATTCTGGAAATTTTCTTTGCCATTTTTAATTCCTCCGTAGACAGTATCTAAGCCCCCCAACAGCGTTTTTTATATGCCGCCGGGCAGATAGCATCCTTATATTTAGCTTTGTCAATACTATAAAATTGAATTGTTGCAGAAATGTCCTAACGCCGACTTCTTTCGACAGGATAACGGTCTGAATTGCTTCAATTTTGTAGCAATTCAAAATTTATCTAATTTCTGGACGAAGGAGCACCTTTTTGAACAGGAACATCGTCACGAAAAAATTGATTATGTATATAGCACAGCACCATTCAAAAAGAGCCAATAACCACAAGGAAGCAAACCTTGTGAGTTATCGGCTCTGCGGCTGTGCGTCTGGCGCTTTGATAACTGTTATATGGAATTGCTCAACATCAATCAAACACTCTCTTTTACATTTTGGACAAAAGAGGGGGAATTTTTAAGAACAGTTTTATTCCCACAAACAGGACAACGAATAAAGTCTGTTTTCTCCATATATATTTCACCTTATGTCTTATCTTCTTTTTTGTATCCCGTACATCTCATATTGTTCGCGCTTTCAAAACAATTATTGCGACACTGTATATAAAGAATAAAAATATCCTGTTTTTTCCATCAGCTCATCAAAGTTTCCGCTTTCGACAATACTTCCATTTTTTAACACCAAAATGCTGTCGTAACGTCGCAATAAGGCTTCGTCTAATGTATGCGTTACAACAATACGTGTCAATCCTTCTAAGTTTATAATTGCACTGGATACCTGAAATGCCGTCTCTTTATCCAACATTGCGGTAGCTTCGTCTACCAAGAGTACCGGTGTCTGGCGCATAAGACACCGAGCAATAGAAATGCGTTGCCGTTCACCCCCAGACAAATTACATCCGTTTTCTCCGCATAAGAAATCATCTCCTTTGACTTTAAACAAATGTTCAAGACCAGCGAGTCTTACAGCACGCTCTACTTGCTCCTGCGGGAAATTCCGGAACATTGTAATATTATTGCGTATGGAACTGTCGAACACAAAAACATTCTGCTCTACCAAAGAGACCAGTTCATAAACCAAGTCAGGGTTAACTGTACGTAATTCAATGTTATCGTAAT
>CASFMW010000075.1 GCA_949295935.1 uncultured Pseudomonadota bacterium | reverse complement strand
ATGCCCAGCAATATCAACAAGAATACTTTGGAATTTTCTTTTGCCATACTATCTATATATCTTTGAAAAGCGCGGCAAAGTTACCACGAATTCCGGCAATCTGTAACACCCCGCACCGCTGCCTGTCACCCTTTTTGGAAAACATTTTCAGAAGTTAACAGGTCGGCGGGACTTCCACCCGGATGGACAGCCCGAATTGCGCAGATTGCTACAGATTTATTTGCCGCAACTTCCGACTTTTCTTATTTTTGCATCCGTCAAACCAAAGCAAGAACCACAACATGCAATACCTACTCAAAATTTCTGGTTCAAAAGAAAATCAATTGTTAACAATTTCCAAATTTTATCCTTGACATTTGCTCCATATTAAAAAAAAGCGTTTTTTTTTGCGAAAACAAAACTTATGAGAAATATGAAGAAATTATTTATCGGAATCATGTTTATCGCTGTAGCAGGTTATGGAGTTTTAAAAGCAACTAAAGCTACCAAAGAAATCTCCCCCATTGTATTGGCCAATGTAGAAGCCTTGGCTTTATACGAATATGGAACAACACCTTATGTCTTGAAATGCTACAAAACACTACATTGTGAAAACACCACTGTTAGAGAAGAAAAAGTTTATTGCGGGAATTGCACTTCTACCGTTTGTACTCATTGGTCTAACGAAAGCACATGTTCTAAACCCAAATAAAAAAATGAAGGACAAAATATGGGAAATCTTTTATGTAGCAGGCTTGTTATGTCTGCTACTATGCTCGTGTACCCCGAAAAAGTTTCCAATTCATGAAAAAGGAAAGCAAAAGAAATTATTAACTGCCGAACTAATTCCCATACAGCCGCTGATTGATCCAGACCAGATGATTGTATGCGGCGACTATCTGGTGACATGCAGCAGCCGATGTGACACAATATTATCCTTTTTCCTCTGTGACAGTCTGAAATTTGCATTCGGCAAGGGTTCGAAAGGAGAAGGCCCGGAAGACTTCACTATGCCATGGTTTTACAATAGTTTCGACCAGCATTTATACATAAGGGGATTCAGTAAGGCCAATATAACGGCGGCATTTGACATTGCCGACAATAAGTTTTTTCCAATTAACAGATACCAACAGACCAACGCATTGTTAGGTATCAATTTCGGTACTGTACTCCCCAATAACATTTTGGTGGGCTACAAGCACGATGCAGACATCGCAATATGGGCTTACGACTTGGTACGGGACACGCTACTTCAACGTATGACCTTGGAACTGAACGAGAAAATCGAGGAGGATTTCTATCAAGAAAACAGAGGCATGACAGCTGCAACTGCCCAAGGTACCATAGCTTATGCCTACAGATATAAAAATCAAATTGACTTTCTCAGATTAAGCGAAGACGGACAGCAACTGCAAATCATAAAAAAAATAGGAGATCAACAAAACACGAACATAACCTTTACCAACAATCACGAGATAAAGCCATACTATGCCAACCTCATTTCAACCAAAGACAAGTTCTATGCACTTTGCCAGAACGGAAATGAAACGACTCAATGGCAACTGGAAATCTACTCTTACGATGGGGAACCCATTATTACCTACACGTTTGACATCGCTCCGCTTCTACTATGTGCGGATGAAAAGAATAATTGCATCTACGGATACCGTTACGACAAACCTGACTTCTTTTTACGTTACCAACTGAATTAACAGGATTATAAAACCATATTCAGAAAAGTCGGAAGCAAAAAAATGGGCAAGCATATCCATTCTGCTCCGACTTTTCTTATTTTTGCATCCGTCAAACCAAAGCAAGAACCACAACATGCAATACCTACTCTCTGCCCCCGCCTCGCTGCACGCCACCGTGCAACTGCCCGCCTCGAAGAGCATCAGCAACCGCGCACTCATCCTCCACGCCCTGTCGGGAGGAGCCACACGCCCCGAGAACCTGAGCGACTGTGACGACACGCAGGTCATGATACGCGCCCTGGACCACATGCCCGACGTGATAGACATCCACGCCGCCGGCACGGCCATGCGCTTCCTCACCGCCTACCTCTGCGTGACGCCGGGCACGCACGTCATCACCGGCACCGAACGCATGCAGCAGCGCCCCATCCGCATCCTGGTGGACGCCCTG
>CASFMW010000074.1 GCA_949295935.1 uncultured Pseudomonadota bacterium | reverse complement strand
GACGGATCTGCTCCTTCTACGGTTGAAAGCAGAATTTTCTCGTCATTTGAAAGAGTAAGTTCACGAAAAGGGACGGCAACGTCATCTGAGCTGCCTTTAATGAAAATCTTTTGCTCGGTAGGTTTTTTAAAGGTCATGCGACATGCTCCTTAAAATAAAACTATGCATGTCGAAGTCTTGTTCCCTCCGCAGGCATTAACCTGATCAGGTGCACGGATTTTGCTCACGCAATCTCAGCCTTTAATTAAAGGCACTCCGACAAGCAGATTTATTATGCGATCTGAAAAGTAAAAATTCAAATGAATAAATGATTTTTAATCAGAAAAATATGGCAAAACGATGAACAGCACTGAGATCACATCTCAAAATGGCTAAAAATAAACGAGCATTTACAGTGTACGGTATGGGTGACCGTATTTGGAATGTAAGAGATATCTGCTTAAACGGGCGGATTTTATATCGGTGCTCTGTTGTTTCTGATTTGTCGAATGTAGCTTTTTCGGTGCCGGTAATTATCTGTAAGTCTTTTTTTGTACGCCGTTTAAAGGTTAATCTGCACTTGTGCTCTGTTGAGTGTTTACTTCAAAATAATAAGCAGCTAAATATTCAAAGACCGAAGTCAAAGGGATAGTATTGAGCATATTCTGTATCGATTTATAGGTTGGAGGTGTCTTTTTCCCTGACTCTTCCGCTTTTTTATGCCTTATCCATGTAAGAATGTTCAATGCGATTTTATTGATGCCTAAAGTATTTCCCAAGTAATTATCGTTGCAGGAGCGAGTCGCGTCCTGATTGAAAACGCGCGGATCGTCAAGACGGCTATGATGCTGCTCTATAGCCCAATAATCCAAAAGCGAATATAGTATTTGGTCGGTGTTTTGCCCGGAAAAAACCAATGAGCATACATAATAGCGGCTTGATGTCGTGGTTTTGTTTATTTTGCCGTTTATAAGGTAGGTTCTTGTTTTGGTATATTTGACAATGGTGTTGATGCCCTGATGGGGATTTTCGATGCGCTCGTCAATTAAGCTCGCGGGCAAAGTCTCAAGCCGGGTTTCATCGATGCGGCCGTGCCCCTTTTCGCAAAGATAACGGGTTATTGCCTCTGACTTTTCTTTCTTGGCATATTCACGGTTGAAAATTGCTTCAAGATGTCCGCGTAATTCTTTATTGCCGCCGTTGTCCTTAATGCACAGCAAATAATCGGCTCCATGCCGCAGTATCGCTGCCGATACTTCACTTAAGCTATTAAGCGCATCGGACATAACTATAGTGCCGCGAATGTCTAAATTCGTCAGCAGTGACAAAAATGCCGGCACTTCATTATTCTTTTCCCAAACGCTCTTTACCGCCAAAGCGATTTTCTTGGTACTGTTGAAAACACTGACCCCAACGGCTCCTTTTTTACGGCGGGAGCTTTCCCCTTTGCGATACGAAGATACGACTTCCTGACCGTCAAAGCTTATGGTTTCTTTATCAACAAGCTCAGGACGCTCCCGCTGCTCCCCGGCCCTTATCATTTCGCAAAGTGCCGTCTTGACCGCGCTGAAATAATTTCCGAGCAATAAATTTATTTCGTCAGGTGAAAACATCCGCATCACGCAATTTACCGTCGATTCCGACAACCGGTATCGCGGCCGCGGCATCCCCGGGATTAAATACTGCAGCTCAAGATTACGCTTCCTATAAAAAACCACCACCTCTTCAGCCGTTAGATTTCCGCATAACCGTGCCAATAAAATAACTATCACCATTACGTCCAAAGGATAGATGATTTTTGTTTCGCTGCGCTTGTCGGTCAGTGCTTCCCTAATATCTTTAAGACAACAGGATATTGCCGCGGTAACTTCACCTGCTAATGCGTCATATATTGCTTTTGCTTCTTTAAGCTTAAACTCAAAATGTACTTTATCCGTCGGGGTACCGTGGTGCGGATAATATAATCGCGAATATTCTTCGATAATTGAATCAAAATCATCGCTCTCATGAAGACGGCAGCGGCATGACTTTGCCATGTTGCGCAATTCTTCACAAGCAATGAACATAAAAAATCCTTAAAAAAAACAAAAGGCTGAAACTTTCAGTATTAGATCATTTTTTTAGGATAAAGGGGATCGTCTCATTAATCTTTTGATCATTACGTCACAATTTTTTTTAGAGTGTTATGAGATTTAGTACCTAAAATTTTTTGTGAACTCCATCAGTTTGATCGTTTTGCCATAA
>CASFMW010000073.1 GCA_949295935.1 uncultured Pseudomonadota bacterium | reverse complement strand
TTGGTGTTTACCGGCAGCAGGAATAATATCCTCAATTTATTACCACCAACAAGAAGTTAATATGGGGTTAGCCTATGGAAATGGGACACAATTCACAGAGGGCACCTACGCTTTGTCGTCGTCCGAGTACGGTAGTGGCAGCGCGTGGCACTCCTACTTTAGCGACAGTTACGGTTTGGGCTACAGCTATAAGGGTTACAGCAGCGAGGTCCGCCCTGTCATTGAGTTTTGACATTGAGTTCTTTATGAATGAAAAAAATAATAAAATTTTTCTGTTTTTTAGACATAATTCTTGACAATTTAGTTTATAAAATATATTATGCCTTAAACTCTAGGAGGCTAATATGACAAAAAACGATAAAGAAACAGATGAAAATAAACAAATAAATTTAAAAGAAGAGAACCTTGTCGATATGGAAGAAAAGCAAGAAGATGCAATCGTTCAAGAACAGAATGATGAAAATAAGCAGACGGTTGTTTTAACTGCACCGGAAGCCCTGTCAAATGATGAATTTAAAAATCTTTTCTTAAAAGAAATTGCAGAAAAAGATGCTGAATATTATAATGATGTTCTAGAAGCTTGTATTGAAGATAATCCCAAGCTGAAAAATAATCAAAAAGAGCTAAAAGATACAGCATATGATGTTTTAATAGGATTTTATTGTGATGAAGTCGCATCAGACTTTTTAGAAGAAAAAATAGAAGATGCATATAAAAGTTTGCTGGATGTTTGTTATTTTAGCGATGAAGACTTTGTTTATATGGCAACATTAGCACAACAAAATGGAACTTCTGTTTCATCGATTTCTTATATCTATGAAAGACTTGCAAATGTAGAAGCATTGCAGCCATTACTGGGGTTAGGGAAAACGATTGCTGAAGCCAGAGATTATGCAACTAATCCAGAAAAAGATGTTAATAATTATAATACGGCAAAAATTTTAGAGCAATTGAATCAATTTGAGCCAGACCTTTCTGCTGAAAATAAGGCTAAAATAAATTACATTGCCTCTAAGATGTATTATCGTATGCGTGTGGAAAAAGCAGACTTTGGTCCGGCAAAGGATATGGAGCTTAATTGTTTGCGTAAGGCTTTGACCTATTCTTCAGATTATAAGCTTATTTCCTATTGTCAGGGAAGATTATTTGATCCTAACGATAAGATTGTTTTGCGCGCATATAAACATGCACTCTCTTCTTCAAAGGACAGAGGCGAGAAGGCTCAGATTAATCTGGCATTGGCCGATATTTATACGTCCAGAGCAACAAAGATAGGTTTTCTGACTCAAAATAGTGATAAAAAGATTTCAGGAGAAAAAGCTCTTCATCACCTTACAGATGCATATCGCTATTCTCCCAAAGATTCTTGTATCCATATTTTAAAACGAATCGCCGAAATGCAACGTAATTTGGGTCGGAAAGAGGATTGGAAAAATACTAAAACGGTAATTGCTCTTAAATTTCTTAAAGGTGAAGAGCGCTGCATGGCATTATCTTCTATTGCTGATAAAACAAATGATTTAAGCTATTACCATAAGGCGATTGCAGAATCAAAAAAAGCAAAAATTCCGGCAATTTCAAAGGTAAGAATTCAAGAAATTGTATATGGTAAACTATTAAATCGTTTGCCAGAAGGTGAAGAAAGGGCAGATGTGGCAAAAAAACTAGAGCATGTTAAAAAGCAGTCATCTGCAGATATGCGCAAGTTATTTTTCATTAAAAAAGGAAAGAGCAAGTAGTTTTCCTAATTGATATTTTTTTGTTGACAACAGATTTTCTCTAGGTTATAAGTTTTTCTGTTGTTGCCGACATAGCTCAGTTGGTAGAGCTACTGATTTGTAACCGTTCCAAGCGGTGTTTGTAAAGGATTGATTTTAGGTATTTTTCTTTTATAAACAACAAATTGTACTAAAATTGAGCTGTATGTAGGAGTCGCCAAATGGAGCTAACAGTAATAGGCGTGGTAGCTCGGTGGTAGCTCGGCAAATTTATTATTGTAAAGCATTGTATAGAGCTGAATTTAAATATTTAGATTTTTTTATGCCGATTTAGCTCAGTTGGTAGAGCAATCGATTTGTAATCGATTGGTCGGGAGTTCGAGTCTCTCAATCGGCACCAGTTTCCAAGCCCTTGAAATTCAAGGGCTTTTTCTTTTATTTGGCCTAGGTTCATCGTCAAAGTATGGGGCAGAGAGTAAAAATTATAAAAAAGTATCATAATCACAACACCAAATTAAAAATAAATTAAGCACATAAAATACGG
>CASFMW010000072.1 GCA_949295935.1 uncultured Pseudomonadota bacterium | reverse complement strand
TTAACATTTTTACCTTGCCACCCTAGAGCCTCAAATAAAATCCCTAACGATTCCAAGTATTTCAAAGAAAATGTTAAAAAAGGTATGTTCTTTAACATTTTAATATTTTGCTATGAAGAATCGCTAAATGATAGAAATTATCTCAATGACAATAGATGGCTTTATATCAGCTTAAGTGTAGCACCAGCGTAGCACCGGCAAAAATAAAAGGCTTTGATATTTTTCTCAAAGCCTTCATTTTCCTTGGTTGCGGGGGCAGGATTTGAACCTACGACCTTCAGGTTATGAGCCTGACGAGCTACCGGGCTGCTCCACCCCGCGATAAATTCTGTGCTTTACATACGCTTTTTTACACAGTTTGTCAAGGAATATTTTAAATTTTTTTTATTTTTTCTTTAATTTTATTTTTACGCATAAATTTTACATTAGTTTTATCATCTTTTTCACAGGATATAAACTAATGCAATATTTTTACAAAAACAACCATTCTCAAAATCTGATTCTCTTTTTTTCCGGCTGGGGATGCGACGAACATCAGTTTACTAATCTTCATGATTCAAATGATGATATCTTAATTCTTTTTGATTATCAGGATTTAATTTTAGATTTTGATTTTACACCTTATAAAAAAATTGATTTAATTGCTTATTCCGCCGGTGTTTTTGTTGCTTCAATTTTTCAAAAATCTCTTCCTCCTTTGCAAAAAAAAATCGCTATTAACGGAAATCCTTATTTGTTTGATGAGAAATTTGGACTTTCCACACAAACTATTAATATTTTCAATTCCATAACGCTTGATAATTATTTAGAATTTCGACGTCAATATATGGTCATATCAGACGCAGAATACAAAAAATATAACGAACTTCAATCGCTTCGTACGCTTGAAAGCTGCCAGCAAGAACTTACTTCTTTGCAAAACCTTTACACAAATCACCACAAAGAAATCACCCAAAATTTTGACCTTGCACTCATGGCTGACAAAGATCCGTTTTTTTCGATGAATGCACAAAAAGAATTTTACGGAGACAAACTCCGCATAATCCCTAATGCTAAACATCATATATTTTTTAGATTTAATTCATTTCGTGAGATTCTTGAAATAAAATAAACTTCTCCGCATACAAAAAAAGACGCTATATCTAAGCGTCCTTTCAAATAAACTGGCGGAGTAGTAAATCTCAACGGTATTAAGCATACTAAATCACAAACACTCCAATCCCAAATAACAGGGAATCTACAGGGAATTTCACTACGATTCTCTCCTCCATACCATCATGTTTACCTTGAATTACTTAGCTTACCAAAAAATCCCTCCCCAAATTATGATCTGTACCCTGAAAAGTGGAAATAAAAAAGAAATCCCCTGAGGGGTGTAAATCAAGAGGAGGGATTAAGCAAATGGCATCGGCGTTGAGCCGGTGTCATTTTGTTTAAGTTCCACTGACAACGTTCATTATTATAATAATAGATATAATTTTCAACTTTAATTTTGAGCTCATCAAAGCTTTGGCAAGATTTGAGGTCAACCTCATCTTTCAAATGTCCGAAAAAGCTTTCAATCGGTGCATTATCCAAACAATTTCCCTTTCTGGACATACTTTGCGTAACACCCAATTCTTTGAGTTTGTTGACATAATATGGATGAGTATAATGCCAACCTTGGTCCGAATGAATTATCAAATCTGAGCAATTTTTACTCTTTAGAAACTCAGCAAAATTGCCGTAAGTTAAGTATAAATCAAGCTCTTTGCTGATATTGAATGCAACAATTTCTTTGGTTGCCAAATCCTTGGTTGCGCTTAAATAAGCCCGTTTCCCGCCATGATAAAACAAATAACTGATATCGGTTGAATAAACCTTATCCGGTTGATTTATCTTAAAGTTTTGTTTTAGCAAGTTAGGTGCGGTTCGGTGCTCCAAGCCTTTCTTGAAAGCAATGTTAAAAGGATTCTTTTTGCGAATCTTGGTGATTAAGCCATATTCTCTTTTTATTCTTGCTATCTTTTTTAAGTTCATTTTTATCCCATATTTGCTCTCCAAAATCATCGCAATCGTGCGAATCCCTGCTTTTTCATGATTGGCTCGAAATATCTTTGTGATAAGTTCTTTGGCTTCTTTATCTCGTTTTTGCTTATCTTTTCCATGCTGATTCCACCGATAATAGCCACTGACACTGACTTTTGCCGTTTTGCATAATAAAGATAATTGAATTTTATTATTTTTGGCCTTGGAAATTAATCCAAATCTTCCGAATTTATTCCCATTCCCAAGGCCTTCAGTTTTTTTAAGAAGTCATTCTCCGCTTCTAAGTAGGCTACTCTGGCTTTGAGTTCTTCTATACTCATTTCTTTTAATTTTTTTGCCACTTTGGATGGCCGCCCTTTCTTGATTCCATCTTGCAAATTACTCTTTTTCCACCGCTTGATAACATGATGAAAATATCTTGCCGGAAATAAGTTAATATCAATACCGGCTTCCCTGAATATC
>CASFMW010000071.1 GCA_949295935.1 uncultured Pseudomonadota bacterium | reverse complement strand
TTGTTTTCATTTTGTTCCCTTTCTTTCGGTCTCCTTAGTTTAGCCTTTTTTCTCCAAAGACTCTACTATTTTTTTATTCCCGAAACTTGGGGCAGTATAGCAGTATAGTATATCTCCGCTCATACTTTTAACAACTTTCTTCTCTTCCTCTCCTCCATCTTCTACCCTTCCCCAACCTTTCTCTTCTAAAAAACCACTTACCACATCTCACGGCTTCTCTCTTTTCCACTTTCTGCTTAACATTTCCTACCTTTCGTTTAGACAAAATTAGCCACACATCGTCTCACCCATACCTCGCACTCATGCCGCCCCAACACCGCACATCATCTCAACTCACAACAAAAAAGCCGCCTCGTTTAAACGAGACGGCTTTTTATAAGAAGATGAACCTAAAAAAACTAGAACCCTTCAGTATCTAAGCGCTTACGCAGCTGTTTACGGGCGCGGCGAATAGCCTCAGCCTGACGACGAGCCTTTTTCTCAGAGTTTTTTTCATGACAACGACGAAGCTTCATTTCACGGAAGATACCTTCACGCTGCATTTTCTTCTTCAAGACCTTCAAAGACTGATTAACGTCATTTCCGATAACAGTAACCTGAACCACTTAAATCACCTCTTTTCACAATTCTCATAAAGGGTTAAAACCAAAATTTAGGCAAGCAATAACACAAGCTATTTTATTTTGCAAGCAAAAAATGCATAACTTATGCGATAATATTTGGCATAATCTTTGCCTCGACCGACTTAATCTTAGTTTTTAGTCCGAGACGAGAAGAATTAAGTTGCTTTGCCTGAAAAAAGTCGATAGTTTTATTTTTAGCAACCAAATGTCTTATATCAGAACTGATTCGGCGCTCTTCAAGCTTAAGTTCACACAACTGGTGCTGGAGTTTTCCGAGCTGATCATCTTTAAACATCTGATTTTGTGTCCTTTTTCAAAAAAAACGTATGATAAATTAAAATTTTACTGGAAATCCCCCAATAAAATTTGTAATACATTATACAGCAAAAAGAAAAACATTGCAACAAAAAAAGAATACAGGAGTTTAATATGACTAAAGAAAAGAGGATAGGAATTTTAACCAGCGGCGGAGATTGCGCAGGCCTAAATGCCGTTATACGCGCAGTTGTCAACGGCGCCAGCCAAAAAGGGTGGAAGGTTTTCGGCATTCATAACGGAACAGAAGGCTTGACCGAAAAACCATTGTCTTATGAAGAATTGACAGTGCATAATTTTTCAGACACCCCATGGCCCAGATTAAGCGGTTCTTACCTCGGATCATTAAACAAGGGCGTCAAGATGGAAGCCTTGAGCGAAATGTCTCGCCGCTTTGGTGAAGGCGTCAGAGAATTAGGCCTTGACGCCGTAATCGTTGTTGGCGGCGACGGCAGCATGAACATCACCGGCAATTATTGCAAAGGCGCCGGAATTAAGATGATCGGCATTCCCAAAACCATTGATAATGACACCCCGATTACTGAATTTTCGGTTGGTTTCAACTCTGCTTGTCAGGTTTGCACCACCGCGATTGATAGCTTGGAATTAACCGCACGTTCTCATCAACGCGCTCTTATTTGCGAAGTTATGGGACGAGATGCCGGACATTTGGCCATGCAATCAGCTTTGGCTGGACAGGCTGATGTCTGCTTAGTGCCGGAGATTCCTTATAAGATTGATAACATCATCAAGAAATTGAAAGAGATTAAGGCTTCTGGCCGCAATCACGCAGTAATTGTTGTGTCCGAAGGTATCAAGACCGAGGACGGCGAGCATATTTCAGCCGCTAAAAATATGATTGGTGAGGCTGTTTACGGCGGTGTCGGACAATATCTGTCTTCAGAAATTAACTCTCGTTACAAAGATTTCCAAACCCGCGTCACCACTTTGGGACACATTCAGCGTTCCGGCACACCGAGCATGTTTGACCGTTATCTGGCCGCCATTTTCGGTGCAAAGGCGATTGAATTGCTGGCAAATGATGAAACCAACAAAATGGTGATCTGGAAAGACGGCCATGTTCAAGCTGTCAGCATTGAAGAAGTCGTCAAAAAAGGCACAACTCTGCTTGATGTCCACAGCGACTGCGTCAAAGCCGCCCACGCTTTGGGAATGTATATCGGCGAAATCAAATAATTTCGCATAGCTCAAAAAAACTTCCCCGCACGGCGAACCGAACGGGGAAGTTTTTTTTGCTCTCCAGATAAAAACCTAAAAAGCGAGGACGGGGCGGACCTCGCGGCTGTTATCCTTACGGTTGTAGTCGTCGTTGACGGCCAAACCGTTACTGTAGACAAAGTTTGAGCCCCACGCGCGGTAGCTACTGGTCTCGGACGACGACCAAGCGTAGGTGCCGGTTGAGAATTGTGTCCCATTTGCTCGGCTAAATCCTGTGTTTATCGCGTCTTGGTTATTATAGATTGAGGTAATTATTCCTGCTGCCGGTAAGCACCAATCTCCCGCCTCTGTTCCTTCTGTTTTATACTCATGTGCTGCCCATGCTGCCGGATAGCTGCTCTTATTGCCCGCCGCCATTATTTTTGCCGTATTTCCACAGCTATCATAATCTTTTGATGCTGCTTCTGATGAGCTATAGTTCGTCAAGCCCGAGATATCCGTTCCATATCCTCCCCATTTATAATACCCTATCGAATTTAATGCCATTACTTGCCCATGGCCTTGGCCATCGGTATATACCACAACACCAATTGCCGTTCTTATTCCATAGTCATTATCATATCCTGATGATGAACAGGTCATATCGCTATATAATATTGCTCCTAATTTACATTCTGTTGAGCTTTCTACGCAACCCTGTCCATTTTTCCATTCTGCTCCTGGATAGCATTCACATTTTATATATTTACCGTTGCAATCTG
Organism: uncultured Pseudomonadota bacterium; assembly: GCA_949295935.1. Lineage (GTDB taxonomy): Bacteria > Pseudomonadota > Alphaproteobacteria > RF32 > CAG-239 > HGM16780. Next base: position 148 of record CASFMW010000071.1, on the reverse strand, counting down.
CTCCTAGTCCAGCACCATCTACACATTGCTCTTCAAAGCAAGTATAAGTAAAGTCTGCGCATTCTCCGCCGTTTATTATTTCTTCGGGGCAATACCAATAACTTCCGAACGGACATTTTAATCCACCTTCACAAGAGCTTGTACTGCT
>CASFMW010000070.1 GCA_949295935.1 uncultured Pseudomonadota bacterium | reverse complement strand
GCTTCCCTGAATATCTGATTTGCGGTTTTTCCTTGTCGGCTCAATAACACCGCTCGCCTTTTGAAGGCTTGCGTGAAAACGAGTGTCTTGTCGCTTACTTTTTCTACCGCTATTAATGTTCTTAATCTGGCTTGTTCTTCTTTACTAAATCTTATTTTGCTCATTCTTATCTCCTTTTGTGTGAGTTTAACAAAAAAATTCCCCTTTGAATATTTTTTTCAAAGGGGATTTTCTTTTTTCCTCCACTTTCTGGGGTACAGATCAAATATCTAAAGGGGATTTGTTTTACTCACTCAATGCTTGAGCTAGATTGATTACCGTTTCAAAACGTGTTTTTAAGTTGTGCTCAATATGGCCGATTTCACCTTGCTCCTCTGCTTTTTTATACTCTTTAGTTTGAATATAGCTTGATAGATTCTGAGCAAGAATCTGAAGAACCTTTTTGTTCTCAACTTTTCCGGTACGAGCCCCTTCTTCACAAAAAAGCTGCAACGTTCCAACAGCGTTGTAAAGCTTAAGCTCGACATTTAGAAGATCCTTTGTTTCATTGTCTCTGTCTTTAGCAAGGCTTGTTTCTAAAATGCTACGGAGAACGGACATTCTTGATGCTTCATCGCTAAAATTTACTTTGTTCATAAAAATTAAAATATTAAAATTATACAATAAATTATAAAAATGCTTGTTTTTTGTATCATAATTTTTTTTAATTGCAATAGAAAAATAAAAAAAAATTATTAGATATTTATGTGTTTTATTTTTAGGGGAGAAATATGAAAGTTTTAATGATAAATGGTGGTGCCAGTGATGATGGGTGCACTGCGAATGCTCTTGATGAAATTGCAGAAGTTTTACGTGGCGATGGTATTGATTCCGAAATTATTCATCTAGGAAAAGCACCAGTGCGTGACTGTATCGGCTGTCAGGCTTGTCGCAAAAATAAAAATAATCGCTGTGTTTTTGATGATGATTTAGTGAATGTGATTATTGCAAAAGCAGAAAAGTCTGATGGTTTTGTCTTTGCATCTCCGGTTTATTATGCTCATCCGACCGGAAGAATATTGTCTGTGCTTGACAGGGCTTTTTATGCCGGAAGTAATGCCTTTGCCTTTAAACCAGGGGCGGCTGTGGCCTCAGCACGACGTGGCGGCACAAGCGCGGCGCTTGATGTTCTCAATAAATATTTTACCATAAACAGAATGCCGATTGTTTCTTCCTCTTACTGGAACATGGTTCACGGGGCTAAAGCAGAAGATGTTGCACAAGATGAAGAAGGTGTGCAAACGCTTTATAATCTGGCTAAAAACATGGCTTGGATGCTTAAATTGATTCAGACAGGCAAAGAAACCATGTTGCCTATGCCGGAATGCAAATATGGCGCAAAAACCAATTTCATTCGTTAATTTTAAGTGATTTTATATGTGAAAACGGCAGGAGATTTCCCGCCGTTTTTTACATTCCGATGTTTTGGTTAAGCTTTAAGATATTTACGATTGAAAACAGTGTCCAAAATTCTTCAAAGACTTTTTCAAAGCGTTTTTGATTAAGATTGGTTTTGAAAAAAGAGCAAGCCTCAAACATATCTTCTCCCGTATCTATTGCCAGCAAGATTTTGTTATTATTAAAGCTTATTTCAATCTTTTTGCCGGCATAGAGTTCTTTTAGCCTTAAAATGCGCTCCATAAAGCCGGTGGTTAATATATAACGCGCTTCAATCTGGTTGGTTGAATAAACCTCAAAGAGTTTTTCAAACACAACATCTTCTAACGTGACACGCTCCATTTTATCAAAGCGTGTGAATTTATTCAGTAGGACTTTATCTTTCAGAACAATGGTATGGCCACTGAAATTTTTTTTCATATCCATTTCAACGGTGATGCCTTGAAAAACCGTCACGCTGTTTCTTTGACCCTTGGAATTATAATGAATCTCCTTAAGTTTTTGCTCATATACACTTATGCCGACATTCTTATATGTTCCAAAAAAGCAGTCATCAGCCTCATATTCATCATAGTTTGGAAAAATAAGGCTGTTTTCCATAGCTTGAGCGTCCATTCTTTGGCCTTGCTTATAGCTGAAGTCGTCAAAAAATTTTATGAATTCACTCATAATATCGTCTTTTATTCTTTTGCGATATTTTGCAAAAGGACCGCGAAGGACAAAGGCGGTTATGGCGCAGAGACCAAAGCCAAGATTAAATATAATCTCACTATCAAACTGGTAATGGCTTTGAACCCAGAATCCGCAAAACATAAGAAGCGGGAGAAAAAAAACAGCTATCCAAACCAGCCGCCAAAAGCTTTTGACGCACTGGAGACGGAAGTCTTCTTTTTGTTGCAGCTGCGGAACTAAAACAGTGTTATAATAGTTTATAAAATTTTGTTTTAGTTCATCGTATTGTTGCTGCTCTTCTTTGGATAGCATTATTGTCATTATTTCATAAACTTGCTGACGTCAATACGCTCTTTAGCCTCGATTTCGGCCTCAAAAAACGGCATATCAGCCTTGACACCGATCATTGCCGCGACAAGGTTTCCGGGGAAGATTTCTGCCGTGTTTTTCAGGTCATTGACACTGGAATTATAAAAGCGACGTGCTGCTGCAATGTGCTCTTCAACCTCGTTAAAGCTTTGCATGGCCTGCAACATGGTTTGATTGGATTTTAAATCAGGATAGTTTTCTACCGATATCATAAATTCTCTCATTTTGGCATCAATTTCTTCAGATAATTTCATTGCCTCTTTAGGATTTCCTGCAAAGGTTTGTTTTAAAGCCTCCGTGCGCAAGCGAACAATCTCGGTCATTAATGATTTTTCATGTGTCATGAATTTTTCAGCCATTTGCAATAAATTCGGGATTAAGTCATAGCGCTTTTTTAACTGAACATCTATGCCGGAAGTTGCCTCTTTGACTTTGTTTCTTTTACGAATCAATGATACATAGAGACCATAAAAAATCACTAAGATGATTACGCCGATTATACCTAATGTCATAGCCATTGTTTTGCCTTTCTTAAAACTTCGGTTTTTGTTCAATATAGCGCTTATTTACTAAAAAATGATAAAAATCATTGTGTTATTTGGAAAATAATATACTGCCCCAAGTTTCGGGAATAAAAAAATAGTAGAGTCTTTGGAGAAAAAAGGCTAAACTAAGGAGACCGAAAGAAAGGGAACAAAATGAAAACAA
>CASFMW010000069.1 GCA_949295935.1 uncultured Pseudomonadota bacterium | reverse complement strand
CTTCATCTATGTAGTGAGTATAAAAAATTATCCCGAAAATTGCTATCGCAATCTTCGGGACTTTTTTTACTGTCCAACTTTCGGGGGACAGTTCATGAAGAGAGGTTTTTTATTGAAAAATCTTATTTAGATTTTTTAGCTTTTGCTTTGGTAGCTGTTTTGGTTGTTTTAGCAGAGCTCTTCTTCAAAGCAACAGTCTTTAATGAAGAAGTTTTTACAGTTGCTTTTTTGCCGTTGTTAGCATAAGCAGCAGAGAGCTGATTGATAGCTGCGTTCCAATCTTGAAGACTGGTATTTGCCGGGCAGCCTGCATTTTTCCAAATGTAGTAAGCAGCTTCTTTAATTGCATCTTCGCTAAGGTTGAAATTTTTCATAATTCTATCTCCAAGTTAGGTTTATATCAAAATCATGAATACAGTAACTTGAATATGTTAAAAAAATGTTACTTAAATTAATTTTTTTTACATTCTTTGAAGATTTTTTAAGTGTTGCATTTGCAAAACCTTAGATGCATTGTCAAAATTGCTGGTGGTTATTGTGTTGTCATCCGGTTTTACGCCTTGGCCTTTTGCTCCGGCTCGTACTACCAACTGATTAATTTTTTCAGCATTTTCAGTGCCACCGTTTAAAAGATTTTTGATTTGTTTATATTCAGCAGAATTGGGACGAATCAGTTGATACATCGTAAAGGCATGAGCGTATCTTTTGGTATTTGTTCCTTGTGAAAATTTGATTTTTCCGGCCTGTGCTAGTGAATCAATTTTATCATACAAGGTTTGAACAGCCTTTTTGTTCTTGAGGTGAATTTCAAGAGATGTGTCATAATAGTCACCCTGTATTTGGGTTTTATTTTCTGATTGTTTTATTTTTTGTGCTTCTTTGGTAAAGTCAGCCGCAGTTTCTTGCTTTTGTTTTTGAATTTGATTTTTGGTTGTTGAATAGTTATATGAATTGTAAAAATCTTGCGATTGTTCATTGGTCATGTTAACTATTTTTCCGCCAATGACGGCAGTGGCAGCTACTGACCCAATAGCAATTGTTGCAAAGTGTTTGTAATAAAATTTTTTAATTCTATGTTTTATTTGTTTTACAGTAGATTTTATTTTTTCTAAAGCAGTGTTTACTTTAGCAAAAAATAGTTTTTGTTGTTTTTGCGGTATTTGCTTATTGGTATTTTGTATTTTAATTTTTTCTTGTGTTTTTGTTTTTTGCATAGGTGTGTGTTTTAAATTAAACGTTTCTTCAAATTTTTTATTTTGTTCTTTTTTTTCATTCATGCTGTTATATTTTAACTGCGCATAACTTTTGAGGCGTTGTTCCAAATTTCTTCTTAGTCTGCTTTGTGCGGGAAGAGTTTTTATTGTTTCAAAGGCAACAAGAAACTCATAAGTACTCATATTTCTCATTTCTTTTTTATTGCTTAGAAGGCTGTTAAGACCGCCAACGTTTTGTAAGCGTTTTATTGTATCTTTGGTATGAGAAATTTTTTTGTTTATAATATGGTGAAGTTTTTCAGCTTCAAGGCGTTGTTTGGGATTTGATGAATGATGGTATGCGTCAATTAAATCGTTTATTAATGTTTCTTCTTCAGGAGTAATTTCTTTTTCTCCTGAAGCAAATTGTCTTAATAAGGCATATGTTTGTTCATTAATAGCGTCGAAAACTTCATTTCCATGTTTTTGATAGCTAAATGGAATGTTTTTTTGTGAACCGATGTACATTTTCAACATTATTTCATTTTGTGTTGGCACTTTCTTATTCTCCTATGGTAATTTTTTTGGGGAAAATATATCGTTTTTGGTTAAATTTGTCAAGATTAATTTCTAATTTTTTTTAATTAAAAATGAACTTTTAGTTTGATAGTATCGTTATAAGTAGTGTGAAAGGAGAGAAATATGGATGATATTTCGCAACTGATAAAAGAAGCAAAGCCATTATATTTTGCTAGAAAGCGGCGCAATAATCGTATTAAAGCAACGCTGGCGATGCTTGTTTGTACAGCAATGATCGGTTTGTTTGTTCCTAAAAATCAAGCTCCGTTTGAATATCAGGATTATTGGTATTCTATTATAAGCACAACAGAGCAGGGGTCTGTTATTGCAGATATGGGCTTGCCAACAGATGAGTTCGGTTTATTGGATGTGGCTTAGATGAAACAGATTATTAATGAAAATAAAAGTTATATTCGAGCCATTATTAAAAAAATTACCGGCTCTTATAATGAAGATTTGGAACAAGATGTTTATATTAAAACATGGCGGAATTTGGACAAGTATAATCCGGAAGGCGGAAAATTTAAGCAATGGATTTGTGCCGTGACCGTTAATGTTTGTAAGGATTATTTCAAATCGCGCCTTTATAAACAGCAGGCGTCTCAAGTTTCTGATGAAGAAGTTGTTGACTCTGAAGTTTCTGCACCCAAGCAGGAGGATGTTTTGTCCTCAAAAGAAAGGCAGAAAATTATTTTGAAAGCAGTTGATGCGCTTCCGCGAAAACTGCGGCAAGTTGTTATTTTGTTTGAGTTTGAAGAGCTCAGCTATGAACAAATTGCCAAAAAGCTCGGGCTTCCGGTCGGAACTGTGCGTTCCAGACTATTTAATGCTCGAAAAGAACTGTCAGAAAAACTTAAATTCTTAAAAGGAGATACAATATGAAAAAAACTTTATTAGCTTTGCTTTGTGCAACGTCTATGTTGGGTGGAATGTCTATGAGCTATGCTGCTGAAGATGGTGATATGTTACCTCCGCCGCCACCGCCGGCTGAAGATGTTTTGCCGCCGCATGATGCTCCGTTGCCTCCGAAAGATGCTCCGCGTCCTCATAAAGTTGATAAAAAAGATATGAAAAAATTTGAGAAAAAAATGGCTGAAAAGCTTAATCTGACAGAAGAGCAAAAAGCTCAGGCTGAAAAGATTAATGAAGAAGGTCGTGAAAAAATGAAGCCATTAATGGAGAAGATGAAAGAAATTCGTAAACAGATGGATGAAATTCGTCAGGCTAATATGGAGCAGTTTGAGGCTATTTTGACGCCGGAACAAAAAGCTGCGTTTGATAATATGAAAAAGCCTCATCATGATAAAGATATGAAGGATCGTAAAGATAAAAAGAAAAAGCATCATAATAAAGATAAAAAGGACAAGAAAGATTAATAGCTGATTTGTTCTTTTAAGTGCGCCGATTAAATTCGGCGCTTTTTTTCACCACTCTCCCGCCTCAAAAATTAAATATACTTGAAACTATGGTAAAATTATGCTATAATCGAGTCGTGAAGGCAAGCTATGAAAGGTAATATTATGTTGAATTCGCTTCGATATGCGGTATTTTCCGAAGTATGGAGAAGAGCTTATCTACACACTTCACACACACCTTAACTCTCCATCTTCAAGTTTGCCTTCTTCTGATGAATTTCAAATCGCGGCAGTATGTTTTATCTCGGACACTTCAGAGTGTAATGACAATCAGTTTGGAGGATTAGATGATCCAGATTATGAGTTGGATGACGAAGAACGCTGTTTTAATGAAGGTTATCGGAGGTAAAAAATGTCCGTATGGTCCATATTATTCCGAATGTGTAAAAGCTTGTCCGTCGGGCTATAAAACCTGTGAACCGCCATATTATGGTGTTGGTGAGGCCTGTGACGGAAAATATGCGTCATGTGAAGAAGATACAGAGCGCGCCTGTGAAGAGTTGGATTCAGAATTTACGGATACTTGTCAAGACGGGTGGAAGGTAGATCCCAGTAATTCATGTAAATATGATCCGACTTATGGAAAGTGCTGCAATCTTTGTAGTGGTTATGACTATACGACAATTCCGAATGGTTATGTTCAAGATGGTGAGAGCTGTTTAGATTGCGACGGTCAAACCAAATATAAAGTTAAAGTCAATCCCTGCGACGGCTTTCAAGATTGCGGCCCTATGGGAGGTGCAGCCGGGGCAGAAACTTGTCAATCCGGCAATACAATCAAATATGATAATTGCAAACCTTGTCCGAATTTAGGCACTTATACGAGTTGCCCAAGTGGCTCGGTTTGTGAATATGAAGACTGCTCCGGCTTGTGGTATGCAACCGGTTGTCAAAGCGGTTATACGGATTATTGCGACTATTGCGCAATGTAAGAAAACAAAGGAGAAAGAAGATGAAAAAATTACTCTATACAACAACAGCATTTGTTCTTTGTGGCGGCATTG
>CASFMW010000068.1 GCA_949295935.1 uncultured Pseudomonadota bacterium | reverse complement strand
TTATACGTTCTTTCCTCTTTGTAACATTTTAACTTTGGCAATAATTGTAACATTTTAACTTTGGCAATAATTGTAACATTTTAACTTTGGAATAACATAAAAAAGAGAAGGTTTGGTGTTCTTTCCTTCTCTTTGTTTTAAAAGATTTTTTTTACATATAAACCGTGGCGGATAAGCCGTGTTCGTTGACCAGTGCCAGATTTACAAATGCCATGTAGAGGATGAAGGCAAAGGTGGCGTAATTAAGCTTGCCAGATGTTGGGTCTCCGGTTTTGTAGGTGAGAATTGTGCGGAAGGCTAAAATCGTGTAGGGCACGATGATAACTAATCCCCAACCGAGAAGCTGTTGTTGAAAAACAGTATAACACCATAGAAATTGCAAAACCATGTGGCTGATGAATGGATAATTGTATTTTGGAAATTCTAATGAATCCAGTCGCAGAATGATTATGATAAAAGAGGCACCGAGCAAAATATCGTATATCATCCAAAATATTGGGAAAAAGGCAGCCCCAGGAACGATAAATGGGTGGTAAACAAACTCAAACCAATTATTGATACCGTTCATGATAAACATTTTGGAATAAAAAAATACTAATCCGGTGAGGGAAAGAATGTAGGCTATCATGATATATTTTTTTGTGTCGGTGATTTTTTTGACCATGGCGAAATGTCCTTTATCATTGTTTCTGGTATTTAAGATATTCTTCCTTAGTAGAAAATGCAATGCTTTTGTTCTGACAAAATTTTTTAAGAAAATGCTTGATTTTTGTCAAAATATATGTTCTAATCAAGCAAAATTTATATTTTAGGGAGTCTAAAATGGCTAAAAAGAAGTTTGAAGCTGGCACAAAAATAGAGTTTATCGGCGGTGTGAATGATGATCGTATCGGCGGAAACTGCTCGGTTATTGAACATACAAACGAAAACGGAAAAGTGACACGCGTTATGTATGATATGGGGGCAATGTTTGCTCCTTATGAGTCAGGTTTTGAAGCTGCTTATCCTAATTTGGAAGATTATTTTGACAGAGTTGATCCTGCAAACGGTGAAGTTATTAAAGCGAAAAAGCCAGTAGATGCTCTTTTTATTACGCATGCTCATGAAGATCATATTGGGGCTTTGGCTGGTTATGTTCGAATGGGCTATCAGCTTCCGCCAATTAAAACCAGTCGTTTTACAAAAAATCTTATCAATATCATATTTACGCAAAATGGTCTTAAAGCACCTGAAATGGAAAAGGTTAAGCCAGGGGCAAATATTCGTGTCGGTGATGATGTTGTGGTTGAGCCTTTTGTTGTCAGTCACTCGATTTTGGAGCCAATCGGATTTCATACACTCACCTTTGTTGATGATAAGCCTCATGCCGGCATTATGAATTTTGGCGACTTTTTGACTGAAGAAAATATGCCGCTTGGTGAGTCTTATAACAAAAATGATATTGAAGATTTGCTTAAACGCAAGCTGACAACCACTTTTTTGATTGATTCAACCTCAATTTCGCCAAAATCAAAACAGCGAATCGGTTTTGATAAAGCTGTTGAAAATACTGTTGATGTGATTAATCGTAATCCGGATCGTCATATAATTATTTCTCCGGTGATTTCGCGCAGTTTTCAAAATATTGCTATTGATATTGAGGCAGCGCGAAAGCTCGGAACAAAAGTTTGTTTGGAAGGTGCTTGGCTGAACTTGGTTTATAAAGCTATGCAAATGAGCGGGTATGAAGATTTTGATGATGTTATTTATAAAGGTCGGTTGAACAAATTTTTAGAAGATAAGAAAATTTCTACAAAATATATTGTTTGTACCGGCGCTTTTGCTCAAGGTTTGCAAGAATATCGTCAAAACCGTGAAACCGGTGGTATGAATGATATTCCGATGGCGGCGGCAACTAAAATGGCGCTCGGTCTGCATAAAGATTTGAAGATTAATTCAGATTGTTTGATATCTGCACGTCAGAGAATTATTGATGAAATTAATGGCAAAACAGGTCCTGAAATGTTACAGCTTTTGGCTTCACAAGGTGCCAAAGTTGTTGTTACGCCGAGCGGCAAAAAAATTGCTAATTTTAAAGAAGTACAAATGCAAGATTCCGGTCACTTGAACCGTGATGCTTTTCGTGTAATGTTGGCCGCAAACCAAAAGCTTGTGCCAGATGCTGTGTATATTTCTATTCATGGTAATCCCGAACAATGTCAAAATACTGCAGATATTGTGCGAGAAGCCGGCGGTAAAGCTGTTACAGTCTTGAACTCTGATGTGATTGCCGTTGCAAAGGGAAAGGCTGAGCCGGTTGCTTCCGATAAACCGCGGGATTATAATTGGATTGCCGTAAAACGCGTGTTTTATAATCCACTTAAACCCGAAGAGTTTGTTCCGGCAGAAGGAAAACTTGAATTTTGGCTCGTCGATAAACATTATCAGCCTTTACAAGATAAACCTATTTTGGATACCAGTTTGATTAAAAAATCTAGTCCCGGAGATGATGACTATTATGCCAACCATGCTGAATTATTTGACGACACTGCTGAGCTTGAACGAAAAGAAACTAATCGTGAGCGCAAAGTCAAAATGTCTCGAAAAGAGAAAAAAGCATTTAGAGATGAGGAAAAAGCTTCTCGCCTTAAGAAAAAAGCAGATATGCATAAACGTAACAGCCGTCGAGAAGCTGAAATCATGAGTTATGTCGATGGATTGGGTGTCGAACATGTTAAAACAACAAAATCAGGCAAGCCCAGAAAGATTAATCCTTTGAAGAAAAATGGTTTTTCTCGCGATTAGTTAATTAGACTTTTTTCCTATCTTGAAAAGTTTAATGCTTGTAGCTATATGTTTTTTGTGCTATAATGCTTAGTGAATGAGGTAGTGTGAAAGTGTGTGTAGGCCTCGATTAAAGAGAAATTCCTGCTTTGCGGCAGGAATTTTTTGTGGGGTTGCGAGGGATTAAAACTCAAGTACGGGGCGGACCTCATGGCTGTAACCCTTACTGCCGCCGTGATCGGCGTAGTCGCTCAAACCGTAACTGTTGAGAAAGTTTGAGTACCATGCGTCGTCAGAGCTGACTTCGGACGACGACCAAGCTTTGGTGCTGGTTGTGAATTTTGTCCCATTTGCGCGGCTAAAGCCTGTGTTTATCACGTCTTGGTTATTATAATATGAGGTAAATATTCCTGCTGCCGGCAAGCACCAATCTCCCGCGCTTGTTCCTTCTGTTTTATACTCATGTGCCGCCCAGGCTGCCGGATACGTATTCTTATTGCCCGCCGCGATTATTTTTGCCGTATTTCCACAGCTATCATAATCTTTTGATGCTGCTGATGATGAGCTATAGTTCGTCAAGCCCGAGATATCCGTGCCACTGCCTCCCCAGTCAGGTCCATGTATCGATTCCAATGCTAAGGCCTGATATCCATTTGGTCCTAAATAGACAACAATACCTATTGGTGTTTTTCTTGCAACAATGTTTTCTGAGCAAGTCATATCTGAATATAAAATTGCTCCTATAACGCAGTTCTCTTGTTGTTGCTGTTGCTCTAATTTCTTTTCTAATTCTGTTATTTGTGTCGTAACCTCATTTATTTTATTTGCCAAATCACAATTCCAATAATTGCCAAACGGACATTTAATTCCGTTTGTACAACTTGATGAGCTGGTATAACCCATTGCCGTACAGCTCGGGGTAGCAATACAGGCCGCATTTGCTTGCACAATGCCGCCACAAAGAACAAATGCCGTAGTTGTATAGAGTAATGTCTTCATCTTCTTTCTCCTTTGTTTTCTTACA
>CASFMW010000067.1 GCA_949295935.1 uncultured Pseudomonadota bacterium | reverse complement strand
TCCGTATTTTATGTGCTTAATTTATTTTTAATTTGGTGTTGTGATTATGATACTTTTTTATAATTTTTACTCTCTGCCCCATACTTTGACGATGAACCTTGGCGTCGAACTCACTTTCTCGTGAATTCGAACCTAAACCGCCTCTATTGCCAATAAAAAAGGCCACCTTAAAAGGTGACCTTTTTTATTGGCAGGGGCAGAAGGATTCGAACCCTCGACACTCGGTTTTGGAGACCGATGCTCTACCAACTGAGCTATACCCCTAACAAATTTCATATACTTTGATACACAACTCTGCATAAGAAATCAAGAACTTTTTTCAGATTTAAGCAAAAATAAAGAGGAGATGTAATTTTCATCTCCCCTTTGCCCATTATACGAGCTTTACAAAAAGGTCGGAGAATGAGTCGATTAGTAGGCGTCAAGGGCAAAAGTACCGGAGCGTACAGAGTAGTACGTGAGGACACTTTTGCCCGCAGACAACGCACTAATCGACCATTATACGACCTTTTAATTATTCGTTTACATTAATCCTCATAGCATAGAACGACCGCCATACGAAGATTAAGGCAATTACCATAAAGACCGCACCGAGAATCAAAGATACATGACGCGGAGCTGAAACGGCAATTTCAACCGCCAACAGACCGAACAAGGTTGTAAATTTGATAATCGGGTTGAGAGCAACGGATGAGGTGTCTTTATAAGGATCACCAACCGTATCACCAACAACAGCGGCTGCATGCAAATCCGTACCTTTTTCGCCAAGGTCAACTTCAACAACTTTTTTAGCATTATCCCATGCACCACCGGCATTAGCCATATAAAGTGCTTGGAACAAACCAAAGACAGCGATTGAAATCAAATAGCTGGCAAACAAGTTCGGATCAAAGCAAGCAAACGCCAAGGTGAATGAGAAGATAGCGATAAAGATATTGAGCATACCTTTCTGCGCATAGAGAGTGCAGATACGAACAACTTCTTTGCTGTCTTCAACCGAAGCGGCTTTTTTGGTATTAAGCTTAATGTGCTTTTTAATAAAGTCAACCGCGCGATAAGCACCGGTAGAAACCGCCTGCATAGATGCACCGGAGAACCAGTAAATAACTGCACCGCCGAGAATGATACCGAACAAAACTTCCGGAGCCAAAAGCGACAATTTCAGGTTAAGCAACAGAATGATTGAGAAAATCATGGTTGCCGCACCGATAACAGCCGTACCAATAAGCACCGGTTTAGCGGTTGCTTTAAAGGTATTTCCAGCACCGTCATTGGCTTCAAGGAAGTGCTTGCCGTTTTCAAAATCAGGTTTAAAGCCGAAATCTTTTTCAATTTCTTTATTAATACCTCTAATGTTTTCGATTTGAGAAAGCTCGAAAACAGATTGAGCATTATCAGCCACCGGTCCATAGCTATCGACAGCGATATTGACCGGCCCCATTCCGAGCATACCAAAAGCTACCAAACCAAAGGCAAAGATGCTGGGATAAACCATATAAGCATCAAGACCTTCGCGAGCAGTAACATAAGCGATTGCCATCAAAGCAACCATAACAATACCCTGCCAAAAGGCTGAAAAGTTACCAGAAACAATACCGGAAATAATGTTCAAAGAAGCACCGGCTTCACGGCTGGAATTAACAATTTCCTGAACATGTTTTGACTTTGGAGAGGTAAAGATTTTGGTAAATTCCGGAATCAAAGCTGCAGCCAAAGTACCGCAAGAAATGATAACCGAAAGCTTCCACCACAAATCTGTGCCCATCGGCCCAATCATCAGATAAGAAACACCGAATGTAACCAAGATAGAGATGATTGAGGTCAACCAAATCAAGCTGGTCAGCGGTTTTTCAAAGTCAAAGATTTTCTGAGAGCCGTAAATACCTTTTGACAACACACCGTTCAACCAATAAGAAATGAGCGAGGTCAAAATCATCAAAACACGCATAGCAAAAATCCAAACGATTAAGCGAGCTTGAATATCAACACCGTTTTTCATCAAAACGAGATCGCCGTTCGGAGCATACATCATGCCGGCACCAAGAACGATAAAGCTGATAAGAGCCACACCGGTAACGCCATAAGTTTCAAAACCATCGGCAGTCGGACCAACCGAGTCACCGGCATTATCACCGGTACAATCAGCAATCACACCAGGATTACGGGCATCATCTTCATCAATTTTGAAAATAATCTTCATCAAGTCGGCACCGATATCGGCGATTTTGGTAAAGATACCGCCGCAGATACGCAAAGCTGCCGCACCGAGAGATTCACCAATAGCAAAACCGACAAAGCAAGCACCGGCGCTTTCTCTCGGAACATAGAGCAAGATCATAATCATCATAATCAGCTCAACACAGATTAAGAGAACACCGATAGACATACCCGAACGCAGCGGCAGGCTCATAACCGGATAAGCTTTTCCTTGCAAAGACAGGAAGGCGGTACGAGAATTTGCATAAGTATTAATGCGCATACCAAACCACGCCACGGTGAAGGAGCCAAGAATACCGAGAACTGACCACATCAAAATGGTCAAAACCTTCGACATCGGAGTGTTGTTGAGATAATAGAAATAATAGAAAATGCAAACCGCAATAAACAATTCCAAAAGAACTAAGAGTTTGGACTGTTGTTTCATATAGGTTTTGCAAGTTTCATAAATTGTGTTTGAAACATTGAGCATCGACTTGTGAGCCGGAATAGCTTTAATTTTATAAAACTCATAGAGCCCAAAAATCATACCCAAGATACAAATACCGATACCATACATGAGGATTTGACTTCCGGTAACATTAAAACCAAAAAGCGTATATCCGACATCAAGGCTCGGCACTTTTAAATCAATTTCCGAAGCATAAGCTTGAGAAAGACCAACAGCCAAAACCGCAAAAAGCGTCAAGACTGCAGAACCGATTCTCTTTAGTGCTGACATCATAGATTCCTTATAAAAGTTAAAACAAAAAACAAATAAAGCAAAACCACAATAGAAAGGTGATTCCTTTTTATTATGGTGGAATGATAGATTCCTGAGTCTAAAAAATCGGTTAACGCTTTAAAATGATTCAAAAAATTTAAAACAACAAAGGCTGGAGAACAAAATTCCCCAGCCTAAACACCGCCTATTCAGGCTACTAGCAAATAAATTGCCTGCACAAATTGATTAATTGCATTAACATTTGCAAAACCTGTAAGGTTCTGCCGATATTCGCCAGATTTAATTGCTTTTATTGCCGTTACAAATTGCTGACGACTATCAACCAACAACGCCAGTTTCATCTCAGCCAACGGCTCTACACACTTTGTTTTAACATCAGTAAGCAAAGAAATAGCTGTTCCTCCAATTGATGCAACATCAAAAAGCAAGGGAGAAGAAAAAGAACAAACAGCTCCTTTGTTATTTTGTGTTAAAGCTTTCAAGGCAAGAATAGTTGAACAATATCCTACATCCAACTGTTTTGCATCCGGCAATCTTTGCAGAACATCTTGCCTAAAAGCCTCATCTTCTTTAGGATGAAAAGACACTAAAAGCTTAACATCTTTACACTTTCCAAGAATATAAGATAAATAGGCAATAAGCCTCTGATCATATTCTGAATGAGATGATAAAAAAATTAGAGGAAACTCCCCAGTTTTAATACCATTCAACGAACGCAAAGCCGTATTAAAAACACCATTCAGAGTCTGTGCACAAGCATAATAAGAAAACTTAGGCATAGAAAGAACAAAAACATTTTCAATAGCCCCAATCTTCATCTGCAATTTCAAACGCATCATATCAGAAGCAACAATAAAATACTCAGGCAACACGCGCTGAACTAAAATTTTATCCAAGGCCTCATCACTATACAAAACCTTATCCAAAATTCCAACAGACTTTATACCCTGAGTACGAGCAACATTAATCACAATGTCTTCAAAACCATTTTGCCTCGGATTTGATAAGCTTGTTACAATCAAATCGGGCTTAAAAAGAGAAATTTTTCTCCCCAAAGCCTGCTTAGCCTTCATATCCAGCTTCTCTGTTTTAGCAAATTGTTCATAAAGATAGGCATAAACCGTTGCATCATCACACCAAACTGCAACATCGCATTTTTTTGCAATATATAACAAGGCAGAACCAATAGCATGAGCGATTCCTACATCAGCCATGCAAAAAAGTATTTTTTTCATAATATATAAATTAATAATCAGACTTCAAAAGCAAAGTACCATTATGACGAAATTTTGTCAAGTATTTTAATGCTTAGCATTTACTAAATATCCCCCAAAACAATAAAGCACTTTTTTCGCCACACTCTCTCCTTTCTTAAAAATACCTATTGAAAGTAAATTAAAATTATGCTATAATCGAGTCGTGAAGGCAAGCTATGAAAGGTAATATTATGTTGAATTCGCTTCGATATGCGGTATTAACCGCGGTGC
>CASFMW010000066.1 GCA_949295935.1 uncultured Pseudomonadota bacterium | reverse complement strand
ACATAAAGCGCCGCGGTCAAAACCGCCTTTTGTCGTGAGATAAACATAATACTTCTCCTATCTCGTTTGCCTTCACGACTCGATTATAACATAATTTTACCATAGTTTCAAGTGTATTTAATTTTTGAGGTGGGAGTGTGGTGAAAAAAACGGAGCAAGGTTTTGTCTTTGCTCCGTTTATTGTTTTCTTTTTTAGAGTTGTTCTATTTTTTTGGCGATATCTTTTGCCGGATTGAGTGTTGCTTTTGGCTCAAATTCTGTATTTTCATCTTCAAGGTAGCAGGCATAGCCGCCGTCTGTTAAAGATTTCACAAATCTTATATGTTTTGGCGTTAACCAGCCTTCTCCACAGAATATATATACCGGCTTGCCTGTTCCGCAGGCTTCACAACACATGGATACAGAATCTCCGGTTACAATTATTCTGTCCGCACAGGCTAGATATCCCATATAGGGATTTTCTGACTTGTCTCCCCAAAGATAAGTGTGTTTAGAAAAGTCTTTAAACTCATTCATAATAACTGCTTCTGCTTCTTTTCCTGTACGTTTCGAATCGGTTATCAGTAAAGAACCTCCAACCTTTTCAGCAAAAGATCTTACAGCCCGTCCTAATGCAAAAGCATTTTCTAAACTAAAAGCTTTGCCCTTTATGCTACCGCCGATAATAACCGCTGTGTAAGGAGCTTTTAAGCCGGCAAAATGTGGCTGCCACTGCTCTTTGGCCTCTGAAAGTTTTTCTTTTGTAATGCGATGCGGCGATCCTGTCGTATACATCACATTTTTGCCTTTTATCTTGTCTTTATCATGCTTTGGAACGGCGATGATTTCAAAATCTTGTCTTCCGAAGAATCCTGGGTAAAGTAATTGAATAATTTTTGCTTTGCCGCCGGATTTTTTCTTAATCCAGCGCGCTATCGGGGCTGCTCTTCGGCTGCCGGATAATATAATGTCAGGAAAATCCTTACTTATTCCTTCCTTGCTTTCATTGGCCAAGCCGATTAGGCTTCGTCCGCGAAAAACATTCGGTAAGGCCGCAAGTTTAGTATATTTCAGAGGTTTTTCTTCGCTTTCATATTTTTCACTGTCTAAATGCTCTGCTATGCCTCTGACCTGATTGTTGCTGCCCATACGGTCATCGGTTAAAATCCATACTCTTTTTTTCATGCCATTTGCTAACCTGATGTTAATCCATTGTCTTTATACTACTGCATATATGTTTTTTCTCAAGGAGTTTTTTTATGAAATACATTTTTTTCTTTGCTTTTTGTTCAATAGTGTTTGCTTCTTCTGCAAAAGCGCAATATTCATCCCAGAAAGATGCGGCCTATCTTGCCACAATCAAGGCGGTGGCTGACTTCAAAATTAACGATGAAGAAGAGTTGCAAAAAGTTGAGGAACTACGTCAGAGCCCATCGTTTAATAAAAAACTGCAAAAAATGCTTGATAAACTGACAAATGACACAAACAAAAATTCCGTAAACCAGCGCGTTTATAAAATCCTTTTACAGGCGGGCAAAGATATCTATAATGAGCTTAATTAAACTTTGATTAATCTTATTGTTCTATACTTCCCGTATATTGTTCCTTTTAGCGGAGGTCATCATGACAAAAATTGAACCCGAAACAAAGTCTGTGCTTGAAGAAATTGAGGCTCTGCGTTTGAGTTTGTTTAAAACCATTTGATATGAGAGGTTGCTCAATGAAAAAATTGTGCCTTTTTCTTCTGTCTTGTTCTGTGTTGATTTTTTCGGCAAAGGCTTTTGCCCAGACCAGTGAAGAAGCTATAAAACAGCTTGAACAACAAGAAACTGCTGTTTATCAGCAAAAAGTTGCTGACTGGAAGGCTAAGCATAAAAATGCTAAAGTACAGTCGCCGCGACTTGGTGAAAACGTGGAAGTTTTTCCGGCAAATTATTCTTATAAGCTTACGCCGGTTTCCCCAGGGAATGATGTTACCTTTGATGACAGGCGCTATAAAAAATATCCTAATGCCGTAAAACGTCTGCTTGATAATGTTAATGTCAGAGACCAGTCGGAAACTCAGATTACTTACATTTATAATGACGCCAGAGTTGATGAACTTGCCTTTCTTGCGGCGGAATATTGTTATAGCCATAAAAAAAGCAAGGCTTTGCTCCAGAAAATTACACTCTATCAGAACAGGTCTCGGCTTGCGACTTTTGACTGTGTCAGCTTGTAACTTGGCTTTTGATTCACTATATATGTCTTAGTATGATTTTGTTTTTTGAGGCTTAGGTTACTATGAAAGACTTATATTCTGTTCTCGGTGTGGCAAAAACGGCTAGTGAGGCTGAAATTAAATCAGCCTATCGTAAACTGGCGCGGAAATATCACCCCGACCTTAATAAAGATAATAAAGAAGCTGCTGAAAAATTTAAGGAAATTTCAGCGGCTTATGATATTCTTGGTTCAAAAGAAAAACGCCAAAAATATGATAATAACGAAATTGATGACGACGGAAAGCCTACCGGTTTTGGTGCCGGTTTCGGCAGCGGGTTTGGTGGTTCTCAAGGATTTGGGCAAGATGGTGGATTTTATTCTTATTCATCTTCCGGAAATCCGTTTGGGCAACGTGGTGGTTCTGCCGGATTTGATTTTTCTTCAATCTTTGGTGATGATATTTTTTCTCAATTTACCGGCGGACAAAATTTTAATGGCGGAGCAAGGCGTGTACGCAAAGGCGAAGATATTGCTTATACAATGAATATATCGTTCCTTGATGCGGCTCTTGGCATTGAGCAAAAAGTTTTTATCGGCAATAAAACTATTAATGTTAAAATTCCTTCCGGCTCGGAAGATGGGCAGACTCTTCGCCTAAAGGGACTTGGTCAACCCAGCCCTAACGGCGGCGAAAGCGGCGATGTTCTTATTACACTGAAAGTTCAACCTCACCCTTATTTTAAGTCAGAAGGAAATAATATCTTGCTTGACTTGCCGATTTCGCTCAAAGAAGCGGTTTTAGGTGCAAAGGTGACTGTGCCGACAATCTCGGGAAAGGTTGCAGTTAAAATTCCACCTTATGCTGACTCCGGCGAAAAGCTTCGCCTTAAAGGAAAAGGCATTAAATCTCGTAATGCAACCGGTGATCAAATCATCACGCTGAAAGTCATTACGTCAAAATCTAAAAATCCGGCACTGGAGAGTGCAGTCTCTGCCCTGCCCGATGTTGATGTTAGGAACTTTTAGTCATGCTTTTGGACCAGTTACGCGATTTTGAATGGCTCAACGAACCCAAAGAAGTTAACTTTCATGATGGGGGAATGTCTATTCTGGCTCTTAACCATACTGATTTTTGGCAGAATAAATCGCGTAATGTTCATAAAGATGACGGACATTTCTTTTTTGCACGAAAAGCCGGTAATTTTTCACTGACTGTTAAGTGGTGTTTTGCGCCGCTTAAAAATTTTCAACAATGCGGAATTATGCTTCGGTTTAATGAGCAAAACTGGATGAAGGCTTCTTTGATGTTTGATAACTCAGAACATCCAAAGCTCGGGAGCTGTGTTTGCAATAATGGTCTTACCGACTGGGCTTTAATGCCGGCGCCTAAAGAACTAACCGAGTTATGGTTACGTGTTAAACGTCAAAATGGTGATTATGTTCTGTTTGTTTCGCTTGACGGAAGCGTCTTTCAGCAAATAAGAGTTTTTAATTTTCTGAACGAAGATGTGGAAATTAAGGCCGGAGCTTATCTTTGTGCGCCTAATTCCGAAGATTTTGAACCTGTTCTTGCTAAACTCGATTTTGATTAATGGAGGTTTTATGAAAAAATTTAGATTTTTATTTGTTTGTCTTTTATCTCTTATCGGTATTTCTCCGGCAGTACAAGCTGAAGATTCTGATAAGCTTGAGACGGTTGTTTATCTGCCGGAGCCGCAGAAAAATATCGGTGTTCCTTTGATGAAAGCACTTAATGACCGCAAAACCACTCGTGAATTTAGCGTACGCAAAATTAGTGATCAAGACTTGTCTAACCTTTTGTGGGCAGCTGTTGGAATTAATCGTCCGAATGGCAAGCTCACAATTCCAACTGCGCGTGATGCTCGTGATTTGTCGGTTTATATCATCAAGCAAGGTGGTGCTTATCGCTATAATGCCGAAGATAATACTCTGGAGCTTGTTAATCCGGCTGCGCTGATTTATACGGCAGCTAAGCAAGGGTTTGTTAAAGATGCTGATGCTTTATTGGTGTATGTTTCTAACAACGAAAATCAGGACTATAGAGCCATGCACGCCGGTTCTGCCTACCAAAATGTTGGGTTATACGCAGCTTCTGCAGGTATGAGCAATGTTGTTTTGGGTATGATTGATCGCGAAATGCTGCACAAAGAGCTGCATCTGACGGAAAAAGATTTTGTGGTTATCGGGCAAGCGCTCGGTTGGCCAAAATCTAAATAAACAAGTAAAATCCCCTTTAGAGGAATTGATCTGTACCCTGAAAAGTGGAAATAAAAAAGAAATCCCCTGAGGGGTGTAAGTCAAGCGGGAGGATTAAGCAAATGGCATCGGCGTTGAGCCGG
>CASFMW010000065.1 GCA_949295935.1 uncultured Pseudomonadota bacterium | reverse complement strand
GATCCCATTCCGAACTCGGACGTTAAACCCTTTCGCGCCTATGGTACTTTGTCTTAAGACACGGGAGAGTCGGTCGCTGCCAGATCTTCTAAACATCGCTTCAGTTCCCTTCTTATCGCATCTATCCTTTAAAAGCAGCATCAAAAAATGCTGCTTTTTTTTTGCGGCTGGATTGAAATATTAGATTATAAATCTCATTTGAGAAGACATTATATTTATTTCGCCATATCTCTTTCTATCCATTCCATAATAACGGAGATGATATAGTCTTGTTCGTCGGGGGATAAGGTTCGGCCGGCGGGGATTTTATGCCATTTGCTGATACAACCGCGGCAGCAGCAAGCTGTAGCATGTTGCGCCACAAAAACCGGATGCCCACGCATCGGCGTTTGCTTGCCGTCATTGGGAATAATCGCGGGAGCAAGGCGTTTCTGTACAAAATCGCGGCAATGAGAGCGAATAGTATCTATTCTTTTTTGCTGAATATAGGCTTTGTCCTTTTCTCCGAGTTTGAACTTGGCGCGAAAAGGCGAATTTTTAAGTCTCTGAAAAAGATTGTCAAACTGTGGATTCATCCTTATTTCCTAAAGCAAAATTTCCAGTTCAAGCGGCAGGTGGTCGCTATGTATCAGCCATTCTTTGCCGTGAATTTTAAACTTTTTCAGATTAGTAAAAACATTTTCCCCACCAAATATATAATCAATATGAAACGGACGCTCCTGATCGCGACGATAATAGCTTGTTGGAATTTTTTCTTCGCCTTGGGGACAGTTGTAAAGCTTGTGGTATAAACTTTCTTGTTTAAGCACAGACATTATTTCAAGGAAGCGCTCATAATTATGCTCTTTTTTGAAGGCATTGTTCCATAGCATATTAATATTAAAATCACCGAGAGTGAGCGTATTTTCATTAAAATAATCGCGATTCTCAGCAGCAAAATAGCACATCTGGCCGATATAATCCCAATCATGATTTTCAGGAACAACAGAAGCCCAAACGCCATTTAGTAAAAAGCGTTCATGAGAAGACGATGATATATAAGCCGGCAAAATATAGCGATAATTAGGATTAAAAAATGGAGCAATTTCAGCTTTAATATCATGAAATGTAAAAATCCCCAGCCCTTTGAAATCACGCGTTCCGTGCCACAAAAAATTATGCGCAGGAATGGATATTCCGCACTTTTCTAAAAATTTTGGGCTTTCGCATTCTTGAATCACCCAAATATCGGCATTAAAAGGCATAAGGGCATCAAACTTGCGGCGAAAAGCGCCATTACAATTCCAAGATATGATTTTCATAAGCATCTCCATTGTCATAATAATGCAGAAAAAATAAAAAAAAGTTTAGCAAACAAAGCGCCTGCTAAACTTTTGTGTCAAAGGGCGGATAAATTAAAGGCTATTGCACGTTTCCAAACGGGTTAATTGCCTTTTCATCCGGTTTTTTGCGTAAGTCAAAAAGATTGAGGAATGTGGCTGAAACATAAATTGAAGAATATGTTCCGATAATCACACCCCAAACAATGACAAACGAAAAACTCTCAAGCGTATCACCACCGAAAACAAACAGCGCCAAGGCCGCGAAAAGGGTGGTTAAGCCGGTTAAAATCGTACGCGAGAAAATATCGTTAATACTTTTGTTCAGCAATTCGACTTGCGGCATTTTTTTATACTTGCGCAGATTTTCGCGTACACGGTCATAGGTCACAACTGTATCATTGACAGAATAACCGGCAAGCGTTAAGATTGCAGCAACTGTGGTCAAGCTGAAATCAAAATTAAACAGCGACAAAACACCGAGCGTGGTTAAAACGTCGTGAATCAAACCGATCATTGCACCAAGCGCAAATTGCCATTCAAAGCGAACCCAAATATAGGCAGAAATCGCCAATACGGCAATAACAGAGGCAATAACACCATCCATTTTCAGCTCATCACCGACTTGCGGTCCAACCAATTCAACGCGGCGATATTCATAAGAAGAACCGAGTGTTTGCTTAATCAGATTAATCGTGGACATCTGCTGTTTTTCATCCATACCGTCAGCCTGCGCACGGATCATAACTTCTTCACCTGTTTCGCCGATTGTTTGCAGATTAACGTCATGAATATCGACTTGTGATAAATCTTTGCGCATTTGCTCAAGGTCGATTACGGAATCAGACTTAATTTCCATAAGAATACCACCGGAAAAGTCAATGCCGTAATTAAATCCTTTCAAGCTCATGCAAGCAATAGAGCCGATGCACAGCAAGATTGAGAAAGCCGCCGCAAGCTTAGCGGTTTTCATGAAATTAATATTTGTATCTTTGGTTACCCAACTAAAAAGTTTCATGTTTTTATTCCTTATAATTAAATGGGCAATTTTTTCGGTTTAAACTTCATCATCCACCAAGAGATAATAAGGCGGGTAACAGTAACCGATGTAAACATAGATGTAGCAATACCAATCGCTAAGGTAACAGCAAAACCTCTTACCGGACCTGTGCCGAAATAAAACAGCACAAAAGCGGCGACTAAGGTCGTAAGGTTTGAATCTACGATTGTTGCCCAAGCTTCTGAGAAACCAGCCTCAGCGGCATCTTTGGTCGAGCGTCCGTTTTTAACTTCTTCGCGCATACGCTCAAAGATAAGGACATTCGCATCAACAGCCATACCGATGGTCAAGATAATACCGGCAATACCCGGAAGGGTAAGCGTTGCACCAATCAGACTGAGTGCGCCGAGCATAAGCAAAAGATTCATGCATACGGTAATTGTGGTAAACAAACCAAACAATCCATAAGCCGCAAGCATGAACAAAACAATCGCAACAAAACCGATTACGGAAGCAAAAACGCCGTCACGAATGGAGTCTGCGCCCAATCCGGCACCGACGGTTCTTTCTTCCAAAACTTGGAGCTGAGCCGGCAAAGCACCTGAACGAAGCAATAAAGCCAAATCATTAGCAGATTTTGCGGTAAAATTTCCGGTAATAACGCCGCTACCGCCCATAATCGCGCTTTGAATGGTCGGAGCAGAAATAACCTCGTTATCCAAAACAATGGCTAAGCGTTCGCCGATATTATTTTTTGTAGCGTCACCAAATTTTTTGGCGCCGAGCGAGTCAAACTTAAAACTAACCACCGGCATACCGTCTTGATAAGAAACATTGGCATCAACCAAGTTTTCGCCGCCGACAACCGGCTTGCGATAAATAACATAGGTCTCACCTTCTGAACCTTTAACAAGGCGAGAGGTGTTGCTGAGCATACCGCGGCGAGCATCCATAGCAGAAGAACGGCTGTCAACCAAATGGAATGACATTTTTGCGGTACGTCCCAAAATTTGTTTAACTTCTTCAGGGTTTTGCAAACCTGGGAGTTGAAGAACAATTCGGTCTGCACCTTGGCTCTGAATAACCGGCTCGGTTGTGCCCATACCGTCGATTCTGCGACGAACAATTTCAATCGACTGATCAACAATTTTGAGCTTAAGCTGGTTAAGCGCCACGTCGGAATAATTAATCAGAAGAGAATTATCCTCGGCATCTTTAACCTCAATACCGTCATCAATCTTGCGGAAGAGGTTGGCAGCTTTTTCACGAGAAGCAGGGTTTTCGATTTTAACCATAACGCCTTCTGGTGTAACTTTGAGGTTCAGATAGCGAATTTTATTTTCGCGCAAAATCTGACGAGCAGAATCTTCAACTGCGCCAAGACGTTCTTTAATAACATCATCAACCTCAACCTGCAGCAAAAGGCTTGAACCGCCTTGCAAGTCAAGCCCGAGGTTAACGGGTTTCCACCAAGAGGGGAGTTTGTCGGTATTTCTGAACATATTCGGTAATGCAAAGAAAATACCGATGAGGCATATCGCCAAAATCAATATGACTCTAGATCTAGAAAGTTTATACATAACAACACTAATCCTGAATTATTTTTTAGATTTTTTATTAGAATTTGCGGGCTTTGCCTCTTCGGGAGAAACAACATCGCGCACAGTCATGCGGTTAATTTTGATTTGCGTATTAGGCGCAATCTCAACCACCAACTCATAATCACCATTGGTGCTGATAACTTTTGCATAGATACCGCCGCCGGTAATAACTTCATCACCTGGCTTAATTGCGAGCAACATCGCCTGATGAGCTTTAAACCTTTTCTGATTCGGACGAAAGATAAGAAAATAAAGGATTAAAATAAAGAGTACGATTTGGAACAGAAAAGCCGCACCGGAGCCTTGAGGCGCCATAGCGGTAGATTGAGCCAACGCATCAGAAATAAACATAGACTTCTCCTTATACATATAATTATCTTGCGCTACTATACACCATTATTTAAGGATAACAACCATAAAAAAACAACCTTTTAACAAATTTTTTTAATAAGAAGGATGTATAAAGCCAAAATCAGCACAAATTTTTTTCACCACACTCCCGCCTCAAAAATTAAATATACTTGAAACTATGGTAAAATTATGTTATAATCGAGTCGTGAAGGCAAACAAGATAGGAGAAGTATTATGTTTATCTCACGACAAAAGGCGGTTTTGACCGCGGCGCTATGTTTGGCGGTAGGAATTTCGCC
>CASFMW010000064.1 GCA_949295935.1 uncultured Pseudomonadota bacterium | reverse complement strand
CCCTTCATCTATGTAGTGAGTATAAAAAATTATCCCGAAAATTGCTATCGCAATCTTCGGGACTTTTTTTACTGTCCAACTTTCGGGGGACAGTTCATTGTTGCCACAATATCAGGGATTTTTCTTATTGCTTAAAGATTATGGCTTCCAGTTTTCAGCCTCTTGATAAAAGGCAATGGCTTCCGACTTGAGCTTTTCCTGTGCAGCCGGAGAAATTTCTTTTCCTTCATATGAAAACTGTCTGACCGGTTTTAATATAACATCAGTCCCGTCTTTGACATAACCGACCTTTTGATAATTGCTGACAAAATAACGAGATTCATAATCTTTGGCCAGCGCATTTTGCCCCCAAAAGCGGCTCACGTAGTCAAAGTTAAGGATTCCGAGCAAGGTCGGCAATACATCAATCTGACTAATAGGCATATCGATTCTCTGTGGCTTAATCAGCTTTGGTGCATAAAGTATCGCAGGGATATGATGTCCGGCCAAATTAATTTCTTCTTTTCCGGCGGCACCGGCGGTATGATCAGCCACAAAAACAAAGACCGTATTGTCAAACCATGGCTTAGTTTTTGCTTCTTCAATAAACTGACCGATAGCATAGTCCGCATAAAGAACAGCCCCGCGGCGCTTATGCTTGCCGGATTTCAACGGCAAATTTTCATCCGGATAGGTATAAGGGCGATGATTCGAGATTGAAAGAATAACCGATAAAAACGGCTTGCCCTCAGCATAAGACTTATCGGCTTCCTTAATCACCTTGCGATAAGTATCACCATCACAAGCGCCCCATGCATTGGCAAAAGTAACTTCACCCTTGTCCCACTTACCGCGGTCAACCACTTGGAAATGATTATTTTTGAAGAAATAATTCATATTATCAAAATAACCAAAACCACCGTAAATCCATTTATTGTCATAGCCTTTATCAGCAAAGATAGAACCGATACTCAACAAATTTTCATTATTATCACGACGCACGATAGACATCCCCGGAAGCGGCGGTACCGACAAAGTCAAAGCCTCGATTCCGCGAACAGAACGCGTCCCCGTCGCATAAACATGACTAAAATAAAGGCTATCTTTAGCAAGCTTATTCAGATTCGGCGTCAGTTTAACCTGCTCTCCTTCAGGAGAAGGCTCTGTCATATCCAAATATTTTGCACTCAAGCTCTCCATCAAAACAATAATCACATTGGCGCGATTTTCTTTTTTGGGTGAAGAGATTTTGCGCTCAATCGATTCTTCCGGCTCAAGAAACGTCACATTTTTCCCTCCAAATTTTGACCGCAAAATTTCCATATTTTTAGCCTTATCCTGCACCGGATAAAAAGTTTTATAATCAATTTCATTTTTCAAAAAGGCACTAAACAGACTAAACGTCCCCTGTTTTCCAGCCTCATTGTTATAATAATTTTTGCCCCACTCAAGGCGCGACATATCAACACCATGATACGCACCGACCAAAACCAAAACATAAATCACAGCACCGGCCAAACGGCGACCAATACGCGGAACCTCCACGGCAGGAAACAGATATTTATAACCAAACTTCATAATCGCCAGTGTAACCACTAAAATACCAAACAGCAGCCAGTTCACCGGATAAGATTGATAGATATTTTCAACCACTTCGGTTGTATAAACCAAATAATCAACGGCAATAAAATTAAACGCGGATTGAAACTCGTCCCAAAAGATTTGCTCCGCCACAACCCCGAACAGATTCGCATATATAAAAACAAAAAACGATAAGAGCGTAAAAATCTTATCTCCCTTGCCATAAAGACGTTTTTGCGGCAAAAACATCAAAAAGAGCAAAAATGGGATCATCATATACATAAAGGCGATAACTGATGTCAGCGCCAAACTTCCGAGCATCAACAACAAGCTCAACGGAGAATAATCAAACCCCTGATAAGTCTGAAAAATCTTTCCGCAAACAGAAATGATTTGAAAAACAATAAAGCAATAAAAAAAGGGCTTCAATCTCTGCCATAAATATTTTGCCATAAGCGATTCCTTTACAATTAAATAGCGAGTAAAAGATACATACCGAATTATACATTTTCAAGCGAGAAAAAATAGTTATTAAAGCTTGAAATAAAAAAATAAGGTTGTATACATCTGACTGATAAAAATTAAGAAACGCTTATGACTGATAAAAGAGGCACAAAAATATGATTCAAAACATGACCTCGGGCAACCCGATAAAACTAATAATTGCTTTCACGATTCCTTTGTTAATAGGTAACATCTTTCAGCAAATATACAGCATCTCGGATACAATTATTGTCGGTCGTCTTTTGGGTGTAAATTCTTTGGCCGCAGTTGGCTCAACCGGCCCGTTGTTCTTTTTGCTAATGGGCTTAACCATTGGCTTCACTTCGGGCTTAACAGTCATCACCGCTCAAAGATTCGGTGCTAATGACATAAAGAATGTCCGCCGCTCAGCTGCTGTTTCAATCCTCATTTGCGGCATTTATACCTTAGCCATAAGCGGTATAACCTTACTCATATTACCCAGACTTCTGCAATGGATGAATGTCCCGCAAGAAATTTTTGCTCAAGCCTATGACTTCATGAAGGTCATCACCATCGGCCTAATCATGATAGTCTATTACAATCTATTAGCCAGCATTCTGCGTGCTTTAGGCGATAGCAAAACACCGCTTTATTTTCTGATATTTGCAACCATTATCAATGTCATCCTAAACTTTGTTTTAATAAAATATGTCGGTCTTGGTGTCAGTGGCTCAGCACTCGGCACAGTAACCGCATTAAGCCTTTCGGTTATTTTGTGCTACATCCACATTCACAGAAAATATCCGATTTTAAGAATAACAAAAAATGACTGGCGCTTTGACTGGGCTTTTTGCAAAGAGCATTTGGAAATCGCAATTCCGATGTCAATTCAGTTTTCAATCATTGCTCTGGGCAGCATTGTTTTGCAAAGCGTATGCAACTCCTTTGGCCCAACCACAATTGCCGCCTTTACCTCTGCCTCCAGAATAGAACAATTAGCGGTTCAGCCGATGGTTTCTTTTGGTATTGCCATGGCCACTTACGTTGCCCAAAACTACGGTGCCGGATTGATAGGCCGCATCAGAAGAGGTGTCTTCAACTGCTCGATGATATCTTTGGGCCTAAGTATTTTCATGGCACTTATGATATTCACAATCGGCGAACACATGGTCCAAATCTTTGTTAAAGAAGACAATCAAGAAGTTATTCGCCAAGCCAAAGCTTACTTGAGTATTAGTGTTCTATTTTACTTTTTCTTAGGGCAAATATTCATCTACCGCAACGCCTTACAAGGACTGGGAAAACCATCAATTCCGGTTATCTCAAGCATTGCCGAACTTCTGCTGCGCTCTTTTGCCGCAATAGTTCTCGCCGCAAACTTCGGTTATCTGGGAATTTGCTTAGCCAGCCCGATTGCTTGGATTGGGGCTTCGTTGATTGTTGCTCTTGGTTACCGCTATACGATAAAACAATTGGGAGCCAAATATCTTTACTGTCACCAGCACGCAGAACTGCCGTGGCACTAAGACACAAAACTCTTTTTTAACGCACGCAACCGTTGCTTAACACCGCGCTCAACCCGCAGAGAATCACAAATTTTCTGTACCGTAAGAGAAAGGAGTAATGCATCGGTTTTTTTATCAAAAATAAAAGCCTCAACCTCGTCAGGAAAACTCACAAAAAGCACAGACAAAAGCCAAGCCTGCGCCATTTTCACATAATAAGCCGACGAAGGGCATTGCCGAACCAAAGCTAAGATTCGTATTAAGTAATCAGCTGCAACAAAATTATTTAACATCATCACAAAACAAAAACGCACAACATACTCTTGCTCAGAACAAGCTTTAAGTTTAACTTCAAGCCAGCGCCATAGCTTATCCTTGTCCAAAAATTTAAGGGAGCAACATACACTGTCACAGACCGACCAGTTGTCAATCAACGGCAAAAAGCGTTCAAGATAAGAAAATTTTTCATCATCAGACAATGGAGCATAACCAATAACAAAACCAAACAGCATTTCCGCCTCAAACAACGGCGGCACCTCAAGAGTCAAAAATTTTTGATAATCACCGCGAGCAATTTCTTTTGCCAAATGACGTAGATTCGGCAACCGCACACCAAGCAATTTTTCCTGACAAACATCAGGCAAAAGCTTTAAGGCAAAAAGCCGATAATTTTTATCAGCCATATCATATAAACGATTATACATAATGCCCTGTTATAATTTCAGTCCCATAATTTGCGGATTATTCACAACATCTGAAATCCGACGTTCTGCCAGTTCAACATACTGCTTTTCAGCATCAACCCCAACAAATTTTCTACCAAGCTTAAGTGCAGCTACACCGGTAGTACCGCTTCCCATAAACGGATCAAGAATCAAATCACCCTCTTGGGTAGAGGCCGTAATAATGCGCTCCAATAATTCCAAAGGCTTTTGCGTCGGATGCCGTCCGTGGAGCTTTTCACAGGGTTTTGTCGCGGCAATAGCCCAAACACTGCGCATTTGCATATTGGGCTTTTTAATAAAATCGTTAGGAAAATACCCTTCTTTCATTGCCTTATAATTAAAATAATGCTTAGCTTTTTTATCTTTTCTGGCCCAAAGCAAACTTTCATGACTGGCCGTAAAATATTTGCAAGAGATATTTGGGCTGGCATTAGGCTTAAACCATGCTATATCATTAAGAATATGATAGTTTAGCAAAAGCATGGCATAACCGCAGGAAAGAATATTATGATAAGTCCCCGAAACCCAAATAGTACCATTAGGTTTAAGCAACCGCTTGCACAAAGACAACCATTTTTTATGAAATTCAAAATCTTCCTCTATGCCGTTGCTTTTATCCCAACTTCCTTTATTGATAGAAACAAGCTTACCGCTTTTACAGGCGATTCCCTCCCCAGACAACATATAAGGAGGGTCAGCAAAAATCATATCAAACGTTTCTGAGGGAAATTTTTCTAACACCTCAAAACAATCACCATTATATAACTTATATTTTTCCTGCATTTCCATAGAAGACCTCACTTGCATATAAACCTATATGATTAAAGCCATCAGTGCAAGAGCATCAACAGAATAATCCCAAACTAACACCACCCCTTGCCAAGTTTTCTCCAAGCAAATATATTTATATAACCAAGGAGAAAGGTTATGACATTAATACTGGTGAACGACAAAATGCAGCAAGGCGGCTCTACATCAAAGGTTGGGGCAAAAGCAGTACTCAAGATTATAAAAAGTATTATAATCAGTTCAGCACAAACCTATTTTGGAGGACTGCTTATGCC
>CASFMW010000063.1 GCA_949295935.1 uncultured Pseudomonadota bacterium | reverse complement strand
GATAACATGATGAAAATATCTTGCCGGAAATAAGTTAATATCAATACCGGCTTCCCTGAATATCTGATTTGCGGTTTTTCCTTGTCGGCTCAATAACACGGCTCGCCTTTTGAATGCTTGCGTGAAAACGAGTGTCTTGTCGCTTACTTTTTCTACCGCTATTAATGTTCTTAATCTGACTTGTTCTTCTTTACTAAATCTTATTTTGCTCTTCTCCTTTAATGTAAGTTTAACAAAAAAATTCCCCTTTGAATATTTTTTTTCAAAGGGGATTTTCTTTTTTCCTCCACTTTCTGGGGTACAGATCAAATTTCAAAGGGGTTTTTGTTTGGATATATCTCTACAGCGATATGTCAACATTTGTGCCGACAGTCGATGAGCTTGGTACTGAGCGATCAGGGTCTAATAAGGTCTCTATTACCTGCTGCTGCATTTCAATCTGTTGTTTTACCAACGACATCTGCATCTCTTGTACGGCAAGGGCATATGAACTTATTGCACCTAATTCAGCCATGTTGTTTCTCCATTTTAGTTTGCTTCTTGCAATTATTTTTACTATCAAGCCTTATTATACCATAAAAATCTTAAACTTTCACTAAAAAAATGGTGGACAAAATTTCGAAAACGTTGTATTATTCGGCAGATTTAAGGAGTTTTGCATGCAAAATAAGATTAACCTATCAGAGCTGAATGCAAAGATTGCGCAAGAGATTGTGCAATTTAAGCGCTTTGATTTGCTTGTAAAACATTTTCCGACGGCAAAGCAGATGGTGGAATATTCAAATTTTGTTCCACAGTATCCTCAGCGAAAAAATTCGGTTTTGGCTTTGTTGGTGCAGAGCGGTGATGCTTCTTTGTTGCGTCGTTTTTGGGATTTTTATTTTGTGAAGCAGTCTGCTCCTGCTGAATGTGAAGAAAAATTTCTTGATGGGACAGATGCTGTCGGTCAAATGATAAATTATCATTATTTTCGTAATGATGCGCCGTTTGAGGTCTTGCGTGAAGAGGCTGCTTTTCGGAATGTTGATTGTGCTGACTTTAATTATTCTCTTACACCAAAACAAGCTGCTCGTTGGAAAATTTATAGTTTTTTGAAACAAAAGCGTAAATCTTTGGAGAAAAAGAAGCCATTGTCGGTAAATATTTCTCCTTTTGAAAGAAAATTTGATGCTCAGACAAAGACAATTAAAGAGGCTGTAACTTTGCCAAATAGTGGGGCTTGGCAAAAAGACGTTAAGCCTTTTGATAAGGTTGTTTTTGTTCGAGATAAAGAAAATTTTTCGGAACAAGTGGATTTAGATATTGCTTCTGATGTTCCTTTTACTGAGCAGGTTTTTAGAAACGCAGACTTTCCTGATGAATTTTTTTGGGCAGGAGATATGCTGCGTTTGTGGAATAAGGCCTTTCCAAAGTTTGAGAAAAACGAGGCGGCGCTTTTTTTTGCTAAAAATAATGGGGTTTTGATGCTTCATCAGGATAGATCTTCGCAAAAGTTGAATTTGAAGTCAGGAAAAGAAGCAACCGCTTATTTGCAGTATAATAATTCTGATTTTTTAGTATTTGGAATTAATTATAAAAAGTGCTATTTGGAAGAAAAATATTTTCAGAATATTATTAGACATGAGTTGACTCATGGCGTTGATTTGTTTGATGATAAAGTTTGTTTTCATGAGTTTTCTGAATCTGATTTTATGAAATTTTGTGATGTGCTGCTTTATCAAGAACGTCATAACTTTGTGCGAAATGTCGTTAATTCTTATAACCCGGAAGATCGTCGTGTTGAATTATTGGCAAAAATTATGGAGCGAGATTCTGAGGCTGTTAATAATCATCCTCTTATGCCTTCAATTAAAAATTCTTTTACCGCTTTTACTAAATGGCGGCTTGAAAATAATCAGCAAAAAATTGAGGCGTTTAATGGGTTGGTTCGTAAAAATTTAGGTGAGTATCGCTATCATCAGTGGTGTGAGGTGTTTGATGCTTTTGAAGATTATGCTGCTTCAGATACTTCTTTTGATTGGAAACAGGCTTGGGATAAGCCGGATGCTAAAAATGAGAAAAAATTTCGCGCCTTTTTGAGTCACTTTTATAAAACCTTGGGAACAGGAGAGCGCATTGTTGATATCTGGGAAAATAAACTTGCCCATATGGCGGATGACTTTCTTGATAAAAATTCTTCTCAAAAAAGATTTTCAGTGCTTGATTTGTTTTGTAAAACTATTAAAAATAAAGAAATCTAGTTTATTTTTTTCTTAAAAAGGTTTGATTGTGGCGGACATTGCTTACGGGCTAGAAGTGTTAAAAAAACATATTGCCATTGCACCGGAAAAACCCGGGGTTTATCGGATGATCGGTGAGGGCGATAAGGTTCTTTATGTCGGTAAAGCAAAAAATATCAAAAAGCGAATCGTCGCTTATTCTCATTTTAATCGTTTGCCTGCGCGTTTGCAGCGAATGGTTTCTGAAATAAAACGCATGGAATTTATTATCGTTGAAAGTGAGGCAAAGGCCTTGCTGGTTGAGAATGAGCTGATTAAAAACCTTGAGCCGAAATATAATATTTTGCTTAAAGATGACAAGACTTTTCCGCATTTGATGATTGATGTTCAATCCGAATTTCCGGCGTTGCGCAAATATCGTGGTGCGCGCAATGATAAGTGTAAATATTTTGGACCGTTTGCCAGTATCGGTGCGGTGAATTCGGTGTTGGATACCGTGCAGAAAGCGTTTTTGCTGCGGTCTTGTCGCGACAATGTGTTTCATAATCGTCAGAGGCCTTGTTTGCTTTATCAAATCAAGCGTTGTTCGGCCCCTTGTTCGGGAAAAATTTCTCGGGAAGATTATCGTAAGCTGGTTAACGAAGCTCTTGATTTTTTGGAAGGAAAGAACACCAAAATTCAAGATGAATTTTCTAAGTTGATGCAACAGGCTAGCGATAATCTTGATTTTGAACTGGCGATGTCTTATCGCGACAGAATCCGTGCACTAACCAATGTGCAGAGCGGTAATATGGTTGAATATGCCGATATTAAATCTTGCGATGTGGTGGCTTTGGCTCGAAAAGGCGATATGGTTTGCATTCAGGTGTTTTTTATTCGTTCCGGTCAAAACTGTGGTAATGTGCCTTATTTTCCAAAGCAAGCCGAAGGAGCTGAAGATGCTGAAATTTTAGAAGCTTTTTTGAGTTCTTTTTACAATAATCATTTTCCTCCTAAAGAGATTATTGTTTCTGAGACTTTGCCAGGGAAGGATTTTTTGCAAGAAGCTCTTGAGGTTAAAATAAATACTTATCAAAAGGGTAACAAATTTAAATTGCAGGAGCGTGCACGTGAAAATGCTTTGGCTTCTATTGAGCGGAAAATAGCGCTTGAGGCCTCGGTGCTTTCTAATCTGACGGAAATGCAACAGATATTTTCTTTGCCGAGAATCCCGCAACGAATCGAAGTTTATGATAACTCTCATATTCAAGGGGCTTATGCCATCGGTGCCATGATTGTGGCGACGCCTGATGGTTTTGATAAAAAACAATATCGTACGTTTAATATTAAAAATCCTGACATTACCAACGATGACTTTGCGATGATGAAGGAGGTTTTAACGCGGCGCTTTGAGCGTATGACACCGGAGAATCGTCCTGACGTGATTTTGTTAGACGGTGGGCTCGGACAACTCCATGCCGTGCATGAGGCACTTAAAAGTTATGATCTTTCCGGTATTGCCATCATTGCTATTTCTAAAGGGCCAGAGCGTAATGCCGGTAAAGAATTTTATCATCAAATGGGAAAAGAAAGTTTTTCTTTACCGTTCCAGTCTCCTATTGCTTTTTATATGCAAAATATTCGTGATGAAGCGCATCGCTTTGCTATCGGAACGCATCGCAAACGCCGTGAAAAATCAATTTATAAATCGCGGCTTGATGAGATTGAGGGGATTGGCGCTTCTCGTAAGCGCGATTTGCTCAACCATTTTGGGTCGGTTGATGAAATTTCTCAGGCCTCACTTAAAGATATTGAAAAAGTCAGCGGTATTAGTAAAAAAACAGCGGAAAAAATTTATAACTACTTCCATAGTTGAAAAAACTGAAATATTATATTTTTAACTTTTTGTTTTGTTAACTTAACTAAGGGTGAGTATCGTGTATAATTTACCAAATATTTTGACAATTTCTCGTATTGTTGTTATTCCCGTTATTTTTCTTTCAATTTATATTCATTCTTTGATGTGGTCGGTATTGGCGGCAATATTGTTTATTATTGCCTCAATTACCGATTATTTTGACGGATATTTGGCTCGCAGCCGCAATGAGACTTCGGCTTTTGGGCGGTTGCTTGATCCGATTGCCGATAAGTTATTGGTGGTTTCTGCTCTTTTGATTATTGTTGCTAATCGTATGGTGCATGAGATCAGCTATATTCCAGTGGTTATTATCATGTGTCGCGAAGTTTTGGTCTCGGGCTTGCGCGAATTTTTGGCTGAGGTTAAAATCGGTATGCCGGTTACGCGTTTGGCTAAGTGGAAAACAGGTTTTCAGATGACTGCCCTGTCTTTAATCCTTTTGGGTGGGGTTAGTTCTTTCTTTGCTGTTTCCGGTGAATTGCTGCTTTGGGTCGCCGGTGTGTTGACCTTTATTACCGGATATCAGTATTTTGAAAAAGGAATGGAATATGTACGCGGTGAAGCTGCTTCTCAGACGATTAAAAAAGAAGTAAAAGCTGCGACGCAAAAAGTTATTCAGGCTGCGGAAAAAGTAAAAAAGGTTGTTAAAAATAAAGCTAGAAAGTCTTCTGTGGCAAAAGCTAAAAAGGCTAAAGCCGCGTCTGCTCCAAAAGCAAAATAAGTTGAGGAATATGTCTTTTGTCTGATATGCAAAAAAAACATATTTTGGTGGTTGATGATGATACAAGGCTTCGCTCTTTGTTGCAAAGGTTTTTGCTTAAGAGCGATTTCCTTGTGTCTTCTGCAAAAAATGCAAATGAGGCCAGAGCTAGGCTTGCTCAATATGAGTTTGATTTAATTATCCTTGATATTATGATGCCCGAAGAATCTGGGCTTGAGTTTTTGCAGAAACTTCGTCAGGAAAGTGATGTGCCGGTTATTTTGCTGACAGCTATGGGCGAAACGGCAGATAGAATTGCCGGACTTGAAATCGGTGCTGATGATTATTTGCCAAAGCCCTTTGAACCGCAGGAGCTTATTTTGCGGATTAAAAATATTTTGCGTCGTGCTCCGGCTCAAAAACTTGCCGCACCGGAAACGCTTTCTTTGGGGCTGTGTGTATATAATCTTACGACAAAGGAGCTTTTAACCAAACAAGGACAAGTGGTGCATATTACACCGGTTGAGCAGGCTTTGCTTTCGGTTTTGGCTCAGAAATTTGGGCAGGTTTTTTCTCGTGAAAGACTGGCAGAACTATTAGGCGCAGGGCAGAGCCCTCGTTCGATTGATGTGCAGATTACTCGTTTGCGCAAGAAAATAGAAAAAGATTCTAAAAATCCGCGCTTTTTGCAGACTGTTCGCGGTAAGGGATATATGCTCCTTCCTGAGTTTTTTCATTTTGAAATGTTTTGTTAGTTTATTTTACTGGAATTTATTTTCTTTTCATTCTACTATCTAAGCAGTTAAAATTTTGGAGTGTTTTATTATGCATGTTAAATTTCCTAAAGCCGTCGATAGCTCGTTGCGCTATTTAAAGCTTAAGTTTTTGCCGAAGACATTGTTCTTTCGCACTATGTTATTAATCTTTATTCCGCTGATTGTGGTTCAGGTTGTTTCGATTGTGGCATTTTTTAACGGAAACTGGTCTCGTATGGGGCGGAAGTTGTCTGAAAATTTGACCTCAGATATTGCTACGGTTATTGATTATAGTCAGGGAAATGCAAAAAAGCTGGAACAGATTTCATCATTAACTGAAAAAAATATGAATTTGAATGCGACTTTCTATAATAATGACGAAAAGCATCAGTTTATGCACAAAGCGACAAAAAATAACAAGTTGATTACCGGATTTTTGGAGGAATCGTTAAAAGAGAGATTTCCGGATTATGATACGGTTGTTTATATGACTGACAAGCGCGAAGTTTTGTGGATATTGGTTGATACGCCTCAAGGGCTTTATCGCTTTGACACTTCTTCTAAAAATATTTTTACCAGTGCAGTGTTTGGATTTGTGGCTTGGATGGTTGGGACATCGTTGCTGCTGTTTTTGGTAGCGGTTATGTTCTTGAGAATACAGGTTCGTTCTATTGCTGATTTGGCTCAATTTTCTGAAGATTTTGGTAAAGGAATCGATATTAAAGACTTTAAGCCTTATGGTTCTTCCGAAGTGCGCAAAGCAGGTCTCGCTTTTATTAAAATGAAGGAACGCATTCAGCGTCAGATAAGTGAACGTACGCAGATGTTGGCCGGTGTTTCTCATGATTTGCGCACACCTTTGACCCGCATGCGTTTGCAAGCCGAGATGATGCCTAAGGGGCAAGACAGAGATGACTTGATGCAAGATATTTCTGAAATGGAAAAGATGCTCGATGGTTATTTGGATTTTGTTAGCGGTGAAGCCGGAGAAAAATCAGCCTTTGTGGATATGAACGAGTTGATTTTGAGTATCCTCAATAAATTCCGTAACAAAAATGTGCTTATTCGCTATGCAACAAATGATCAGGTCAGTGCTATTCAAGGACGTGAGCAAGGCTTGAAACGAGCTTTGACCAATATTATTTCGAATGCTTTTGATTATGGTACGACCGTTGCCGTTAAGCTTGAGAGTAATAATCACCGTATGGAGATTACGGTTGATGATGATGGCCCGGGAATTCCGGAAGATAAACGTGATGATGTCTTCAAAGCTTTTTACAGAGTTGAAGGGTCTCGCAATAAGGAAACCGGTGGGGTCGGTTTAGGGTTGTCCATTGCCAAAGATGTTATCAGTTCTCATGGTGGTACAATTACTTTGGCTGATAGTGATATGGGAGGCTTGAGGGTACTCATTAGTATTCCCTTATAGCAAACCGTTCCGCTATTTCTTTAGCTGAAAAAATCCTCGTCAATTATTTTTTTGACGGGGTTTTCTTTTGTTAAAGGCATATTAATATTATGTTGTTATATTATGAAAAAAGTTTTGTTGAGAGTGCTTATGGTTGATACTGAAATAAATGATTCTGCAGAGTTGTCCGTTGCTGATATGATGGGGCAAGTTGAACCGGCAGCAGTGAGTGATTTTGAGGCGGGGAAAGTTGAGCTTTCTGTTCCGCGCAAATATGTTCCGGTTAAAAAAGAGCCTAAAAAACAGCCAGAGGCAAAGCCAAAGCTTCCATTAGGAAAAGCTGTTCCGGTTTTTCGGACAGAAACTTATATTGATGATGACGGGATTGAGCATATGATGCCGCCAAGCTATGATAAGTCAAAAATGAATCTTCCTCAGGCAAAATTTAAACGTCCGGATAATATGTCTATGATTAGAGACGATGATGTGGTGGCAGAACAAATTCGACAAGAAGAAGCTCAAAAGGCCGCACAAGAAGAGACGCCTGATTTTATTCAGGAGTGGCGGAATTCTGCGTCTGATACTGATAATGAGGTTAATGATATTTTAGATGATGACGGGGCTGTTGATTTGGCTATCGAAGGAGAAGATGAGGAAGCAGATGTTTCTGAAAAAATGGAGAATAGTCTGATTAAGCCCGAAGATGATCTTCTCATTAGCGGTGTTGATGAGAGTGATAATCAATCTGAGCTTTTGAGCGTGGAAGAAGACGCTGAATTTGATATGGATCAAATTAATAAACTGTTGGCAGAGCAGTCGGAAGCTGAACCTAAAGATGAAGTTTTGGAATTAAATGTTGATGATTTGTTGGGAGATGGTGAGCAGAGGGCTGACGTAGAAGAACAGCATGTTATTCCAAAGTTTGAAATAGATGATGTTGAAAGCGAGGCGTCTCCTGCGTCATTGCCCATGCTTGAAGTAGAGCCGGTTAAAGAGGTTACGGAAGAAAAAATACCGATCATAGAAGCTGAACCGGCTGTAGAGGTCGAACCTATTGCAGAAGTTGCTCCGAGTGTCACGGAGGAGGTTTTACAGCTAGAGCCGGAAGAGATTGTTGAGGAGCCAGAGCCGACCATAGAAGCTGAACCGATTAAAGAAGTTGCTGCGGAAGAAACTATAATTAATGAGGTTGAGTCTGAAGAAAAGTCATTGATTGAAACTGAAAATGAAGAGCCAAGGACTATTGAGCTTGAGCCTGCAGCGGTTTCTGCTTTGGTTGAAAAAATTGATGATGTTTCGTCTGCTGAAGATAAGTTTTCTCCTCAACAACAATTGGAAGAGGCATCGCTTTTTGTTCGGCAATATAGCGGGCATCTGGATGATTCTTACTTTGTGGTTTCTGCTAAAAATCTTCCTGAGGAATTTGTTGGCGCTCCTTCGCAAAACAGCATACAAATTAATGTCGGAACATCTGATTATGGTTGGAGTGTTTTGTTTGCCAATGGAATCTTGATGGGGATTTCTGATGTTAGAATGTTTCAGTTAAAACATGGCAAGCTTCCGGCAACGGGTGGCATGCTTATGTATGGAACTAAAAAAATGAAGTTCTCTGAAGTGGAAAGAATCGTCCTTTATCAAAGTCCTCAGTATTTTTCTTATGTGTAAAAGAAAAGCTCTGTTTTTTTTCAAACAGAGCTTTTTAATTGTTATCTATTTATTGGAAAAATCTGAACATTTGAATTTACCAGACTATTGTCTACCGGAACTTCTTGTTCAAGGAGCTCTTCGGCTTTGGTTTTCATATGTGCTGTTTTAGCGTTTGCTTTCAGGCTTGGAGCCAAAGGATAAGCATCTTTGGGAAGGCGCAAAAGCATGTATCCGGTGCCGCCGCCATAAGTCGGGCCAGACAAGCCGATTGAGTAATAGCCTCCGATATAGCCATAGTCTAAATCAATGTAATCAATCGAGAAAACAGTTTTGATTGAGGTTTGGCCGATGGTGTTCATTTGGCACATATAGCCGGAATCTTCCATGATGATGTTTGAAACACTTTTGGCAAATAAAATCGTTTTGGCGGCTAAGCAATCCGGTGTTTGACCATTGAAGCTGACGTCATAGTTCAATACCAAATTTATTTGTTGATTGCCGCGCGCAACGGTTACGTCAGTCAGTTTTACCGAATCAACATAGAAATAAGCTTGAGTTACGCCGCTTTTTATCGGAAGTTGAATGTAGTTTTCAAGGCAGACGTGGCTGCTGGGATCCGCCTCGCAAATCAGTGCAGTTTTGCGGCTGTTGTTTTGCAGCAGATGAAGCAAGCTGTTGTGAATATATTCGCGGCTCATGGATAGTTCGGCCGGAGCGCATTGTTTGCTGCGGCACACAACAACAGAGCTTGGTTGGCGTAATCTTGAGTTTTCTACAACGGTTTGCTCGTTCAACGGGTTGGATACGAATTCTTTGAAATTCATCGTCCGCAAGTAGCAACCGCTTAGCATTAAGCATAATGCAGATAAAATTATCTTCTGACGAATCTGTCCGGACACGATTGTATATTCCTTATAATATCAGCTTGAAAAAGTTTATAAACTGTTGTTATCATAGGACATAGTTTTTCAAACAACAAAGTTTTTTTTGCGGTTATTAAACGGATTTTTATTTTTGGGTCTGAGAAGTGAAATTTATTTTTTATTTTATGGTTGCGTTTTTGGGGTTAGGTTTACCTTCTTTGGCGGCAAAGAATGCTGGTTATGTAAAAGTTATTGACGGCGACAGCTTGATGGTCGGAACAACAGAAGTTCGCCTTGAAGGAATCGATGCACCGGAATATAAGCAAAAGTGTTTTGATATTAAAGGAAAAGAATATGCTTGCGGGATAAAAGCTCTTGATTATCTCAAAAAACTGGTAGCGCAAGGTAAAGTTGACTGCAAAAAAATAACAATTGATCGTTATCATCGACAAATCTCTGTTTGCTATGTTAATGGAGAGGATATTAACCGCGCTATGGTGGCTGCCGGTTGGGCCGTGGCTTATGATCGTTATGATGCTTCTTATGTTGGAGATGAAAAAACTGCCAGAAAAGAAAAGCGCGGCATTTGGCAGGGCAAGTTTATGCAGCCGGAAATTTGGCGCGCCTTGAACCGCCGACGGAAATGATTAGACATAAGAATAACTATTTGAATCTTCAAAAAATAACTTAAATTAGAATCGTAATAAATCTTTCTATCTTGTTGTATTTGTTGAATTTTTCATCAAAAAACTAAATATCTGTTGCAAGTAAATCGAATCTATGTTATAGTAGAATCGTGAAGACATGTGTAAGTTGCGATAAGCAAGAGGTGGTATTATGGTGAAGAATATGATTATAGGGACAACTGTGTTCGGATTAGGCCTTATGACGAACACGGCATTAGGTGCAACATTAAGTACCAAGACCTTACTTTACCATGAGACACCAGTCAGCTCTAGCCTGTTTACAAATCTACATTCTACACACACACAACTTGTAAAACAGCATGTGTCTTCACTTTCTGTAAACAAAGATATTTCAAAAAATAAAGAATATAAGACAGCGGCAGTATGCTTTATCTCGGACACTTCGTCATGCAGTGACGGGATGTTTGGTAATGGTGAAGGTATTGAAGGCGGTAGTGGCGGAGGATCACCGGACTATGGATTGAGTGACAAAGAGCGCTGTTATAATGAAGGTTATACGGTAACAGATTGTCCAGATGGATATAAGCCGGGAGGCAAGCGCTGTATT
>CASFMW010000062.1 GCA_949295935.1 uncultured Pseudomonadota bacterium | reverse complement strand
GGATTTGAATGGAAAGAGGGGCAAGGCTGTATAGAAAGTTCAACAGAATGTAAACTAGGGGCAATCTTACATAGCGATATGACCTGTTCTTCATCAGGATATGATAACGATATGGGAACAAAAAAGGCTATCGGAGTTGTGGTCTATATAGGAGATGATGGTAAAAGATGGGCGATGTCCTTAAATTCGATAGGAAGCTATGAGTGGGGTGGATATGGAACGGATATATCGGGCTTGACGAACTATAGCTCATCAGAAGCAGCATCAAAAGATTATGATAGCTGTGGAAATACGGCAAAAATAATGGCGGCGGGAGATAAGAGTACCTATCCGGCAGCCTGGGCGGCACATGAGTATAAAACAGAAGGAACAGAGGCGGGAGATTGGTGCTTGCCGGCAGCAGGAATATTTACCTCATATTATAATAACCAAAGTGTTATCAACACAGGATTCAGACGAGCACATGGGGCACAAATCACAGCCGGCACCTACGCTTGGTCGTCGTCCGAGTACGATAGTCACGACGCGTGGCACTCAGACTTTAGCCACAGTTACGGTTTGAACTACGACTACAGCAACTACAACGATAAGTATTACAGCTACGGGGTCCGCCCCGTCCTCGAGTTTTAGTACAATACAAAAAAGGCAGTGTTTCTATAACGCTGCCTTTTTTTACAAAATTTACTTCAGTTTCATTTTGAGATATTTTGCGGTGTAGCTGTTTTCGACTTTAGAGACCTTTTCGGGTGTGCCTTGAGCAATAATGCGTCCGCCGCCGTCGCCACCTTCAGGGCCGATATCGACAATGTAGTCTGCGGTTTTAATCACGTCGAGGTTATGCTCAATTACCACAACCGTGTTGCCTTGCTCTACCAGTTTATGCAAAACCGAGAGTAGGCGGTTGATATCTTCAAAATGCAACCCCGTGGTCGGTTCATCAAGAATATAAAGCGTCCGTCCGGTTGCTCGTTTGGATAGTTCTTTTGAGAGCTTAATTCTCTGTGCTTCGCCCCCCGAAAGCGTTGTCGCCTGCTGCCCGAGGTGAATATACCCAAGACCGACTTGTTGCAACAAAGACAGACGGTTCTTGATAGATGGAATAGCTTCAAAGAATTTATAAGCCTCATCAACCGTCATATCGAGAACATCAGAGATGGATTTATCCCGATATTTAACTTCAAGCGTTTCACGGTTAAAGCGCTTGCCGTGGCAGGCATCACATTCCACATAAACATCAGGCAAAAAGTGCATTTCGATTTTGGTAACACCGTCACCTTTACAAGCTTCGCAACGTCCGCCGGCCACATTGAAAGAAAATCGTCCGGCGGTATAACCACGAGCCTTAGCTTCCGGCAATCCGGCAAACCAGTCGCGAATATTGGTGAATAATCCGGTATAAGTAGCCGGATTTGAGCGCGGCGTGCGCCCGATTGGCGATTGGTCGATATCAATAATTTTATCAATATGCTCAACGCCCGAGATTGATGAATATTTTCCGGCCGGAGTGCGGCTTCCGTT
The DNA here is from genome assembly GCA_949295935.1 of uncultured Pseudomonadota bacterium. Classification (GTDB taxonomy): domain Bacteria; phylum Pseudomonadota; class Alphaproteobacteria; order RF32; family CAG-239; genus HGM16780. The sequence continues at coordinate 3,920 of CASFMW010000062.1, read as the reverse complement.
AAGCTCTTTGTCAAGCGCCTTGAATAAAGTTTCAAGAATAAGAGAGGATTTTCCACCGCCGGAAACACCTGTAATACAAGTGAATGTTCCGAGTGGAATTTTCAAATCCACATTTTTAAGATTATTTGTTCTTGCCCCTTTAAGTTCGATAAATTTGCCATTACCTTTGCGCCGTGTTTTGGGAACGGAAATTTCTTTCACACCGTTAAGATATTGCGCGGTTAAGCTTTGAGGCGTATTCAAGACTTCTTCAACAGTTCCTTTTGCCATAACATAACCACCGTTATCACCGGCTCCTGGCCCCATGTCTACCAAATAATCAGCGGCACGAATGGCATCTTCATCATGTTCAACAACAATGACCGTATTCCCGATATCGCGCAAACGGGTAAGCGTTTCAAGCAAGCGATCGTTATCGCGTTGATGAAGCCCGATAGAAGGCTCATCCAAAACATACATAACGCCGGTCAAGCCAGAGCCGATTTGCGAGGCAAGGCGAATACGTTGTGATTCTCCACCCGAAAGTGTGCCTGATTGACGAGATAATGTCAGATAATCCAGCCCGACGTTGTTCAAAAAGCTGAGACGATTGATAATTTCTTTAATGATTTTATGAGCAATTTCCGCCTTTTTCGGTGTAAGCGTCGCCTCAACGCCGGAGAACCATTCGAGCGCTTTTTTTATAGACATATCCGAGGCTTCCATAATATCAAGCCCATTGACTTTGACGGCTAAGGCCTCAGGTTTTAAGCGCTTTCCATGGCAATATTCACACGGCGCGGCGGATTGATATTTTGAAAATTCTTCGCGTATCCAAGCGGAATCAGTTTCCAAAAAGCGGCGCTCCATGTTCGGGATAACCCCTTCAAACGGCTTATCGGTCATAAAGCGTGAAAAATACATCGGCACGCAAACATTGCCCGAACCATAAAGAATAACATCTTGCGCTTCTTTGGGCAGGTCTTTCCATGGCGTCGAGGTCGAAATATGCAAAAAGTCAGCCAAAGAATTAACCGTTTGCGTATAAAAAGCCGACTTTCCGGTATTCCACGGCGCAATTGCCCCTTGTGACAGAGAAAGATTTTCGTTAGGAATAATCAGATTCGGGTCCATATAAAGGCTAGCGCCGATTCCGTCGCAATGCGGACAAGCACCGAACGGATTGTTAAATGAGAAAAGCCTTGGCTCAATTTCCTCAATCGTAAAGCCGGAAACAGGGCAAGCAAATTTTGAAGAAAAAACCGTACGTTCACTTGTCTCAAAATTTTCGGCATAAAGCAGGCCGTCGCTAAGCTTTAGAGCGGTTTCAATAGATTGGGCCAAGCGTTCCTGAATATTGGGCTTGACCACAATTCGGTCAACCACAACCTCAATATCATGTTTGAATGTTTTGGCAAGGGTAGGGAGATTGTCCACATCATAAACCTGTCCATCAATTTTGAAACGTTGAAATCCTTGTTTTTGCAAAGTTTCAAGCTCTTTTTTGAATTCACCTTTTTTGCCGCGAGCAATTGGGGCGAGCAGCAAAAGCTTTGTCCCTTGCGCCATATCAAGAATACGGTCAACCATTTGAGACACTGTTTGCGATTCAATAGGCAGGCCGGTTGCCGGAGAATAAGGTGTTCCGGCACGAGCCCACAACAAGCGCATATAGTCATAAATCTCAGTAACGGTTCCAACCGTTGAACGTGGATTGTGTGAGGTTGTTTTTTGTTCAATGGATATGGCCGGCGAAAGCCCTTCAATCGAGTCGACATCAGGCTTTTTCATCAGTTCCAAAAACTGGCGGGCATAAGCGGACAAACTTTCCACATAGCGACGCTGACCTTCAGCATAAATCGTGTCAAAAGCCAAGGACGATTTTCCCGACCCCGAAAGACCGGTAATAACGGTCAGCTTGTTTTTTGGGATATCAATGTCAATATTTTTAAGGTTATGCTCGCGCGCGCCTTTAATTTCAATAAAATCACTAGCCATATTTAACTCCTGATGAGACTATAAACACGACAGAACAAAAATGCAACAAAAAAGTAAAGCGCAGGCTTTTTTAATATCGCCTTGCAATTTTTTGAAAGATATGGTACAAATAAAATGTTGGACTAAGCAAAATAAGGACCTCCTTTGTTTAAGAAAATTAAGACATATGTAGGAATTCTGGCGGCATTTTTTCACATAACAACGGCGCAAGCCGATGTGAATATTGCTGTTGTTGCGCCGCAAACTGGTGATCAGCAAGCTTTCGGAACAGAGCTCATCAGCGGTGTGAAAACAGCAATTGATTTAATAAATGAAGCAGGAGGATTAAAAGGCCAAAGGATAAATCTGATAACAATTAATGACGCCTGTGATGACCGACTGTCTGTTGCTACCGCCAAAATGATAGCGTCTAACACCAGTGAGAAAGATAAAATTTCTTTAGTCATTGGCCCTTATTGCGGCAACGAGTTTGGAGAAGTTGCTAAGACCTATGCTGATGCCAAAATTTTTCAGATAATTCCGACATCTATTCCGGAAGAAGACGAGGCCAAAAATCACCCCGGATTAGCCAAGTTAAGCGGAGATAACCGCCGCCAAAGTACGGATTTTTATAACTTTTATGACAAGAGCTTTTCCGGCAGAAACGTAGCCATCATCTATGATAGCGAAAACCGAGAGATTGTTGACATTGCCGCCGCCGTTCAGCAAGAATTTAAAAAACACAATGCTTTAGAGCGGCTAAAGGCATATAGTTACGGCTCTTTTGATGATAGTGATGATTTGGTAGAAAAGGTTTTGGAAGACAAAAACAATATTGCTTATATATTAGGCACCCCAAAACAAACGGCCGAAGTCGCCAGCCAGTTAAAAGATGAAAACGAGCATTTTATTATTTTTGCCAATAAATATAAGGCACAAAATGATTATAACGAGATAATGGGCAAAATGGCCGAGAAGATATTTTATGTGGGCTTGCCGTCGTTAAGTGATAATCCGAACTTTGCCGAAACTTTGGTGCAGTTAAGATTAAAAGGCGTTGAACCGGAAGGGTTAGGTGTTTATGGTTTTTCTGCGGTCAAATTTTGGGAAGGACTGGTTGAAAAAGGCGACTCATTTGATTATGACAGGTTAGCCGCAGCCATGGCCAATGGACCGGTAAAAACCTTATGGGGCGAAACAACTGTTAAAAACGGTACCCCTGAAAATCTGCCAAGCTACGGAATTTACATCCGCATGAGCGGCCAATATGCCCAAGTTTACTAAAAAAATAAAAATTTTTTCCCACAGATAAAGATTTTACTTTAATCTTAAAATAAAGCGGGTATATTAAAACGCAGGAATAACTTTAATAAAGAGAAAAGAAATGGCTGGAAGCATAAATAAAGTAATTTTAGTCGGTAATTTGGGCGCAGATCCGCGCGTCAGCAATACTCAAAGCGGCACCAAAGTTGTTAACTTGAGCGTTGCAACCACGGATACATGGAGAGATAAAGCCTCGGGAGAAAGAAAAGACCGCACGGAATGGCATCGTGTTGTGATTTTCAATCCGCAGTTGGCTGATATTGCCGAAAAATATTTAAGAAAAGGCTCTAAGGTTTATATCGAAGGGCAGTTGCAAACCCGCAAATGGGAAGACACCAACGGCGGCGAAAGATACACAACCGAAGTTGTTTTGCAAAACTTTAGCGGTAATCTGACCTTGTTGGATAGCAAAAGCGACGGCGTTCCTGCCGGCGGTAATGATGTCTTTTCGGGCGCTCCTTCGGGAGCCGGCTGGGATACAGGCGCAGCAGCTCCGGCCGCTGACTTGGATGACGATATTCCGTTCTAAGGATAAAAGCTATAAAAAAGTAACCCACCGGCTTGATCTGTACCCCAGAAAGTGGAGGAAAAAAAGAAATCCCCTTTGAAAAAAATATTCAAAGGGGATTTTTTTTGTTAAA
>CASFMW010000061.1 GCA_949295935.1 uncultured Pseudomonadota bacterium | reverse complement strand
TCTTCTTGCATTGGGTGCAAGTTGTGTGAAAAACAATGTCCGCAGCATATTGAAATCAGCAAGTGGATGAAAGAAGTGGCTAAAACTTTTGAAGGGTAGAAAAATATGAAAAAATTTTTGGTTTTTGTTTGTGGGCTTTTAGCTGGTGGTTTCTCAAGTGCTTTTGCTCAGGTAAGTGAGGGAGAAAAAACGATGGTGTCCGAAAATTCTAAAATCTTAATCGCTTATTATTCTTACAGCGGTAATACCAAAGTTGTGGCAGAGGCTATTCAATCTTATATCGGTGGGGATTTGTTTGAAATAAAGACCGAAGGAGAATATCCCGCCGACTACCATGAAATGACCATTCAGGCCAGAAAAGAGATTAAAGACCGATATCGTCCAAAGCTTGTTTCAAAAATTGATGATATATCTCAATATGATGTTGTTTTTTTAGGTTCTCCAAACTGGTGGGGAACAATTACGCCGCAAGTCAGCAGTTTTTTGGAAAGTTATGATTTGTCCGGCAAAAAGGTTATTCCATTCATTACCCATGGTGGCGGCGGTGTGCAAAACACAATTTCTGACATGACAAAGCAGTGCAAAGACTGTAACATATTCCAAGATGGGTGGAATGGTTACGGAAATCGTACGTCCGGATTAAAAGAATGGTTGGACGGTTTGTCATTGTAAAGGATATCGATGAAAAAATATGGCTATTTTTTGCGGTTGGCGCTGGCTTTAGTTGTCGGTGGTTTATCGGTCTTAGCTTTTGTCAGTGCTTTTTATCCGGTAAGACTGCTTGATGTTCAATTTGCGGCATTGTTGCAGTGTTGCTTGGTAGATTTTTCGGTATTTGCGATTTTGCTCTTTATTGGGCTTGTTTTACTGACCGTGCTGTTTGGGCGAATTTATTGTTCAACACTTTGTCCTTTGGGAATTTATCAAGAACTCTTAATGCTTGTGTTTCAGCGCAAAAATAGCTTGAAGAAAAATCGTCCTTACAAGTATTTTCTAGCGGCTATTGTCTTTGGGGTAATGATTGGCGGTACTGCTTTTCTGGTTCGTTTCATAGACCCTTACACCTTGTTTGGTTCGGCTGCGTCGGGCGCTGTTTTCGGTGGCGTTATATTGGCGCTTCTTGCTGTTCTTGTTTGGTTTAAAGGGCGCTGGTTTTGTTCTAATATTTGTCCGGTGGGGGCGGTTTTAGGGCTGATTTCAAAATTCAGTCTTAACAAAATTTATATGGAAAGTGACAAGTGCATTTCTTGCAGTAAATGTGCGTCAAAATGTCCTACCGGCAGTATTGACTTCAAAAGTAAAAGTGTTGACAACGAAACTTGTGTTAAGTGCTTGAATTGTCTTGTAGGTTGTCCTAAAAATGCTATTCATTTCGGTGTTAAGCCTCGGCCTTGTGTTGCGTTTAGTCCAATGCGACGGAAGCTTTTGGTCGGCGGGGCAGTGGTTGCAGTTTTTGCCTTGGCCGTTAAAAGTGGTGTTTCTTTGGGCAAAGCCGTTGCTGCAAAGGTGAAAAAAGTTATTTTGCCTGCTGGAGGTGAAAGTGCAGAAGATTTTGCCAATCGTTGCCTTAATTGTAATCTTTGTGTTCAGAATTGTCCGATGAAGATTATAAAAAAGGCAAATGCTGATTATCCGGTTGTGCATCTTGATTATACGGACAGTTTTTGTGATTATAACTGTCATAAATGTTCGGAAGTTTGTCCTTCGGGGGGTATTAAGAAAATATCTCTTGCTGAAAAGCAAAAGACACAAATCGGGCTGGCTCATATTGACGAAGACTATTGCGTTAAGTGCGGTTTGTGCGTGCGAAAATGTCCTCGTCAGGCCATAACGAAGGAGAAGGGGACTTTCCCAATCGTTCATGCTGATAGTTGTATTGGTTGCGGTGCCTGTAAAGTGGCCTGTCCGGTTGAGGCTATTAAAATTATGGCAGTTAAGGCACAACGTGTTTTGAAATAAAGGAGATTAAAATGTCATTAGGTTTAACGGAAATTGCACTTATTTTGGTTGTTATTCTTATTTTATTTGGAGGAAAGCGTATTCCGGAATTGGCCAAAGCTCTCGGCAAGGCGCAATATGAGTATAAAAAAGCCAAAGAAATGTTGCAGAATGAGGCCAAAGATTTGAAAGACACGGTGGAAAAAGCCGCTGAAGCAGAAGAAAAAAAGTCTGAGAAATAACTTATGGAAGACCAAGACGAAAGTCTGATTACGCATCTTGAAGCCTTGCGGTTAATGCTGATAAGGTGCTTTGTGGCTTTGGGCATTGGGCTTGTGCCATTGTTTTTTGTCGCGCCTTATGTTATCGATTTTTTGATAAAAGTTCTTATTGGTGAAAATGATGTGTCTTTTAACTATTTTTCGCCGATGGAAGTTTTTATTTTGCAGATAAAAGTGGCGGTTGTTTTAGATTTTTTGTGTTGTTTTCCTTATATTGCACGGCAAGTGTGGCAGTTTGTTTTGCCGGCGCTGTATGATAATGAGCGGAAATTTATAAAGTCTATGGTTTTTATCTCCTCCGCCTTGTTTATTATTGGCGTTTTGTTTTGTGTCTTTTTTATTTTGCCGCTGATTATTTCATTTGGTATCAGTTTTTCAACGCCGGATATAAAGGCAATGTTTGGGATTTCTAATGTCATTAGCTTGTCATTGTGGTTGGGCGTTGTTTTTGGGCTTATGTTTCAGTTTCCGGTAGTGACTTATTCTTTAATTCGGTCAGAAATGGTTTCTTATCAAATGGTCAAAAGCAAACGGTCTTATGTTTTTGTGGCGATTTTGATTATTGCCGGAATTTTAACGCCGCCGGACGTTGTCAGCCAGCTGATGCTATCTGTTCCGACTTATTTATTGTTTGAATTAGGTTTGTGGATGGCGCGTCATTAAAAAATAAGTTGACAAAAAATATTTTTTTGGATATTGTGCTAAAAAAATATTATTATTAAAACACTATCGTTATGAAAAAATTTATTATTATTTTGGTTGCGGTGATTATTGCCTTTGGTGCCGCATGGTGGTTTGGATTTGTTCCTAAGTCGGCTTTTACCTTTTGGAAAAGTGATGTACAAGAACAGCGTTCGGATAATTTAGAGTATAGAAAATTTCCTTATCAAGAAATTATAAACTACAAGCTTAATCAAGTTGTGATTGAGGATACGACAGTTTATTATGCCGGTGGTGCTTTGAGCTATGACAACGGTGAGGCAGTTATTATCCTTAACAAATTTTCTTTGGGTAGAGCCTTTAATGATTCAACAAATTTAGGCGCTTTTAAGCAGAAATTTGAGTTTTTGAATTCGGAAATGCGTAAGCAACTTACGCTTTATTATCAATTTACACGCGTGTTGAATGATGTTTTTCATCTACAAAATCTTAATCGCAAAGATGAGATTTTAATTCGCAAATATGATGATATTTCAGCGCAATTGGCGGTTGTTCTTCTTGCTCGGGAAATTTATCTCGAAACCGGATGGGATTATATCTTCCAAGACTATTTAACATTTTATCTTGATGCTGTGAAGGCGAATAAATTTGTGCCTCAAAAAGGAAATATTTCTGTTAATGAGGCTGAATTTATTATCAATGAGCTGGCGAAGAATTGGCAGAAAACGATTGAGATGTCTTCAGCCAAAACAGAGCTTAAGCGTGCTGGAAATTTGGCCGGTAAATATGATGAATTATCAGAAAACGCGTTAAAATCTGTTATTGCTCCGTTTTTTGCTTATGATATTAATGGGCAGAAAATTAATTTTCTTGATTATCTGAAGCAAAAAATTGAGTTGACAACTTTGGAGTTAATCTCTGTTAACAGTCAAGAAATTCAGTAAAAAATTAAAGCAGAACGTGAATAATGTTCTGCTTTTTTGTGTATAAATTTGAATGTTTTTTGGGGATAGGTATAAAACATAATTGAAGTTTTCTATCCTATCTTGTACTTTTGTTATAGTTTTATCAATAATAATGAGTGCTTAGCGGTATGAGAATCGTTTTTTGTATGAGTCATATGATTATGGGAGGTGTTGAAAAAGTTTTATGCCAGTATTTGTCAGAATTCGTTAAATATAAGGATATTGAGTGTACTGTTTTGTGTAAGCAAAAAATTAGAGATTCTTATTTTATTGATTTTTTCAAGGAAAAGAATATTCGTTATATTGATGGAATTTTCTTAAAAAAACGTCGATTTTTCCTATCTAAATGGTTTTGTAAAATTCACAATTTTTTAATGAAACGCAGAATTGTTAAGATTTTAGATCAATTTGATGTTGTGTTTGACTTTTTTAATTTTTGTTGTGCAACTGAGATGAAAAATGTAAAAAAAACTAAAATTGGTTGGTTTCATGGAAGCTTTATGCTCTTTTCTGAAAAGCCAAAATCTTTGTGGTTTTCAGAATATGATAAAATTGTTTGTTTGTCTGATTCTTTTAAGGATGATTTTAAAAAGGCTTTTCCTGACTATGCGCATAAGATTACGCGCCTATATAACCCAATAGATGTTCAGTTTGTTCGGCAAGAGGCTGAAAAAGAAAATAAAATTTTTGATACTTCTGTTCCGTATTTTATTGCGGTTCAAAGGGTGGACGAAGATAAAGATGTGGCAACGGTTATTTGCGCTTTTCAGATTTTTTCTGAAAAGAATAAGAGGGTTCGGCTGTATGTTGTCGGAAAAGGGCCTGAATTGTCTGCAATGAAGGAGCTGGCCAAAGATAATCCTAATATTATTTTTACAGGACAAGTCAATAATGTTTATGGGGGAATTAAAAATGCTCAGGCGCTGATTTTGTCATCAACAACAACCGTTGGAGAAGGATTGCCGAATGTCTTGCTTGAGGCGCAAGCTGTTGGAACTTTGGCAATTTCTTCTGATGTTAAGTCGGGACCAGCCGAAATTGTGATGAACGGAGAGGCCGGTGTGCTGTTTGAGCCGCATAATTATAAGCAGTTGGCGCAGATTATGGAAGATGTTATTCAGCATAAAAATAAATATCAATCTAAAATTGATTGTGCAACGCAGAATTTGAATCGTTTTGATGCCAAGCGGATTGTGCAGGATTTGCTTAGTCAGATTGAGCTTTTAAAAAAGGAAAAAGAACAAGTCCTGTAATGGGATTTGTTCTTTTTCGGTTTGTTTTATCTTTGAGCAAGTCGTCGGCGGACTTCCTCTTCAATCATTTTTTTTCTTTCTTTAGTGCACCATTTAGTGTCTTTTTTAGCAAGCCTGTTGATGGTGTCAAGGTTCATGTCTGATAGGCTCTGCAAATACTTTTGGTATTCGGCGTCTTCTTTTTCTTTGTTTTTTCGCTGTTTGCGTTTTTCATATTGGTCGATAATCAGGTATCCAATATACCAAACTAAACCAGCTCCTAAAGCAGCCAAACACAAAATACCGACAATTGTGTAAAAATCTTTAACCATAATTGTATTTTTTTATAAATTAATAATAAATTTGTAGGTTGATGATATTCTATTTTGTTATTTTGTCAATAAGTTTTATGATTTTATTTTTTTTGAACTTTTTTCAATTTTTCTTCGTTTATAAGGTTGTATGGATTAATTATTGTAACAAGAAAACTACCGGCTAGGCCGGTAGTTCCAAAGAGCTTACAGCTTTACAGATAAAAAACTCCTTTGCTAGAATAAAGTGACGGTCTGG
>CASFMW010000060.1 GCA_949295935.1 uncultured Pseudomonadota bacterium | reverse complement strand
GCATAAGCAGTCCTCCAAAATAGGTTTGTGCTGAACTGATTATAATACTTTTTATAATCTTGAGTACTGCTTTTGCCCCAACCTTTGATGTAGAGCCCAAAGCCCGAGCGAGTGTAGTGGAACGAGCATTTAAATTTTTATTGATTTAATAGGTTATGCAAGCTATATAGTGCAATAGAGTTTTATTATTTATTTTTATTATAAACCGAGGAAGGAACTAGGAAATCCACGTGCCTCATGAAATAAAGACGAAAAAAAATAATATTATGGTGATTTATTTGTTTGTTTCTGCCTTTTTGACAATTGTATTTATTTGTCTGAGGTATCCTTCGTATGTGAATGATCTATCTTCGCTTAGACGTCTGTTGTCGGAGCCTCAAACATTAGATTGTTCAAATGATGATAACAAAATGATGGTGGATTTTCAAAAGCAAATTGATAATCAGCTTCAGCAAAATTATCAAAAATGTGTTAGACGCACAAAGCTGTTCTTTTGGCTTTCTTGGCCGATAGTTTTTATAGTGTTGTTCGGGATTAATGTTTGGTTAAAGCCGGAATTAACTTGGAATAATGCTTTATTTTATTGGGAATTAGGTTTTGTTTGCGCTTTTGCGGTACCTGATATTTGTTGTTGCTTTTCTTGTTTTTCTGCCTCGTTTACTTTAGTACGCAATGATTTTGCTTTAATACTTTCGGGGATAATGTTCTTCATTGTGTGTTTGGGAATAACTTTTGGTATTTTAGTATAACTATAAAAAGCTGTGATTTTTATCACGGCTTTTTTTTGTTGCGCTTTATTTATAAAAAAAATTCTTGCTTTTTGGTTTTATCTATTTCTATAATGATATGGTCAGAATTGATGGTCTGACTTAGGTGTGAGAACCTAATTTCCAGAAGCGTCTTTGCGAAAGACGATATTTTCGCCATCCGGTTTTTGATGACTGGAAGGCGATAAAATACGCTTTTAGTCAATATATCACACAATAACTTCTGGTATTGTTCTCAACTTCCAGTAGCCCTTCATCACGGCGACTTGTTTGTTATTGCGAGGTATGTTATGAAATTTCAATATTTTTTATCAGCCCTTGCCTTTGTGACAATACCATTTGTTTCTTCATGTTCTTCTGTTGATTCTTAATAAAAATGGTGTTTTATGCTGAAATTTATTCCTCTTAATGCAGATAATTTATCTATTGGGCAAGAAGTTCAGAAAAAAGTTTTTCCTGAAGAATATCGTAATGATACTTTGGAAAAATCTTTATTCTCCTCGCCGGAATATCTTTCTCAGTTTTGGTTGGTCAAGAAGGGGCGCGAGTTTATCGGTTTGACCGGAATTTATTATTATCCCGAATATCCGAAAGATGCTTGGCTCAATTGGTTTGGCGTGGTGCCGAAATATCGCCGCCATGGTTTTGGGCGCAAAATTTTTTGCCGAACTTTGGCTTATGCGCGTCGACTTGGTTTTGAGAATTTTCGCCTTTATACCGGCCGTGAACATAATGAATCGACTTTGGCTTTTTATCGTTCGTTGTCTATGCTTGAGGAAATTTATCTGCCCAAGAAAGATGATTATACCGATATTTTGATTTTTTCAAAATCCTGTCATCCGTTTAAGAAAAAGGTTGAACCGTGGAAGAGTAAATATTTGTATATCCAAGAACAGCTCTTATTCTCGCAAAATGATATGCTTTCTTATGTAAAACAAAAAAAGTTATTGTCGTTGTTTATCTTTTTGCGGCACCCTGCTGTTTTTCTGCGCTTTTTAAAAATGGCACGTTATCGACGGTGTTTTAAACACTAAATTTATTTTTTTATGTTATTATCTTTCCATTCTTATGATTATGGGGACGGAAAATGGAGAGCATTAATTCTAAAAAAATTGCCGAGGTTGTGCATTCACCTTCGGCCGTGGTAGATGTTGAAATCAGAAATATCGTTACGGATAGTCGAAAAGCGCATAAAACCTCAATGTTTGTGGCAATCAAAGGTGAAAAATTTGACGGGCATGATTTTGTGAAAGAGGTTATCCAGCAGGGTTGTCCGTTGGCCTTGGTTTCTCGGCTTTTGCCGGATGTGCCGGCGATGAGGCAGTTGGTTGTTCCCGATGTACTTGATGCTTATGGAAAAATCGGACGTTATATCCGTCAAAATTTTAAAGGAAAAGTTATCGGTTTGACCGGAAGTGCCGGAAAAACCACAACAAAAGAAGAAATTAAGTTTGTTTTGAGCCGCTTTACCGATGTTTATGCTACCGAGGGAAATCACAACAATTTTATCGGTGTTCCCGAGAGTTTGTGCAATATGAGTTATCATGCCGATTATGCAATTATTGAAATGGGCATGAGTGCCAAGGGAGAGATTTCGCGTTTGACCTCTTATGTTAAGCCCGATATTGCCATTGTGACCAATGTTTATCCGATGCATATTGAGTTTTTTGAAAACTTTAAGGGAATCGCCGAAGCTAAGGCCGAAATTTTTGAAGGGCTTGCCAAAGGTGGTACGGCAATCATTAATGGTGATACAAATTATGCTGATTTATTGGTGCGCCGCGCGGATGAACATCAAGCAAATGTTTTGCTCTTTGGGTCTTGTAATTGCCCTGAGGTGGTTGAAACAGAAGGCGGCTGTCAGGTTAAAGCCGTTATCGGTGGTAAAAAGCTTTGCTTTGAGCTCTCTGAATGCGGGGAACATCATGTGGCTAATGCTCTCTGTGTTTTGACAGTGGTTGAGGCGCTGGGGCTTGATGTGGAAAAGGCTGCGACGTTTCTTAAAGATTTTCGACCGTTGCCAGGACGTGGCCAAAAACGAATCTTAAAATTAGCTGACGGTGGGCATTATACCTTGATTGATGACAGCTATTCCGGTCAGCCGGAGGCGATGAAGTTGGCTGTTCAAAATTTGGCCAAGCAAAAAGGTGGTCGCCGAATCGCTGTGCTTGGTAAAATGGCCGAACTCGGTGATACCTCAAAGGCACAGCATATTGAGGTCGGACAATGCTTAAAATCTGCCGGAATCGATGTTGTGGTCGGCGTTTGTCCCGAAATGAAGGATACTTTGGCGCAGCTTGATGCTTCGCAAAAGACCTATTATTTTGAGAATCAGGTCGGGTTAGATGAATTTTTATTAAATAACTTGTTGCAAAATAATGATATTGTCCTTATAAAAGGAGCAAGGTATTCTTCAAAACTCTATCAGGTGGCTGAAAGCCTGATAAAAAAAGGTGAGGCCTGATTATGAAATGTCCATTTTGCGGTTGTGATGATACACAAGTAAAAGACTCGCGTAATGCCGATGATAATACCGCCATTCGCCGTCGGCGTGAGTGTCCGGAGTGCGGTTCTCGTTTTACAACCTATGAACGAGTGCAGCTACGCGATTTGTTGGTGGTGAAAAAGAATGGCGAGCGTGTGCCTTTTGATCGTGATAAATTGGCTCGTTCAATTTCTTTGGCAGTGCGCAAGCGTCCGGTTAATCAAGAGCGGGTCGAAAAAGTGGTCAATTCTATTCAGCGTCAGCTTGAGGTCTCCGGTGAGGGCGAAATTCCTTCCGAGCTTATCGGGCAATATGTGATGGAAGCTTTGGCTAAGCTTGACCATATTGCTTATATTCGTTTTGCTTCGGTTTATAAGGATTTTCGTGAAGTGAAGGATTTTGAAGATTTTGTTGAGACAATCGACCGGATGGCTAAGCCGGAAATTGCTCAGCCTAAACTTGATGATTAAAGAAAGGCAGTTGAATTATGGCAGGATTTGTTTCTGAAAAAATTAAAATGAAAAGCGAAGCTCGCTTGGCTGCCGTGCAGGCAACTTATATGATTGAATATGGGCAGCTGCCGGTTGATGAGGTGATTAAGAATTTTGTGAACGGTGAAGTCGGGCGCTATGTGATTGATGAAGATGAGCTTACGCAGCGCGAAGAGCTGGTCGAAGTCAATGAAATGGACAAGCCCTATTTTACTGAAATCGTGCGCAACGTACAAAAAAACAAAGAAGCGCTGGAAAAAGCCATTATGTCTTATTTGGCTGAGGGTTATTCCTTTGAGCGGATGGACGGAACTTTGCGCGCCCTTCTTCTTTGTGCGATGTATGAAATTATTAACACTCATGATGTTGATACAAAGGTCATTATAAAAGAATATGTTGACCTAGCTTATGCCTTTTTTGCAAAGAAAGAACCAAAGATGGTTAATGCTTTGCTTGATAAAATTGCAAAAGACCAAAATCAGGGTGATAGAATATGACACGCTTAACAGTTTATGAATATCCGCATCCGATTTTGAAGCAAAAGGCGCAGAAGGTTTCCGGCGTTGATGATGAAATGCGCCGCTTTCTTGATGATATGCTAGAAACTATGTATGAGGCCGGCGGTGTCGGCTTGGCTGCACCGCAAGTCGGTGTTTCTCAACGCATTTTGGTCATAGACTATGAGCGCGATGAAGAGCATGCCGGCAATCCAATCTATATGGTTAATCCTGAAATCATATGGAAATCAGAAGAAAAAGTCTGTGGTGAAGAAGGGTGTCTTTCCGTCCCCGGGCAGCGTGCCGAAGTTGAGCGTTATGCCCAAGTGCGCGTGCGTTATCTTGACTACAATGGTAAAGAGCAGGAAGTTTTAGCCGATGACTTTTTTGCCATCGTCGTTCAGCACGAAATGGATCATCTTGACGGTATTCTTTACATTGACAGAATTAGTCGCCTAAAAAGGAGTATGTTGCTCAAAAAACTGAAAAAAGAAAAAAACAGCGTATAACGGGCAACTAATACAGATTTCGCGGGTCTCCGCCATCCTCACGTACTTCTCTGTACGCTGCGGTGTTGTCGCCCTAAAATCTTATTATTTGCCGCGTTCTCCGCTGTTTTTTGCTCTGAGGTCGACTAATACAGAATTGTCGGATATTTTGCTCGGTCACGTACTATTTTGTACGCTCACTCGCAAAATTCCTAAATTCTTATTATTCGACTCACATATCGGCTTTTTTCTAAAAAGAAAAAAACAGCGTATAACAGCACATCTAGAGGCATTTTACGCTGTCTCGAAAAATTCATGTACTATCTGTGTACACTAAAATTTTTCTCGCAGCTAGAAATACCTCTAGCTGTAACTATTCTCCGAATTTTTTGAAAACTCGCTCTGTGGTCGATTAATACAGATTTCGCGGGTCTCCGTCATCCTCACGTACTTCTTTGTACGCTGCGGCTGCTTTTACAGCCTGGCTCAACAAGATGTTCCAAAGAGTTTGCAGACAAAAACAACCGGAGCAACGGTTGTTTTTGCTTAGCACTCACTCGCAAAATTCCTAAATTCTTATTATTCGACTCACATATCGGCTTTTTTCCAAAAAGAAAAAAACAGTGTATAACGGGCAACTAATACAGATTTTATGACATGATTTTGGTTGCAAAATCTAAAACTCTAACACAGGGCGGACCTCGTAGCTGGTATACTTATAGGGGTTGTAGTGGAAGTCGTTTTCGTAGCACAAACCATAGCTATAGGCAAGGTAGGAGTACCACGCATAGTCGTAATTGTATTCGGACGACGACCAAGCGTTGTCGTTGTTTTTGAATTGTGCCCCATTTGCTCTCTGAAAACCGATATTGATAACATTTTTGTTATTATGTATTGAGGTAAATATTCCTGCTGCTGGCAAGCACCAATCTCCGGCCTCTGTTCCTTCTGTTTTATACTCATGTGCTGCCCATGCTGCCGGATAGCTGCTCTTATCTCCTGC
>CASFMW010000059.1 GCA_949295935.1 uncultured Pseudomonadota bacterium | reverse complement strand
TTAACAAAAAAAATCCCCTTTGAATATTTTTTTCAAAGGGGATTTCTTTTTTTCCTCCACTTTCTGGGGTACAGATCAAGCCGGTGGGTTACTTTTTTGTTATAAAAATTTTGATTTATTTTCTTGAAAAAAAGGCGTATACTCACGGCAAGTTGATGATTTTTTTTGAAAGATATTGATGATAAGACTATCAAATGTAAAGCTTGAGCTTAATCAAGAGGTGAACGTTGCTGTGATTGCAGCGGCGTTGAATCTGCCTTGTGATGAGATAAAAAATTTTGAAGTTGCTAAAAAAGCCGTCGATGCGCGCAATAAATCTCGTGTGTTTTTTGTTTATGCGTTTGATGTCGACGTGAAAGATGAAGAATCGCTTTTGCGCCGTGCTTTGCCGAATGTGGAAAAACTGGTTGAAGAAAAATTATCTTTGCCGAACAAACTTAAACCTTCCGCCTTGCGACCGATTGTGGTCGGCAGCGGGCCGGCCGGACTTTTGGCTGCTTTGGTGTTGGCGGAATGTGGTTTGAAGCCAATTGTGCTGGAACGCGGAAAAGATGTGGCGCGGCGTTTGAAAGATGTTGACCTGTTTTGGAAAACCGGAAAGCTTAATCCTTGTTCGAATGTTCAGTTCGGGGAGGGCGGTGCCGGAACTTTTTCGGACGGAAAGCTGATGACCGGCATTAAAAAAGATGCTTATGTACGCAAAGTGCTTGAGGCTTTTGTTGAAGCCGGTGCGCCGTCGGATATTTTATATTTGGCCAAGCCGCATATCGGAACGGATAACTTGGCAAAAATGTTGCCATGCCTTCGAGAGAAAATTATTTCTCTCGGTGGAGAATATTTGTTTGAACACAAGTTGGTCAAATTGGTTCAAAAAGACGGTGTTCTTATTGCCGCCGGTGTGGAAAAAGCTGACGGAACTTATATTGAACTGCCGTGCGAGTGTCTTGTCTTAGCTATCGGGCATTCGGCGCGAGATACATTTGAAATGCTTTATCAATCAGGCATATCTCTTATGGCAAAGCCGTTTTCGGTTGGGGCCAGAATCGAACATTTGCAAGAAAAAATAAATCAGGCGCAATATGGTAAATTTGCTCATTATCCGGCTTTGGGTGCGGCGGATTATAAATTGGCCGTTCATTATGACAACGGGCGCTCGGCTTATAGCTTTTGTATGTGTCCTGGGGGCGAGGTGGTGGCCGCAGCCTCAGAAATCGGTCGTGTGGTGACAAACGGAATGAGCCGTCATGCGCGCGACGGTGTCAATGCCAATGCTGCTCTGCTGGTCGGCGTTTCTCCCGAGGATTATGGTACAAAAACGCCGCTTGACGGAATGTATTTTCAGCGCAAGCTTGAAGAATCCGCTTTTGTTTTCGGCGGACGGAATTATTTTGCTCCGGCGCAGTTGGTCGGAGATTTTTTGAAAAACAAAAGCTCTAAACGTTTAGGAGATGTTTTGCCTTCTTATACCCCTGGGGTGCAACTTGGTGATTTGCGTGAAGTGTTACCGCCTTACGTCACCGAAACCATGCAGCGCGCGATTGTTGATATGGATAAAAAACTTCATGGTTTTGCGGCTTATGACACGATTTTGACCGGTGTGGAGACAAGAAGCTCTTCTCCGGTGCGGATTTTACGCGGTGATGATTATCAATCCGTATCTTTGCGTGGGCTTTATCCGGCCGGTGAGGGTGCCGGTTATGCCGGCGGTATTGTTTCAGCTGCGGCTGATGGTGTGCGGCTGGCAACGGCGATTGTTGCTTCTTATGCGGTTTAGGTGGTCTTTTTGCTTGCATAAGTTTATTATGTTTTTATAATATCTTTATTCTTTGGGTAAAGGGAGATAAAAGATGAAGGTTCTTGTGGTTGGCGGTGCCGGTTATATCGGAAGTCATGTGGCGAAAGCACTTATGCAATCCGGACATTCGGTGACGGTGTTTGATAATTTATCCAGCGGGCAAAAAATAAATCTTTTTTCGCAAAATGCTTTTGTTGAAGGCGATATCCTTGATTATCAGGCTTTGTGCCAAGCAATGGGCGGTCATGACGCGGTTGTTCATCTGGCTGCTAAAAAAGCTGTTGGCGAATCGATGGAAAATCCGATGCTCTATTCAGTTAATAATATCTCCGGTTCTATCAATATTTTGAATGCGATGGTTGAAACAGGTGCGAAGTATTTGGTTTTTTCTTCTTCCGCAGCGGTCTACGGAATGCCGGATAAATCCTTAATTGATGAAAATATGCCGCTTAACCCGATTAATTATTATGGTTTTACCAAGCTTGAAATTGAAAAGTTTATGCAATGGTATGACCAACTTAAAAATATTAAATTTGTGGCTTTGCGCTATTTTAACGCTGTTGGTTATGATGCGGACGGTGATATTCGCGGCAAGGAGATAAACTCACAAAATCTTTTGCCAATAATCATGGAAGTTTTGAGTGGAAAACGCTCTGAGCTTAAAATCTTTGGCAATGATTATCCAACGCCTGACGGAACTTGTATTCGTGATTATATTCATGTCAGCGATCTTGCATCGGCTCATGTTTTAGCCTTAGAAAAACTGGCGCAAGGAATGGCATCTCAATCACTTAATCTTGGAACAGGAAAGGGGACTTCGGTTAAAGAAATGGTAGAGGCGGTGGAAAAAGTCAGCGGATGCAAAGTTCCGGTGGTTTACGCGCCGCGGCGTGCCGGAGATCCTGCTGTGCTTATTGCTGCTGCTGATAAAGCGCGTGCGCTTTTGGGCTGGACGCCGGCTTATACCGATATATGCAAAATCGTGCAGACAGTTTATAATATAAATTAACTTTAAAATGTAATGTTATGATTTACAAAGAAAATCTTATTCCGGCCAAAATCGTTGGCAGCTATAAAAATCTTATCCTTGATGTGGAACTTGAGGATGGGTCTTTAGCTCATGCCTTTTGTCCGGAAACAGATTTTAAGCAACAGCTTTATCCTATTGGTGCAACTGTTCTACTTTCAAAATCAGCCGACAGTCGCCGCAATGTGTCTTATGTTTGTCAGATGGCAGACAGCGGCAGTGGGCTTATATTTGTGAATTATAAATATAAAAATCAGCTTTTTATTGAGGCTTTTTCAAAAGGTGTGCTTGACGCGGATTTTGGTGCTTATTCCAGTATGCGCGAAATTAAAAATGAGGATATGCAGCAAATTGCAAATTTTGAGTTGCAAGCAAAAGACGGGCGAAAGGCTTATGTTTATGTGGTGAATATCTTTAACAAAGTCAATGATGATGTGGTCTTTCCGTCAACGATTAATTTTTTTGAGCTTGAGATGTTTAATCAGTTGCGGCAAATGCGCAATGAAGGAGCTGAAACTTATGTTTTTCTTATTGTTCCGCGAGAAGATTGTTTGGCAGCGCGTTTTGTGTGGAGGCAAGATCCTATTGCTGCTGCAAAAATTTTTGATGAAGTGAAAAGCGGATTGAAATTTTGTTGTTATCGGTGTAAGGTGACTCAAAAATCTGTTGCGATTGATAAAAAGTTAGAGATTGTTTATTAGGAGGTTGCTTTGTCAATTAAAAGAAAAGACGGAATTGTTCTCCATACCCCAGAAGAATTTGAAAAAATGCGTGTGGCCGGTAAGGTTGCCGCCGAATGTTTGGATTATATTACACCTTTTGTAAAGCCCGGGGTATCAACCGGTGAGCTTGATGATTTGTGCCGTGAGTTTATGATTGCTAAAGGTGCTGTTCCGGCGTGTCTTGGATATCATGGTTATCCGAAGTCGGTTTGTATATCAATCAACCATGTGATTTGTCATGGTATTCCTGATTATAACCGCAAGTTGCTAGACGGTGACAGTCTCAATATTGACGTGACGGCTATTGTTGACGGATGGTATGGCGATACCAGTCGTATGTATTTTGCCGGCAAACCTAAAATCAAGGCTAAGCGTTTGTGTCAGGTTACTTATGAATGTATGATGCGCGGTATTGATATGGTTAAACCAGGGGCAAGACTCGGTGATATCGGTGCGGTTATAGAAGAATGGGCGCATAAATATGGCTACTCGGTGGTTGATATGTTTTGCGGTCATGGTTTGGGAAAAGTTTTTCATGATGCGCCGAATGTTATGCATTGCGGTCGTCGCGGAACGGGCCTTGTTTTGGAAGAGGGGATGTTCTTTACGATTGAGCCGATGATTAATGAAGGCAAAAAAGATGCTCTTATTCTTAAAGACGGGTGGACAGCCGTAACACGCGATAAAAGCTTATCTATGCAGTTTGAACATTCTCTCGGTGTTACCAAAGACGGCTATGAGGTCTTTACGTATTCTCCTAAAGGGCTAGATAAACCACCATATTCTACGGATGACGAATGACAGATACAACAGAACCGGATTATCTCGGGCATAGGACTCGCTTAAGATCGCGCTTTCTCTCTGATGAGGGAAAGAGTATGCCGGACTATGAATTGGCTGAGCTGATTTTGACCTATGCTTTGCCTAGACGCGATGTTAAACCGCTGGCTAAAGCCTTAATAAAACGTTTCGGTAGTTTGGCAGGTGTGTTGAATGCTTCGGCTTCTCAGTTGCAAGACGTTGATGGTGTTAAAGAGAATACAGCTGTTCTGTTTAAGGTTATTCGTACGGCTGCACGGCGTTTGTTTTGGGCTGAATTGGCGTCCGCCGATAAACCGGTTATCAGCAACTGGGACGCTATGATTGATTATTGTCGTTCAGAGATGGCTCATCTTGATGTTGAAGAATTTCGTATCATTTTTCTTGATGTTAAATGGCAAGTTGTCGGTGAGGAAATTATGCAACGTGGTACAATTAATCAAGTGGCTATTCATCCGCGTGAGGTGGTTAAGCGTGCAATGGAACGCAAAGCTTCGGCGGTTATCTTGGTGCATAATCATCCATCTGGGGATGTTAAGCCTTCGCGCGCTGATGTTGATATGACCAAGCAGATTAAAATCGCGCTGGAAAGTATTAATATCACCTTGCTTGACCATTTGATTGTGTCTAAGAATAATTATGCCAGCCTGAAAGAAATGCAGATTATTTAGTTTTTTTTGTCAAAAGTATTGACGCTTGTTCCAAAATATGGTATTATATTCGTAGTTACTCAATTATTAATATATTATGGAAAAGTTTACAATTAATGTTTCCGCATTGGAAATCAGAAAAGCGGATTTGATTCTTGGAAAAGAGCCTCGCATTGTGAAATTAAGTTTTGAGCAGGCAATGGGGTTTCGTTGCCATTTTTCTTCTTTTGAAGAAATGCTTGAGGCTTATGGAGCAAAAAATAGGTTGCCGCTAGATGAATATTATGACGGTTATGTTGCTGTTTATTATTCAAGTTATCGGCAAGAAGTCGTTCATGTGAATGGGATGCTTCGCCGTTGTATGTATAGTGGCGCCATGCTGATGTGGGCACCTTATGAAATAAAAGAGGCGGCAACTAAGGGGGAGCTTTATGAAGTTCTTTATCCTCTTGATAATGGGGAATTTATTTCAGGTCTGTTCAATTATGTTTGGACCTTCAATGATTGTAGGTTTGAACAGTGGGCGGTTTATCTGCAGAAAGAAAAGCTGTTGTCTGAAATTGTAAATCCTTATGAGATAGAGGTTTCATTAAAGAGGAAGTTAACACAACTTTTGGTGAATAAAGAACCATTGGAATGTGATCCTATTGAGAATCTTGTATTATTCTCTTATGCGCCGGATTATTTTTCTCGCTTTTTTACCAAGGTGGAAGACTAAAAAGACTAATCCTGATGATTTCATCAAATCATCAGGATTTTTTTGTAAAAAATAAATTTAAGCAAGATTGTGAAAAAAATACTTGCAAAAAAAAATAAAACGGGTATTTTGTTTCCTAGCCGATGAAAGAGTCGGGACATAGCTCAGCCTGGTAGAGCGCTTGCTTTGGGAGCAAGATGCCGACGGTTCGAATCCGCCTGTCCCGACCATATTTTATTTTTGCGCTCTTAGCTCAGCAGGATAGAGCAACAGCCTTCTAAGCTGTGGGTCGGGCGTTCGAATCGCCCAGAGCGCGCCAATTATAAAAAAAGCACCTTTCGAGGTGCTTTACTGGTTCATCGGGTTCATCGTCAAAGTATGGGGCAGAGAGTAAAAATTATAAAAAAGTATCATAATCACAACACCAAATTAAAAATAAATTAAGCACATAA
>CASFMW010000058.1 GCA_949295935.1 uncultured Pseudomonadota bacterium | reverse complement strand
CCCGTCAGACCGTCATACGCCCTTAAGGCGTTCGCTGGCACCGTTAGGGTTACACCCGCTTGTGAAGAACCACCGGCTAAGCCGGTGGGTTACTTTTTTTGTCAATAAGTTTTATGATTTTATTTTTTTTGAACTTTTTTCAATTTTTCTTCGTTTATAAGGTTGTATGGATTAATTATGTTGAAAAAATGAAAGTTTTTAAAATGTTTTCGTTTGTTTCTAAAAAAGTTTTATTGTTAACTTTGTTGGTTTCTGCCGCTTTTCCGGCATATGCTTATTTTTTTAGTTCCGGAGATGACATCTCTTATATTACCGAGCCGGTCAAACGGCAAAATATTGAAAAGGTTGTGAATGCTACCGGTGAGGTTCGGGCCAGCGAATTGGTTACCGTTGGTGCTCAGGCTTCCGGTAAAATTGAGAAGCTTCATGTCGTTATTGGGCAAAATGTTAAAAAAGGTGATTTAATTGCCGAGATTGATTCTACTACCCAACAGAATGATGTTGAAATCAATAAATCGCGCCTCAGCAGTTATCAAGCCCAACTGAATGCTGCTAAAGTTTCTCTTGATGTGGCCAAAAAGCAATACGACCGTATGGCGGCTTTGAAAAAGAAAAATGCCGCTTCGACTGAAGATTTGGAAAATGCTCAAGACGTTTATGAAAGCGCAAAATCTCGGGTGACCGAACTTGAAGCCAATATTAAGGAAACCGAAATTTCTTTAAGTACGGCAGAAACAAATTTGGATTATACCAAAATTACCGCACCGCTTGATGGAACTATTGTATCTATTCCGGTGAAAGAAGGGCAGACGGTGAATGCTGCCATGAACACACCGACCATTGTGCAGATTGCTGATTTGAGCCAGATGGAAATTCTTATTGAAATTTCAGAAGGTGATATTGCTAATATTAAGCCGGGCGTTAAAGTTAGTTATTCGGTCTTGGCTAATTTGAATTCTTCTTTTGAAACAACACTAAAATCCATTGATCCAGGATTGACACTGTTAACAAATGGCGAGTATACCGAGGTTGTGGGGTCCAGTGAGGCAATTTATTATTACGGGCGCTTGAATGTGCCTAATCCTGACGGGTTGCTTCGTATTGGTATGACTACGCAAAACGTGATTTATGTCGATAGAGCTGAAAATGTTTTGACCGTGCCGGTGACTGCGGTTAAGCATGAAGGAAATGAAAAATATGTTGAAATCTTGACGCAAAACGGTGCGCTTAAACGCGTTGTTGAAACCGGTGTTTCTGATGGTTTAAATATTGAAGTTAAAGGCGGACTTAATGAAGGTGATGAGGTTATTATTGCTAAAATGTCATCTTCAGAAATTTCTGACAAAGCTGCCAGTACAAAAGGTCCGAGGAGATTCTAGCCATGGAAATTTTGGAACTGCATAATATTAATAAGTTTTTTGGACATGATAAAAATCGGGTTCATGTTCTGAAAAACATCAATTTATCAATAGAAAAGGGCGACTTTGTGGCCATAATCGGGCAGTCCGGTTCGGGAAAATCAACCCTGATGAATATTATAGGCTGTTTGGATACGCCAACCTCCGGCTCTTATAAAATCAATAAGACCGAAGTTGGGAAGATGTCTCGTAATCAGCTGGCCGAGCTTCGGTGCAAGACTTTTGGGTTTATTTTTCAGCGCTATAATTTATTAAGCAGTCTTAATGCTCGTGAAAATGCTGCGCTTCCGGCTATTTATCTTGGAATGGGCGAGAGCGAGAGAAACAGCCGCGCTGTTGAGCTTTTGAAAAAACTTGAGCTTCCAACCAAGCTTGGCAATAAGCCAAATGAGTTGTCCGGTGGTCAGCAACAACGCGTTAGTATTGCTCGTGCTTTGATGAATGGTGGTGAAATTATTCTTGCTGATGAACCGACCGGTGCGCTTGATTCCAAAAGCGGTGAAATGGTGATGGAGATTATTAAAAATCTGCATAAACAAGGACACACAATCATTCTTGTTACCCATGACAGCAAAATTGCCGCTCAAGCCAGCCGCATTATTGAGATTAAAGACGGTGAGATTGTCGCTGATGAGCGCAAGGTTTCGGAATTTTATGAAATTGAGCATAGCGTGCCTAAGGTTAAGAAAAGCAAGCTTGATATTTTTAAGTATCGTTTTGCCGAATCTTTTTCGATGTCTATTCACGCTATATTAGCCAATAAAATGCGGTCTTTATTGACAATGCTTGGTATTATTATCGGTATTGCTTCCGTTGTGTCGGTAGTGGCGCTTGGTAATGCATCTCAGGCCAAAATTATGGAGCAGATTAATTCAATGGGAACTAATACCATTGATATTATGCCCGGCACGGGGTTTGGTGATATGCGTTCAGGCAAAGTTAAAACCCTTAAAGTCAGTGATTCGGACTATCTTAGTCGTCAAGGATTTATTGATAATTCAACCCCAAGCGTTTCAGCCAGCGGTACTCTTGTTTATGCTAATACCTCTGCAACGGCGCAGCTTAAAGGCGTTGGCTCTTCCTTCTTTGAGGTTAAAGGCAAAAATATTGCTCTCGGGCGCATTTTTACTCAAGATGAAGTGAATAATATTGCATCAGTCGCGGTGATTGACCATAACACCTTGGAAGAAATTTTTTCGGATAATCCAAATCCTATCGGTGAAATTATTATTTTTAACAAAAAGCCTTTGCGGGTTATCGGTGTGACCGAAAAAGAAAATAATGCCGGTCCGAACTCTGATTCAATGAATATTTGGGTTCCTTATACCACGGCAATGTACAAAATTAACGGAAGCACGGACATAAATTCAATTACCGTTAAGGTTTCGGATGCAGTTAATTCTCAAGTTGCAGAAGAGAGTATTGAAAATATTTTGACCTCTCTTCATGGGCAGAAAGACTTTTTTATGATTAACAGCGATAGCATTAAGCAAACGGTTGAAAGCGCAACAAATACAATGAAGCTCTTAATCGCTAGCATTGCTGTTATTTCTCTTGTGGTCGGTGGTATCGGTGTGATGAATATTATGTTGGTTTCAGTCACCGAGCGCACCAAAGAAATCGGCATTCGTATGGCAATTGGTGCCAAGCAAGAAGATATTTTGCAACAATTTTTGATTGAGGCGATTTTAATCTGTCTGGTCGGAGGTTTTATGGGGGTTGCTTTATCTATGCTTATCGGTTTGGGTTTTAACACTTTTTCAGAAGATTTTGGAATGATTTTTTCAACCGCGTCAATTGTCTTGGCTTTGGTTTGTTCTTCGGCAATTGGTATCATCTTTGGATATATGCCGGCGAAAAACGCCTCTAACCTTAACCCGATTGATGCTTTGGCGAGTGAATAACATGAGAAAAAATGCTTTACATATTGTGCTTTTAACTACCACTCTTTTAATGTCGGCTGGTTGTGCTACTTTTCAACCTTATCCGACGACGGTGGCCGATGAGCTTAATTATACACGTAGTGTACAAGAAAAATATAAGGCCAATGCCGAATGGTGGATGGCTTATAACAATGTTGAACTTAATCAATTGGTCGAAACGGCGCTTGCTAATAATCCGGATTATCTGAAAGCGGCAATTGCTATTAATCAAGAGCTCTATCGGCTTAATTTAACCAATGCCGATTTGTTTCCGACCTTGTCCGGCGGGTTAAGCGCTTCGAGCCAGCGGCAGATTGATACGCATGATAATTTTACGGATAATTTTTCGGGCGAACTCGGCCTAAGTTATGAAGTCGATCTTTATGGCAAAATCCGTGATTTGAATGATGCTCAAGCGCTTGAATATCAGGCAACTATTTTGGATAAAGAAACGGCCAAGCTTGCTCTTATCAATAGTGTTGTTGATTTGTATTTTAATTTGGAATATCTGAGTAACACGATTGATGTTACCCAAAGCAATATTAAAATGTATGAGGATATTAAAAACATTGCCGAAGCGAAATATAAAACAGGGAAGGCGGATAATGTTGAGTTTTTGGAAGCCAAGCAAAGCTTGTTGTCCGAACAAAATCGCTTGCTTGAGCTTGAAACCCAATTCAAAGAAATGGAAGCAAGTCTTAAAAATATTCTCAACACGCGTCAAGAAGAAGTTCTTAATTTGAAATTTGGTAACATTCTTGACCAAAAGACGCTTGGAATTAATCTTGATGTGCCGCTTTCGGTCTTGGCTAATCGTCCTGATTTGTTGGCCAGTCAATATCGCTTGGAAAAAAGTTTTAAAACCCTTGAGGCTGAAAACAAAAATTGGTATCCGAGTGTTTCTTTGCGCACAGCTTTATCATCATCTTCTAACAAGGCGCGGTCAACCTTTGATGTGCCGTTTGTGATGGGAAGTGTTTCCGTAGATTTGCCGTTTTTGGATTGGACGCGCGTCAAAAATAATATAAGAATTTCGGAAGCGGATTATCAAATTGCTTTTATCGACTTTAACGATACGCTTAATCAAGCGGTTAATGAAGTGGCTTATTACTATTTTGCTTATGAGAAATCAACTCAGAGTTTTGCTAACATTAATGAAAATTATCAGAATTCGCTTGAAATTACGCAATATTATAAAGAGCGCTATAATAACGGAAAAATCGAATTTCGTGATTATCTGCAAGCTCTTTATAGTGAAAATTCTCTACGTAAAAGCCTAATTCAGCAGAAATATCAAATCATTAAATACGAAAACTATATTTATAAGGCCATGGCCGGAAGATATTAAAGAAGTTTTGTAAAAAAAGTACTTGACTTAGAGTATGCTCTATCTTTTAGACTTTTAATGTAAAAAATCTTTTTGAAAGGTAACTCTATGAAAATACTTGTTTCTTTGAGCGTGTTGGCGGCGGTTTTGATTGGTTGGAAAGTGTATTCTGCTCGGATGTGGGATAAGACTTTTCCTAAAAGTGATAAGGTGATTGTTAAAAAAGTTTCGTTTAAGAATCGATATGGCATTTCCTTAGTCGGTGATTTATATCTGCCGAAAAATTCTCAATCTGCAAAACTTGCGGCGATTGCCGTTAGCGGACCGTTTGGGGCGGTTAAAGAACAAGCGTCCGGTTTGTATGCTCAAACTATGGCCGAACGTGGTTTTGCAGCCTTGGCTTTTGATCCGTCTTATACCGGAGAAAGCGGAGGTGACCCCAGAAATGTGGCTTCTCCGGATATTAATACCGAGGATTTTAGTGCGGCGGTTGACTTTTTGAGCAATTTATCAAATGTTGATCCTGAAAAAATCGGAATTCTCGGAATTTGCGGTTTTGGTGGTATGGGCTTGAATGCCGCAGCTATGGATACACGTATTAAAGCTGTTGTTACCTCAACTATGTATGATATGAGCCGTGTGAATGCCAATGGTTATTTTGATGCTATGGGTGAAAAAGAGCGCTATGAGTTAAAACAAAATCTTAATGCTCAGAGAACCCAAGATTTTAAAAATAACTCTTATGCCAAAGCTCCCGGGTTGCCTGACAAATTATCCGGTGAGGAGCCGCAGTTTGTTAAGGATTATTACGGGTATTACAAAACGTCTCGCGGATTTTATCCTCGTTCGATTAATTCTAACGGAAACTGGAATATGACCTCATCTTTGTCGTTTATCAATATGCCTTTACTGTCTTATAGTTCCGAAATTAAAAGTCCGGTTTTGATGATACATGGCGAAAAAGCGCACAGTCGTTATTTTAGTGAAGATGCTTTTAGAAAGCTTAAAGGCGATAATAAAGAATTGATGATTATCCCAGGGTCTAATCATGTTGATTTGTATGATAATCTTGAAAAAATCCCATTTGGTAAAATCACGCAATTCTTTCAAGACAATCTGAAATAAAAAAGGGGAGGGTAATTATGCGTTTTTTTCTTTCTCTTCTTTTTAGCTGTTTTTTAATTTCTATTGCGGAGGCTCAAGAAATGAATAAAGCTCAAGTTGATACTGTTTTTGAACAAGGAGAATCTAATCCTTACGGTAAGTTTTTTACCGGTCAGACTTATTTGAATATGCTGGTTGTAAAAGATGATGTGTTTAACTCATCTATCGGAAATGTTACCTTTGAACCCGGTGCGCGGACAAATTGGCACAAGCACAGCGGCGGGCAAATCCTGTTGGTCTTAGCCGGAGAGGGGCGTTATCAAGAGCGTAACGGAGAAATTCGCATCCTTAAAAAAGGCGATGTTGTTAAAATTCCTCCTGAGGTTGAGCATTGGCATGGAGCGGCTCCTGATCAATGGTTTACGCATATTTCGATTGAACCAAACTTGCCGAACAATCAATCAACATGGCTCGAACCGGTTGGAGATGACATCTATCGGTAAGTTTTTTCTTGATTTTTTATGTTAATCTGCTTTTTTGCTTATTGTTTGCATTTGCCCAAACCGATGTTGAAGCTGCAAAGTCCTTAGGTATTCACGGTATTGTTTTTCAAAGAGAAACAATCCTTGGTGATGTTAAAAAATTTTTTTAATCTCAAAAAAGTAACCCACCGGCTTGATCTGTACCCCAGAAAGTGGAGGAAAAAAAGAAATCCCCTTTGAAAAAAATATTCAAAGGGGATTTTTTTTGTTAA
>CASFMW010000057.1 GCA_949295935.1 uncultured Pseudomonadota bacterium | reverse complement strand
GACCGTCACTTTATTCTAGCAAAGGAGTTTTTTATCTGTAAAGCTGTAAGCTCTTTGGAACTACCGGCCTAGCCGGTAGTTTTCTTGTTACAAAAAAAGACCGGTGGTTTTCCGTCGGTCTTGATTTTTTATTTACATTGAAAATTCTACCGGCGCGCCGGCAATATTAAAGTCTATTGCTTTAAACTCATCAGCCAACATTTTGCGATTTTTTCTGACTGCAACAACATCTTCTCTTGAAGCTTTATACATTTCGGGTAATGCCAACATGACAGCTAACTGTGATCCTCGAAACATCAAAGGCATGTTTTGCAGCGTTTCTTTATAAATATTTTGCTTATAATTTAATATGGAGGCGACTGTTGACCAATTTATCATGCTCAAACGATAAGCTTTTATCGTTCTGTCACAAGTATAAGCCCATTCTTCAGACGAAAAACCTTCCTTGCCGACAATTTGCATAAACTCGCCCTCTAATCCAGCTATGCGAAGTTGCTGCACCAACCTTTGGCAAGGGTTGACCAAATCTTTTAACGTATTTATCGGCAATCCTTTTCCCTTTGCCTCTTCATGACTGTTTAATAACATTCTGGCTTCTGATAACAAGGCCATTCTTCCGGGGACCTTGCTGAACTCATCAATCTGTTTCAAGGTGCGACCAAAGGCTTTAACATCAGCCGAAGTTAAGCTTCCCTCCAAACTGGGGTTCAAAGTGCGCAACTTGTCTTTAATGTCATCGCCTTTTCTTTCGCGATCAGGGTAATAATCCTCGGGCTTGACCTGTGCTCTTATTTTTTTCCAAAACTGCTCATCATATTTGACTTTGGCATATATCGGTTTTTCTTTTGGATATTCTCTGGTGTCTTTATAATCCGGCCAAATCTCAGGCATAAGTACAAAATACATATAAGGCGATAAAAACTCTAAGTTTTTGATTCCTTTCACATGCTCAGATATCCGCTCGGGAAATTTGTTTTTGGTCTCCTTTATCCCCGGCATTTCAAGAATCTTGCCCGACATATTCGGCACGGTATGCAAATATGGACCGATATAAGGGTAAATTTCTTTCGGTGCATTTTTTATCATCTCATAAAGCATATCTTCGCCTTGTTTTTTAAGGCGCTTATCGCTTGAGCCATAAGTCTTTATAATCCCATCAAACACTTCATCAAATTTATGACCGATATTCCACGAAAATTCATACTTTTTATCGTATATCGTATTTTTAACATACATCTTTCTCAGTTTATCAAGACTGGGAAGATCTTCACTCAAATCAACCGCATAAAAAGCCGAATAATCATGAGTATCTTTTTTTTCTGAGATTTTGGTAGGTTGGGCATTTGTCAAGCTCCACGGCACAACAGCAGCTTCGGCAATACTAACTTGCCCGATAACAACTGCTGCTGTTATAAATTTGCCGAGACCTTTCATTGTTACACTTACCCTTTTTTGCTCAAGCGAACCGTATATTCAAGAACATATTTGCTCTGCGCCGGAATCTCAAGTTTCCACATTGCTGTTGAGGCATCTTTACGGCTGCTTTGAGTTTCCTCCTTAACAATCTTCCAGTCAACCCAGCCAAAATTTTGATTATATTCTAATTTGACGCCTTCGCTTTTAGCATTGGTAATCGTGACTTCTACTTTTGCCTCAACCGTGTCTTGTGCGATTTTGGTTGAAGAGCTGACTTTTCCTTCAGCATAGATATCAAAGGCCTGCCCGACAATCAACTCTGTCTTTTCTCCTTCTGCCAAGGACGGAAGGTTGCTTTCTCCAATAAACTGCAGGCTATTGCGACTGTCTTGTTCAAAAAATCTGATTATACCTTTGGGAAGAGCTTCACCAAGCCCATTGGCTTTTGTATTTTCAACTTTATAAATCACCGTCGGATTAGCCTTTGTGAAACGACTCTCTGTTTGATTAATGTTGATATATAACGGAGAGTTCAATCGATAAATTTTATCAAACTTCACCCCACTCTTATCCATCAGGCTAACTTGCTTGGTCTGATTATCTCTTAAAGTTGTTTTTATTGGCAAAGTATAAAGATAATAATCAGAAAAAGCTTCTGAAACAGGCATAGCAGCATCTGCACTTTCCGCCACAGCCATATTCGCACCGGCAGCTTTCATGCTCCGCATCGCCATTAAAGGCCGAATAACATTAGTTTGAACCCGATTTACCGAACCGGCAATTAACTGAACCGAAGCATTTTCATAATCTGTCCCCGATTCGTTATTCAAAGTTATCCACCCAGTCAAATTCAACTGACTTTTTCCATTTATCTCGGCCACATAATCAGCCTTCCAGCTAAGCCCCGTTGTCAAATACGAAAGCTCCATGCTTTTATCTTTAGCTTTCTCTTTACTTTCAACATCAATAACCAAAGTCGGCTTGGTCCTTAATCCATCAGGAATGTCAGAGTAAATTATTCTTCCCGGAAACTCTGTTTCTATACCATAATCAAATTTCAGTACCGGACTACCTCCGCCTGCCTCTAAAATTTCGGCCTCATTATATTCTGTTTTTCCGGTTACTTCATTATAAAGAGCGGTTTTGACCTTCTTTCCGACAGAGCCGGCCAAAATATTACTCGGTGTCATCAAGTTATAATTATAATTTTGTTCAGAAACGCTTATTCCGCTACTTAAAAGCATTGCTGTCTCTGGCAATATCTGAGAAGACACGCCTTCAAACGCCAACTGATTTTTTCCGGCAACAAGATTAGCACTGCGCGTATCCTTAACATAAGCCATATTATTGTTATAAACACTGATTTCCATATTGGTTGTTTTTGACGAATCGACTATTGTTTCAGCACTCATCGCCACGCTGGAAACAGAACTTAACAATAATCCAAGTCCCAAAATTTTGCCATAGCTAATCATTTTTATCTCCTGAATTGCAGCCGTTTTAACTTATACTATTTTTGATATCCTAAAATTTCTTAAATTTTTTATCTTTTTTTAAATAATCTCTAGACTCGTGAAAAATATTAACTTATTATGCAGCCATAACATTAAATTTCTTTGAGGAGATACTTCAATGGCTTGGACAGATAAAATGGTCGAAGACCTTAAAAAAATGTGGAAAGACGGTATGACCACCGGTGAAATAGGGAAAAAACTCGGCGTTTCAAAAAACTCTATTGTCGGAAAGGTTCACCGTCTCGGACTATCTGGCCGCCCTTCCCCGATCAAGAAAAAATCCGAAACATCTGGAGATTCTGCTCCGATTCGCACTGTAGAAAAAAAACAGACGGCTCAGCCAGCGGAAAAAAAACCTATTGCCGAGAAGAAAACAACTGCGGAACCACACAAAGAACTAGCTCAAAAGTCAACAGTCTCAGCACAAAAGGAGGAAAATGCAAGCCCCGAAAAAAAATTTCAGGCTCCTTCAGAGGAGCAGCTGGCAAACGAGTTCGCTTTCAAAGCCGATTTGAAAAAATCCGGAGCTTCCAAAGGCAAAACCATGCTTATCGATTTAGACAATCACACTTGCCGCTGGCCTATAGGCGATCCCAAGGACGAAAATTTTCACTTCTGCGGAAAGAAAGTTAAAATCGGACAAACTTATTGTGAAGAGCATGCCGCAATTGCTTATGTAAAGCCTAACAAGAAAATAACCTTTGTTTAACCTTTTTCCCTTATAATTATATCTAACGTGTAATTTCAAGGGTTTTAAAAAATGTCTTTAGGTACTGTGATTGCTTTTATTGCCGGCGTAATGACGGTAGTAGGCTCTATTATGACGGCGACAGATCGCCCGATGGCTTTCTTCGATGTTCCGAGTGTCATCATTGTGGTCGGTGGTACTGTTGTAACTTGTTTTATTTCTTACGAAACAAAAGTTGCCTTTGATGCGCTTAAAACATTTGTTAAGGTCTTCAAAAGCTATAAAGATATGAACACTTCGCTTAAAGATGAAGTCGGTAGAATCGTAAAATGGGGTTATACTATACAAAAAAATGGTCTCCAAGGGCTAGAAAATGAAGTTACAGAAACTCTTCGTAAAGACAATCCCTTCCTTGCTTATGGCGCAGATCTGGTTGTTACCGGATACACCGGAGCCGAAATCCGACAGATTCTGGAACATATGCTTGAAGAACAATCAAACCGGAATCGTATTAGTACCGGAGCGTTGATGAAAATGGGCGGTGACGCACCTGCTTTTGGTATGCTTGGAACACTTATCGGTCTGGTTATCATGTTAAGTAATATGAGTGGTGACCCGGCCTCAATCGGTCCGAGTATGGCTGTTGCATTGATTACAACCTTTTATGGCGTTATTCTCGCACGTTTGTTCTGTATTCCTATGGCCACAAAAATGAATGCACGCTATGACAGAACAGAACTGATTAACTCCATTCAACTTGACGGGCTTGTTTTGCTCGCAGAGCGCAAAAGCCCACGCTATATTCAAGACAAACTAAACTCCTTTGTTGACGTCAGCGAACAATTCCTCATTGATCGCGACATGAACAGAGATTCGGGCAACTCTTAATCAAAAGGCAGGTAGCCATGAAAGAAAAAAAAGAAGTTCAGATAGATAGTTCTTGGCAAGATACATACGGAGATATGGTAACATTGCTGCTGTGCTTCTTTGTAATGATGTTAGCAGCATCAAGCGTTGATCAAGCTAAGTACGAACAAATTCAAGCAGGCATGCAGGAAGGTCTTGGAAAAGTTCAAGCCCAGCGCCCAATTGAAATGCTTATGGTGGAATTATCTGATGACATTCAGTCCATGGATGCTACAGATGAAGTCTCTATCGGCAGCGACACACAAGGAATTGTTTTAGAATTTGGCGGCGACACCTTCTTTGACACCGGATCGGCAAAGCTAAAAGCACAGGCGCAGCCAATTCTTAAACGCATTGCCGCAACCCTGCAATCTGAACGCTATGCAAAATTTAATTTCAGCGTCGAAGGTCATACCAGCAACAAAAAAGTTGAATCAGAATTATATCCGTCAAACTGGGAACTTTCTGCGGCCAGAGCTGCTACCGTAGCACGCTTTTTAGAAGATCGTGGTATTTCTCATACCAGAATAAAGATTATCGGCTTTGCTGATAATGTTCCTAAATATCCAAACTTTGACTTGTTTGATGAGCCTATTCCACAAAACCAGCTCAAAAATCAAAGAGTTGTTATTCATATTGAACCAAGACTTTATTAGATGGAATAAAATCTATAAAAACAAGTACCTCTATATCAATTAATATTGATATTAAATCTCTTGAAGATTATTTTAAAAGAGTGGTTGTAGATGCAAAATCATTCACTTGAAAAAATAAAAATAATATGCCAAGATAAGCCATTGAAAAAAAACAGCGGAGAATAAGAATGATTATCAAAAACATATTTTGGGATGTTGACGGCGTGTTAGCAAACTTAAATTACGCTTATTATAATTTCTTGACCAAACATCCGAAATATGCTCCGACCTACGGCAATATCAAATGGGAGGACTTACCCAAAGTCTTGCCGATTGTTCCGAAATATGGCGCATTAGAGCTAAAAACCCATCCGGAAATGGGGCAAGAAATGGATTATGACTTTTGCCATTCTCCCGAATTTTTTACCAATCGTCCGTTATACCCTCATGTTATCGAAACCTTAAAGGAATTGCACGATAAAGGCTATCGCCAATTCACAATGTCGGCAACATTTGATGTTGAAACCAAAAAGCGTTTTTTGAACAATTTATTGGCTGACGTAACAGATTTTTTAACCATTGAATGTGTTCAACATGGAAAATTCATGCACGATTCGGCCAAAGAAGATATGCTTAAAAGCTGCTTTGATAAATATGGTCTAAAAGCCGAAGAAACAATTTTGGTCGATGATCGAATTTATAATCAATATGCCGCCATCAATGTCGGAGCTCACCCTATACGTTATCGTTGCGAGTTTACAACAGATTTGCCGCAAGAGTTAAATTGGATTCCTGAAGTTCATAGCTTGCAAGAGCTCAAAGACTGGCTCAAAAACAATATTACAATGGAATAATTGTTTTGCAAATCTTTCCGCTGAAGAAGCTAAATTGGAGAATCATATGAATTTTGATGATATTGTTAACAAAAGAAGAAGTGTAAGAAACTATAATCCAAATAAAAAAATCTCAAAACAACAAATATTCGAACTGATACATTGCGCACAACAGGCTCCTTCTTGGAAAAACGCTCAAACAAGCCGCTACTATGTTATTTTTAATGAAGAAAAATTACAAGAAACGCGCCAATGTTTGGCTCAACAAAATCAAATTGTCACAAAAGACATAAATACACTCATTATCAGCACTTATATAAAAAACTGCTCAGGATTTGACAGAAACGGCATACCTGAAAACGAACTTGGCAACGGCTGGGGCTGTTATGACCTAGGCTTACAAAATGCCTTTTTAATATTAAAAGCAACAGATATGGGAATTGACAGCATTATTTTGGGTTTACGCAATGCAGAAGAATTAAGAAAAGTCCTAAATATTCCGGAAACAGAAGATATTGTTGCAGTTATTGCATTGGGATATAGAGCTGATGAAGAAATAAAATTATACTGCCCCAAGTTTCGGGAATAAAAAAATAGTAGAGTCTTTGGAGAAAAAAGGCTAAACTAAGGAGACCGAAAGAAAGGGAACAAAATGAAAACAA
>CASFMW010000056.1 GCA_949295935.1 uncultured Pseudomonadota bacterium | reverse complement strand
CATTACTCTATACAACAACAGCATTTGTTCTTTGTGGCGGCATTGTGCAAGCAAATGCGGCCTGTATTGCTACACCAAGCTGTACGGCAATGGGCTATAGCAGTACATCAAGTTGTACAAACGGCATTAAATGTCCGTTTGGCAATTATTGGAATTGTGATTTGGCAAATAAAATAGCAGAGTTGGAAAAGACAATTGAAACTATGGAGCAAGAAAGCTCATTAAAATCGAGCAAGAAAGCTCATTAAAATCTTGTCAAATTGGGCATCTGTTTAATTCAGATAAAACCTGTTCAGTAACGCCGCAATCAGGAAAAACGCCGATAGGCGTCGTAGTTTATGTTGATGGATTTGGTCATGGACAAGTGATGTCACTAAAATCGATAGGTTCTTACGGATGGGGACTTTCTATGGATATCACTAATTTACCGAATTATACCTCGGAAGAGGACGCATTTTTGGATTTGGATAGCTGTGGTAACACGGCAAAAATAGTTGCAGCGGGAGATAGTAGATATACAGCAGCATGGGCGGCACATGAGTATAGTACGGAAGGCACGAGTGCGGGCGATTGGTGCTTGCCGGCAGCAGGAATTATATCCTCAATTTATAACCATCAGCAGGAAGTTAATACGGGTTTAGTCTATGGAAAAGGGGAGAAATTCACAGCAGATAACGATGTTTGGTCGTCATCCGAGCGCAATAGTAACTACGCGTGGATGTCAGACTTTGGCCGCGACTATGGTTTGGGGTCCTACTACGGAAACAGCTCCAATAAGGGTTACAGCAACGAGGTCCGCCCGGTGTTAGAGTTTTAGATTTTTATTTATTCAATCTCAAAAAGCGAGGCATTTGCTTCGCTTTTTTTTGACATCAATAATTTTCAGCGACAAAACTTTCTAAACCGCTTGACACTCAAAAATAAAAGAGTATTACTTTGCAACGGAATTTTTGAGTAAAAATAATAAACAGAAAAGCAGGAAAAGAAAATGTTCGGTTTTATGAAAAAAGCTCTCGACTTTTATGAAAAAAATTATGCTCCTAAGTTAGTAGAAGTTATAAAAAATCAAGGATATAGTTATAAAAAATTCAAAACAGATGTCTCTGCCGGCTTGACGGTTTCGGTTATATCGATTCCGTTGTCAATGGCATTGGCAATTGCATCTGGCGTATCGCCGGCTCAAGGATTATATACGGCGATTGTTGCCGGATTTTTTATCGCCTTACTGGCTGGTGGACGTTATCAAATCGGAGGTCCGACCGGTGCCTTTGCAATCGTCATTTTAACGGTTTTAAATGGCTATGGCTATCAAGGACTTTTGATGACCATGTTGATAACCGGGGGCGTTTTGATTCTTGCCGGATTACTGAGATTAGGTACTTATATTAAATATATTCCATATCCTGTTGTTCTAGGTTTTACGGCTGGTATCGGCTTGCTGTTGATTTCTACCCAGTTTCAAGACTTATTGGGGTTACAGATTCAAAATGTTCCGGCAGCCGTTTTCCCTCGTTGGAACACTTATCTGCACAATCTTGATAAATTAACCATTGCTTCAACCTTTATTGCTTTGATGAGCTTTGGTATTATCTTTTACCTTCAAGCAAAGAAGCCAAAACTTCCAGCTTATTTGATTTGTGTAGCAGCATCAATCTTAGTTGTTATGATATTTAGTATGTTTGGTGTTGAAGTCACTACCATCGGTAGCCGCTTTGGTGGAATTCCTCACTTTTTGCCGGCGCCGACCATTCCTGACTTTAGCTTTGACTTATTTTTTGAGGTTTTGCCGAGTGGATTGACAATTGCCTTTTTAGCAGCAATTGAGTCTTTGCTCTGCGCAACGGTAGCCGACGGTATGAGCGGTGATAACCACAATCCGAATGCAGAATTAATCGGTGAAGGTATAGCAAACGTAATCACCATGTTCTTCGGTGGTATTCCGGCCACAAGCGCAATTGCTCGCACAGCAACAAACCTTAAAGCGCGTGCATATTCACCGATTTCGGGCATGATGAATGCTGTCTTTATTTTGTTATTCATGTTGTTGTTGGCTCCTTTGGCAAAATATATTCCGCTGTCATGCTTAGCGGTTGTCTTGACGCTTGTCGGCTGGAATATGCTTGGTATAGATAAAATGCTTAAGGTTATCGAAGGCCCTAGAGGCGACCGTTATACATTGATTGTGACCTTGGCATTAACTTTGTTGGCAGACTTAAACACCGCCATTAGTGTTGGCTTCATTATGTCAAGCATCATCTTTATGCACCGCATGAGTCGCGAGATGGAAATTGAAACGGATGAAGAAGTTCTTGTAGACCAAGGCGGTGGACGCGACTTAACTCAGGTTATGTCAAAAGGAGGCGTTATGTCTTTGCGCTTGTCAGGACCTTTATTTTTTGGAGCGGCATCACAGGTATCTGCTAGCCTTAAAAACCTTTCCGAAGCGCCTAAAGTTTTAATCTTGCGTATGGGTTATGTTCCTTTGGTTGATGCAACCGGTGCCCATATCATTGTAGACTTCGTCAAAAAAGCTCAAGCCTCTGACATGAAAATTATTTTTTCCAATGTCAAAAAGCAACCACGTCGTGTGCTAAAAGAAGCTTTTCAGCATGAAAGAATAAACAGTCACAATATTTCGACTGCCAGTACCTTTGAAAATGCTGTTAAAATGGCGCGCCGCTTCTTGAGAGAAAATATAAAAGCAAAAGCTACCGCTGATAATAACTCTCAAAAAGCTGTTGATTAAAAATCATAAAGAGTGATAAACTTTTGCAAAACAATAAGCATAAGGAAGAAAAAAAATGTTATTGACACTAGCAATGATGATGGTTTTAGCTGCAAGTCAGGCCTACGCTAATCCGGCTTGTGCTGTATGTACAGTTGCTGTTGGCGCATCACTTGAACTTGCGAGAAGTTTGGGTGTAGATGACAGCGTTGTCGGCGTCTGGGCCGGAGCTTTACTGGCGTTATTGGGCTATTGGCTGATTTTGTGGTTTGATAAAAAGAACTGGCATTTTTATGGCCGCGACTTTTTACTCATGATTATCAGCGTTGGCTCAATTGGCTTTATGTATATGGGAGAAATTGAATACCGTCCGCAGATTATCGCTTATGTGTTCAATCTTGACGCTTTATTGTTTAGCACAATTTTGGGAGCTGTGGTCTTTATCTATTCTTCAAAGTTTTATCAGTGGATGAAAGCTAAAAATGACGGACATGCACATTTTCCGTTTGAAAAGGTTGTTGTTCCGGTTGCTGCTTTAGCCTTATTGAGCGTGTATTTTTACTATTATCCATTAAGCGTCCCAACAATGCCAAGCGCGGAAGATTTGCTTAAAAATTTCTAATAAAAATTATTTTAAGAGACTAGTAAATTTATGATTTAATCAAATCGTGAAGGCAAATCCAATAAGGCTTCCATCAACGCCATCCGTGATTGAGTTCTAAGCACAAGAAAAGCGGAGCATTGCTCCGCTTTTTTTTTTATTTATCTACTTTGCTCATCGCCTCTTTGACATAGGCGGAAAGTTTTTCAAAAGCTCTTTTTTCTATCTGACGGATACGCTCGCGGCTGATGTTGAACTTTTGGCCTAAATCTTCCAGCGTTTCAGGAGTTTCAGTCAGCATGCGGTTTTTGACAATATATCTTTCACGCTCGCTCAACTTAGCCAAAGCCTCTTTCAGCACCCTACTCTTTAACTCGCGCTCCTGTCTTAAGGCTAAGCTGGCTTCTATGTTCTGTTTGCCGTCAATCAGAAAATCAAGCTTTTCATCCTCGCCGTCTTCACCGACTGCGATATTTAACGAACTGTCGCGCCCCAAGCGTTGATTCATCTCGACAACATCTTTTTCATCAACGACTAGCTCTTTGGCAATTTCTTTAACGACTTTTGGTTCAAGCTCTTTGTTTTCGTATATTCCTAAACGCGCCTTAATGCGGTTCAGGTTATAGAACAGCTTCTTTTGCGCTGCAATTGTTCCGATTTTTACCAAAGACCAAGAACGCAGGATAAAATCGTTTATTGCGGCCTTAATCCACCACATGGCATAAGTTGCCAGTCTGACATTTTTGCTTAAATCAAACTTTTTAACCGCCTGCATCAATCCGATATTGGCTTCTGAAATAATGTCGGCCAATGGCAAACCATAGCGGCGGTAGGTCATGGCTATTTTAGCGGCCAATCTTAAATGAGAAGTTACCAATGTTTGGGCTGCTTCAAGGCTGCCTTCTTCTTGGAACTTTTGAACAAGGGATTTTTCTTCTTCCTCACTCAACATCGGTATCTTTTTAATCTTTTCAAAATAAGATACGAGGTTGTTTTCCTCCACAATGGCGGGAAGATTTTTTTGCTCTTTTACCAGTACAACTGATGTGTTGTTTGTCATTCCTTATTACCTTCTTTCCTTGGTCGAATCTTAAAAATTTTCGACCGAGCAATTGTGTTTAATATCACTTTTTGATAAAAAAAGCAACTCCCTTATGCACAAAAATTTTAATTAAATTTCGAACTCAAATGTTTCTCCTGATTTTTCAGGCGGTAAGAAGTTGATTATCTCAACCTTGCTTTTTGCGCTTTCTTGCGGATACATCAGCAGATAAATATTATATTTTTGCCCGTCACCGCTACTTTTGCACAAAGTAAAGTCTTCATTTTTATAACCGTCATTGATTTTCAACATAATCAAACGATTAGCGGTCAAAAAGTCGTTTTTATTGGTAAAACCATCGGGATTTTCGGGGGTAAAAGTATTTAAGTTTTTGAGCAGCAAACCGCGGCGGCGTTTTTCAACAACACTGTTGGCCGGATTAGCCTGCTGATAAGCTTCGATATGCTCCAGAACCTGTGTAATGATTTCCGGATTATCACAACGGAGTCTGTCGTCTCTTTCAAAAGAAAAAGCGGCTGTTGCGTTTGTCATTATCATTAAGCTTGAGATTATGCTCAATGTTTTATGTTTCAGCATGGCCGCCTTCTCCTGTTTTTTTTAGAAGTTAATGGATTTTGGCGTTCTCGGGAATGGCAGAACATCTCTGATGTTGCTAATTCCCGTAACCAACATCATCATGCGTTCAAAGCCAAGACCAAAGCCGGCGTGCGGAACGCTGCCGTATTTGCGCGAATCGAGGTACCAGCCATAATCCTCAACATTCATGCCTAATTCTTTGATTCTGGCGACCAGTTTGTCATAGCTGTCTTCTCTTTGCGAACCACCAATCAACTCACCAATTCTCGGAACAAGAACATCCATCGCGGCAACGGTTTTGCCATCATCATTTAGCTTCATATAAAAGGCTTTTATCTCTTTCGGATAATCTCTGACGATGACCGGCTTTTTGAAGTGTTCTTCGGCCAAATAACGCTCATGTTCGGTTTGCAAGTCGATGCCGTATTCCGGCTCATATTCAAACTTTTTGCCTGATTTTTTCATTATCTCAATCGCTTCGGAATATGTAATTCTGGCAAAGCTGTTGTTCATAATGTTATCCAAAGTTGTCTTTAAGATCGGATCAACAAATTTTTCGAACAAATCCAAATCTTCGGCGCAATTTTCCATAATATCTTTGACGCAATAGCGGACCATATCCTCAGCCAAATCCATATCATCATAGATATCGGCAAAAGCCATTTCCGGCTCAATCATCCAGAACTCAGCCGCATGTCTCGGTGTGTTTGAGTTCTCTGCGCGGAAAGTTGGGCCAAAGGTGTAAATATCGCCCAGAGCCGTGGCGTACATTTCACCGTTTAATTGCCCTGACACCGTCAAATGAGCCTCTTTTCCAAAAAAGTCCTTGCTGTAATCAATCTTTCCGTCTGCGGTTCTTGGTAAATTGTTCAAGTCAAGCGTGGTGACCTGAAACATCTCGCCGGCACCTTCGCAATCTGAACCCGTAATTATCGGGGTATGAACATATTTAAATCCTCTCTCCTGAAAGAATTTATGAATCGCATAAGACAGCTGTGAGCGAATGCGGAAAGCTGCGCCGTATTTATTTGTTCTTGGGCGCAGGTGTGCAATTGTGCGCAAAAACTCGTCACTGTGTTTTTTCTTTTGCAGCGGAAAATCATCCGGTGCAATGCTATAAATTTCAATCTCTTCAGCAACAACCTCATATTTTTGGCTGCCGCCTTGTGACGCAACCAACTTTCCTTTAACCGCAACCGAAGACCCTGTTGTCAGCTTTTTTATCTCTTCATAATTAGGCAAGTTGTTATTGGCAATGACCTGCATATTCTTTAAACATGAGCCGTCGTTTATCTCTACAAACGAAAAATCTTTTGCATCTCTTCTGGTTTTTACCCATCCTTTTACCAAAACTTGTGGCTGTTCACTTTCTGATGAGAGCAGTTTTACAATCTTTGTTCTTTTTAACATTTTGTTTTACCTCTGTTTTTGTTATTTTATTTATTGCCAATTAAACAACTTTGCATAATATAAATCATTTATCTTTAATTGTCCAGCATTGACAATTATTTTAGTCAGTATAAATTATATGTAAATAGATTTCATTACCTAAGGAGAAAAAAATGAACAAGTCTATTCCGCTTTTATGTTCTTTGGCTTTGCTGGCCGGATGTGCTCAAAATATTGGCGCAAACGATTATGCAACAGCTAATGTTAATCAAGTTAACGTGACTAAAATGTGCAAGGTTATCAGTGTTCGTCAAGTTAAAGTGCAGAATGACGACTCTACCGGAGCGACTCTTGGCGTGATTGCCGGTGGGGTGGCAGGATCTCAAATCGGAAACGGTTCAACAGCCGGTGTTCTCGGTGCCTTAGGTGGTGCTTTGGTCGGCGGCGTGGCCGGTGAGCTTGCTGAAAAAGGCTTAACCACTCAAACAGGATATGAATATGTGGTTCAGCTTGACCAAGGTGGCTTTGTTACCGTTACTCAGGGTGACGATGTCTTGATGACTCCAGGACAAAGATGTTTGGTTATCTATGGCAATCAAGCCCGCGTCATTCCTTATAATGGCGGTTACTAATCTTTATTTTCTTTAATAAAAAAAACAGCTCCCGTTTTGAACTGTCCCCAAAAAATTGGACAAGTAAAAAAGTCCCGGGGGAAAGTTAAATGGAATTAAGCAAATGGCATCGGCGCTGAGCCGGTGTCATTTTGTT
>CASFMW010000055.1 GCA_949295935.1 uncultured Pseudomonadota bacterium | reverse complement strand
CCTGTTTTCATCTGCTTCTCCTTTTCTGGAGAATACTCTAATGTAACATTTTAACTTTGGCGAATCTGTAACATTTTAACTTTGCTATGACATTTGTCAAATTTTATGTTGACGTTATGAAGAAAATATGATATTTCTTTGAGTGATGAGATATTATTTTATATTTATTAATTAAAAACATAAAAAAATTATGAAAGAAAAAGATTTCTTAGTTTATGACTCCATGTGTGGCGCTCATATTACGGATGCCATCAAGGCAATGATTGATCTGAGTAAGAAAGAAGGAAAGCCGGTACAAAC
Organism: uncultured Pseudomonadota bacterium; assembly: GCA_949295935.1. GTDB lineage: Bacteria > Pseudomonadota > Alphaproteobacteria > RF32 > CAG-239 > HGM16780. Next base: position 6,606 of record CASFMW010000055.1, on the reverse strand, counting down.
AACTTTTAACGGCGCGACTTTTTCGGTTTCAGCCGACACAAAGCCTGATGAAGCCCTCAAATTGTGGAATCAGATTATGGAAAGAAATGCGGAGACGTATCGTAATTCTCCCGAAGGGATTAAGGCCGCAGCTGAAGCAAAAGCTCGGAAAGAGAAAAAAGCCCGAGAGGCCGCGGAAGTCAGTGAACTCATCAAAGATGAAGTTCTGGAACTGACCGCCGAAAAGGCTTGGAAGAAAAGCGTTCAAGTCAATACGGATCCTTATGGCAGCGGAGTTGTGCGTTATGCCGAAAGATGGGGAAAGCTGATGCAGGTTGAAATGCGTAAGCAAGGAGCGGCGGTCTTGACCAAAGATATTGTTGAGGCAACCCAGTTCAGAGCAGATAATGAAGGTATGACTGGTTTTTCATGGTCTTGTGCACGCAATCTTTTGATACAGTGCTGGAAGCATGGGGCCGAACTGGGAAAAATTGAAAAGATTCCCGCAGTTGATGTTCAAGAAGCTCGTTGCAAAGCAGAGGCAATGTCAGGCGAATAATCTCTCTTATGTTATGACTTAATTTTTTAACCGCTCATTTATTTGGGCGGTTTTTTTATTCTTCGATTTCCGCAATCATGGTTGATAGGCGGGAGGAAGCAGAAAGACTTTCGGCGGTGAGGGCCTGAAAAACCGCGTCTTGGTCGCTGTAGCTTAATAAAAGGCGGATAATGTTATCTTCGGCGTTTGTCATGACTGCGATTGTCAGAGGATAGACTTTTCTGTCTTTATAAGGAATAGGGCGATTGGCGTTGGCGCCGCCGTTTATCAATAATTCTATAATTTCAAGCGGAAGATGATTTCTTAACGCCAAAGATAAAGGTGTTTGTCCGTCTTGGGAGCGGAGGTTTATGTCTGCGCCGTAGTCAATCAGTTGTTTGATATTTTCGGCTTTTGCTTCCTTATTTAAGGCAAAAAATATGGCGGTTCGGCCGTTATCATCTTTTTGTTCAATATTGGCGCCGGCGTTGATTAAGGTCATGAGAATGGCTCGGTCGCAATTTTGGCGGCAGGCGTCATGCAACGGATAATTTCCGTTTGCTCGAGGTTGATTAAGCCATAAGCCTTCTTCTATCGCCTCAGAAACTAATTCCGGTGAATTAATGAGAAATCCTTGCTCCAGTTTGTCATCCGGTGCGGCTTGGGCGCTCCCTATCCCTAAAGACAATGCAAAAAATATTAAGGCTATGAAACTTATTTTATGGTTCATCTTGGTCTTTATTTAGAAAAGCCGCCGGCCTTGCGGCTGACGGCTTCATGTTGTTTTAGATTATTCGCCTTGGTGCGGCATGCGGGCTTCTTCTACCAAGTTCTTAATGAAGTCGTCTAACTTCAAAATCTCTTGCTTGTCAGAGCCTAAGCGGCGGACGGTAACCGTGCCGTTTTCTTTTTCTTTTGCACCGACAACCGCAATAACCGGAACTTTGGCAACCGAGTGTTCTCTAATCTTATAAGTGATTTTCTCGTTGCGCAAATCTGATTTGGCCAGCAAGCCGTTCTTTTTCAGTTTGGCGGTGACTTCTTCGGCGTAGTCATCAAACTCGTTGACAATCGGGCAGACGACAACTTGTTCCGGTGACAGCCACAGCGGCAATTTGCCGGCGTGGTTCTCAATCAAGATACCCAAGAAGCGTTCGATTGAGCCAAACAAAGCGCGGTGAAGCATTACCGGTTGGTGTTTTTCACCGTCTTCGCCGATATAAGAAATATCAAAGCGCTGGGGCAAGTTCATGTCAACCTGAATGGTGCCGCACTGCCATTCACGGCCAATTGCATCCTTCAAAATGAACTCAAGTTTCGGGCCGTAGAATGCGCCTTCGCCTTCGTTGATTTCATATGCATAACCGTGAGAGGTGAGGGCGTTTGCCAAAGCTTTTTCGCAGATGTCCCAAATCTCATCGCTACCAATTCTCTTTTCTGGACGGGTCGACAGATAAATCTTGACCTCATCAAAGCCGAAGTCTTTATAAATATCCAAAATCAGCTTCAAGGTGGTGATGCATTCTTCTTCCATTTGTTCCGGTGTGCAGAAAATGTGAGCATCGTCTTGGGTAAACTCACGAACTCTCATCAAGCCCATTAAAGATCCGGAAGCCTCGTAGCGGTTGACCTTACCAAACTCGGCAACTCTTAACGGCAAATCACGATAAGATTTAATACCTTGTTTGTAGACCAGCAAACCTCCGGGGCAGTTCATCGGCTTAATGCAGAACCACTTTTTATCTTCGGTTTGGCCAGAATAGTTGTGTGCACCGTATTTTTCCCAGTGACCAGATGTCTCCCACAAAATGCGGTCCATAACACGCGGGGTTGAAATCTCAATATAACCGTTGTTTTCTTGACGGTTTCTCATGTATTCAATCAGCTTGCGGTAAATTTTGTAACCTTTGTCATGCCAGAAAACAGCTCCGGGAGCGTATTCGGGTTCAAAGTGGAACAAGTCCATCTCTTTGCCAATCTTGCGGTGGTCGCGTTTGGCGGCTTCTTCCAACATTAGCAAATAAGCATCCAAGTCTTTTTTATCGGCCCAAGCTGTTGCGTAAATACGCTGCAACATTTCTTTGGTCGAGTCGCCGCGCCAATATGCGCCAGCAACCTTGGTCAGCTTGAAAGCGTTACCAATCTTACCGGTTGAGGGAACGTGAGGACCACGGCACAAGTCAGTGAAATCACCTTGGCGATAGAGAGAAATTGTTTCTCCTTCCGGCAGGTCTTCAATGATTTCGGCCTTGTAATGTTCGCCTTTGTTCTTGAAGAACTTAATGGCTTCGTCACGCGGCATGACGATACGTTCAACTTTTTCGTCACGCTTAACAATTTCGTGCATTTTTTCTTCTATCTTGGAGAAGTCTTCCGTCGTGAACGGTTCTTTTCTTGAAAAGTCATAGTAAAAACCATTTTCAATCGCCGGTCCGATTGTTACTTGAACATCAGGCCAAAGTTCTTTAACCGCCTCGGCCATGACGTGAGAGCAAGAGTGGCGCAGAATGTGTAAGCCCTCTTTGTCTCTGCCGGTGATGATAGTCACGGTTGCGTCGGTAGTTATCGGAGTGCTTAAATCCTGTGTGGTGCCGTTTACGGTGATAGCTAATGCCGCTTTGGCTAAATTGGGACTAATCTTATTGGCAATGTCAAAACCGTTGACACCGCTCTCCATTTCTAAAATACTTCCGTCCGGAAGTTTTATCGCAACCATTTTAAAACCTCTTTTTCTTTATTAAAGTTATTATTTATTTTCATTTTGATTTACCACTTCGCGGTAAACCTCAATAGTTTTATCACACATTATTTGTTTTGTAAAATGTTCTCTTACATTTTTTATGGCCGAATCTGAAATTTTTTTCGTTTCAGTCTTGTTTAAAGACAGCGCCCAGTCTAAAGCATCTGCTAAAGACTGCGGATTGTTGCTTTCAAACAGTTTGCCGGTTATGCCGTCTTGAATTGTGTCTAAGCTGCCTCCGATGTTGGATGCAACAACGATTTTGCCCATGGCCTGGCCTTCAATTGAAATACGGCCAAAAGCTTCCGGCTCAATTGCCGTCGATAAAACAACTGTGGAAACCATCATTAAGGCCGGAACATCTTGATAGCGACCGAAGAAGCCGATACGGTCGTCAAGCTTGTATTTGCGGGCCAGCTTCTTTAAGTAATCTAAATATTTCTGTCTTCCTTGTGCGTCGCCGGCAATGATGCAATAGTAATTTTGATTCTTCATTAAATGCAGGGCTTCAATCAGAAGATGTTGGCCTTTCCAGCGGGTGACTCTTCCGGGGAGGAGCAAAACCGGACGGTCGTCGGCAATGTTATATTCTTTGATTTTGTTTATCATGCGCGCTTGAGTTACCGCCGAGGGGGAGAATTTTTCAATATCGGCGCAGCGATGAATCAAACGAATCTTGCTTTCTTCCGTTTTAGGATAATTTTTCAAAATGTGATTTTTGATGTGATTGGAAATCGCAATAACTTTTTCGCCATAAGTCATAACACGATTGTATAATTTCTTTATACCCAAAGGGCCTAAGCCATAAGTTCCGTGGAATGTGGTGACATAATGTACGCCGGCTTTCTTGGCTGCCCAATAGGCGCTCCATGCCGGTGCGCGTGAGCGAGCATGAACAATATTAATGTTGTTGGCTTTTATATATTGGGCCAATTTATTGGCGTTGCTCAACATGGTGAAGATGTTTTTGCTCTTTAAGGGCAGAGTTAAATGTCCGATTTTGTTTTTTTCTAGTTCATAGACCATGCGTCCGCCTTGTGAGGCTACAAAGTTTTTTATGCCGGCTGCTTTTAAGGCTGTGGCAACTTCTATGGTTCCGGTTTCAACACCGCCGGTTTCAAGCTCCGGTAAGACTTGTAAGACAACAGGTTCTATTTCGTTATTTTTCATTTTTTATTCCTTAAGCTTAAGTTCATTTTATTTATTTTTTACATCTTTTTCTTGGTCTCGCCAAGCATAATCCTTGGAAAATTCACAAGAGGCGAGCAAAAAATAAGCTCCCTTGCGGGAGCTTGGTTGGTTATTTAAGAGCTGTTTTAATTATTCCTTCGGGAGAAAGGTTATAACGGCGATACAGCTCTGTGGCTGAAACACGATTGGTGAATTCTTTATCCGCACCAAAGCAATAAGTTTTTATTCCTTTTTCTGCAAAGAATCGGGCAGTTTTTTCTCCGAAGCCGCCAGAGGTGCAACCATCTTCCAAGGTGATAATTGTCTCATGCTTTTGGCTTATTTCTTCCAGCATTTCTTTATCCAAAAGGCTTGAAAAACGCGGGTTGATAATCGTGGCGTTAATTCCTTGCTGTTCAAGCGCAGTGGCGGTTTGTTCAGCTAATTCAAGGAAGCTGCCAAGGCCAAAAATTGCAACTTTTTCTCCTTGTTTGGTGATTTCAAATTTTCCGAGTTTTATTTCTGCCTTTGGGGCATAGGTGAGGTTTGCCGGTGTTTGCCATGGTGTGCGAATAACAACCGGAAAGTCTGTTTGTTCTAAAGCCCAATCCAACATCTTTAAGGTTTCTTCTTTAGTAGATGGTGCCAAACATACAAGATTTGGAATGTTTGAAAGCAACGGAATGTCAAATATTGATAGGTGCGTGACATCACCGCCTGTTATTCCTGTTCCTTCAATGATCATAACTGCCGGTGATTTGTTGATGCACAAATCTTGTGAAACTTGGTCATAAGCGCGTTGGATAAAACCACCGAAGAACAAAGCAACCGGTTTGATGCCATAATGTGCCATGCCTGATGCCGAGGCAACAGCATGTTCTTCGGCAATGCCTGCGTCGATGTATTGTGATGGGTGTTTTTCACGGTATTCTTGGAGGCAAAGAGCTCCCGGTGTGCCGGCGTTGATGACCATGATTCTTTTATCTGCAGCGGCTTTTTTATCAAGGTAATCGGCAATAATGGCGCCGTAGTTTTCTGATGATGAAAGGTTAATATTCTTGCCGGTTTCAAGGTTAAATGGCGTTGTCCAATGGAAATGTTCTTTGTCTTCTGTTGCCGGTTTGTAGCCGCAGCCTTTTAGTGTATGAACATGAATGACTAAAGGTTTTTGAGTGTCTTTGGCTTGTTGCAAAACATTGATTAATTCTGCGGCGTCGTTGCCGTTTTCAACATATTGATAGTCGAAGCCGAGGGCTTTGAAATAGTTATCGGGAGCTGTGCCTTTTGAGGCTCTGAGCTTGGCAAGGTTGCCGTAAATTCCGCCATAGTTCTTGGCAATAGACATTTCGTTATCATTAATAATGACGATAAAGTTTGAGCCAAGTTCGGCAGCGTTATCCAAGCCTTCAAAAGCTTCGCCGCCGGATAATGAGCCATCACCAATAATGGCAATGATATTTTCTTTGTTGCCCATCGCGTCGCGAGCTTTGGCTAAGCCATAAGCTAAGCTGACGGAGGTTGAGGTGTGTCCTATGGTGAAAATGTCGTGTTCGCTTTCTTCCGGTGCGGTAAAGCCAGAGCATTCTCCGAATCGGGTATCATCTATGAAGGCGGCTTTTCTGCCGGTTAAAATTTTGTGAGGGTAACTTTGGTGGCTGACATCCCAAATGATTTTGTCTTTGGGTGATTCAAAAACATAATGCAAGGCTACAGCTAATTCGACAACGCCTAAGTTTGGGCCGACGTGTCCGCCGATTTTGCTGACGCGATTGAGAATTGCTTGGCGCATTTCTTTGCATAATTGCGGAAGTTTTGAAAGCTCCAGTTTTTTTAAGTCTGCCGGAGCGTTTATTGTTTCCAGTATTGAATAGTCAGTCATCATATTCCTCTCTTCTAAAATTTTGTTCGGCATAAGATTAGCCTATTATAGCTACTCTAAGTCAAGATGTTTTTTTGATTTTTAAGTGCAAAAAAAAGCTTCGGTTGAAACCGAAGCTTTTTATTTTTTTTGATTTGGTATTACTTCAAAATCTTAGAAACAACACCAGCACCAACAGTGTGACCACCTTCACGAATAGCGAAACGAAGACCTTCGTTCATAGCAATCGGGTGGATCAATTTAACGGTCATGCGGATGTTATCACCAGGCATTACCATCTCTGTTCCTTCCGGCAATTCG
>CASFMW010000054.1 GCA_949295935.1 uncultured Pseudomonadota bacterium | reverse complement strand
CTACCGGCAGCAGGAATATTTACCTCATATTATAATAACCAAGATGCAATAAATTCAGGTTTTACCAAAGCCGGTGGGACAAAATTCACAACCAGCACCGAAGCTTGGTCGTCGTCCGAGCGCGATAGCGGCCGCGCGTGGGACTCAAACTTTAACGGCATTTACGGTTTGTACTACGGCAACTACGGCAGTAAGAATTACAGCTTCGCGGTCCGCCCCGTGCTTCCTTTTTAGTATTTATTATAAAAAGCGGCTCTAATATGAGCCGCTTTTTTTCTATCAAGCTTTCAAAAAGCCGTTTATGGCATCAACCACGCGACTAACAGTATTATCAACTGCCTCTTCTTTGGTCTCAACCACAATATCTGCCTGAGAATAAAACGGATATTCTTCTTTGATATATTCCTCAAGCTTGTTTTTCAGATGAGAGTCATTTCCTTCAAGAAAAGGTCTGTGTTTACGTCCGGCTGTTCGATTATAAAGAATATCAACATCAGCCTTCAACCAAATAGTAATAGCATGCTCCTTGGCCAATTTTCTGGTTTGTTCAGCCACAAAAGACCCACCGCCCGAAGCCAAAACACAAGGATTTCCTTGCAACAAACGTTTCATAACTCTGGCCTCACCGGCACGATATTCTTCTTGCCCAAAACATTTTAAGACATCAATCAAGGATAATCCTGCGGCTTTTTCAACCTCTTGATCTCCATCAACAAAAGGCAAATCAAGTCTTTTGGCCAATCTTTTTCCAACACTGGTCTTACCACTCCCCATCAAACCGACCAGCAATATAATTTTATTAATATTTTTCATTTTAGCTTCTAAAAAATTTAAATAGATATTAAAGTTATAATTATAAATAGTTTATATGAGAACTTTTATCAATAACTTTTTTAAGGAACGAACATGAGAAATCAAAAATCAAATTCAAACTTTTTATTTTATTTAATTGCCTTGGCTGTTTTGGCCGGATTCGCCTTCATTGCCTTTTATGAAGTTCCGATAAAACAAGAACAAGTAGAACAACCTGTTGCCAACAACTTTTTAGAAAAATAAATGGCAACACCTTACGAACTTGAAGATTTTCTTGAAATGTTAACAGCCGAGCGCGGGGCTTCTGAAAACACCATAGAAGCCTACCGCCGAGACATTGAACAATTCTGGCAAATCTGCAGAAAACAAACCCCGCAAGAAATTGATAAAGAAGACATTTCAGAATACTTAAAGTTTTTAAAAAAACAAAATTATGCAACCCGCTCGGCCAACCGCAAACTTTCGGCAATAAGAGAATATTTTCGCTTTTTATATACGGAAAAAGAAATAAAAATTATTCCGACAGCACATATCTCCGGCCCCAAACCCGAACGCGCCCTGCCCCATTATCTAACAACCGAAGAAATCAAAAAACTTCTGACCACGGCAGAAGAAAGACCAGAAGAAAAATGGCAAAGAATTCATGTTATGCTCAAGCTGATGTACGCCTGCGGCTTGCGTGTATCTGAGTTGGTAAGCTTGCCTGAAAACTGCATTAATTATGATAAAAAACAAATTTTGGTCAAAGGCAAAGGCAGCAAAGAACGCCTTATTCCGATAGCCGATTCGGCCATCCGCGCCATACATAAATACTACACGTCTATCAGAGACATTTTTCTGCCCAAAGGACGCAAATCACAGTGGCTCTTTCCGTCTTATGCCACCAGCGGACATTTCACCCGCAATGCCTTCTATGAAGACTTAAAAGAACTTGCAGTATTGAGCGGAATATCACCGCAAAAAGTAACACCTCACGTTTTAAGACACTCTTTTGCCACCCACTTGCTCAATCATGGAGCAGACCTACGCTCAGTACAAAAAATGCTCGGACACTCAAGTATCGGCACAACCGAAATTTATACTCATGTCGCCAATGAACGGCTGATAGAACTGGTAAAAGCCAACCACCCGCTTCATCAAAAAAGCCATAAAAAACCCGCCTTTTAAGCGGGTTAACAATTTAAGCATTTGCTTTTTTTCTGTTTTGATACATTGCCACAAAATCCACCGGATTAAGCAAGAACGGAGGCAATCCGCCATCAGCCAAAGTCTGTGAAACAATATTGCGAACATAAGGAAAGAGCAATCTCGGAATTTCAACCATCAAAACCGGCTCAACATGCTCTTGCGGAACATTAAGGGTAACAACCGAAGCATAATGCAATTCTAAAATAAACAATTTTTCTTCGGCTATATCACCATCCATCGTAACCGACAATTCAACATTAAAAAAGTTGTCATGCATATATTTAGCATTAACATCAATATTAACCTGCACACTCGGAGCCTGTGTCATTTTTCTGAATATTTCCGGAGCATGTGGAATTTCAAGAGAAAAGTCACGAATATATTGATTATTAACAATAATCGGCGGCAAAGCTTTTTGATTTTCGTTATTATTAGCCTGAACCTGCTCAGGATTATCATTAGCTGTTGTCTTATCTTTAGCCATTAAATTAACCTCCTAAAAAACTGTTTTTATAAACATATAACAAATAAGTCCTAAGGTCAAATAATTATATTGCGAAATAAAGGAAAAAACACTATATAATAAAGGGAATAAAAAATTAAACAGAGGAAAGAAATGTCACAATATTTAGATATCATCATTTTGCTTGTCGTAGTTGTTCTTATTTTTCAAAAATTAAAAACATTATTAGGAACGCGCCCTGATATGGAAGAGCGCCAACAAACCGAAATTAAAGCAGCCAAAATTTTAACGGTTGTTGCTCAAGAACTTGAAAAACAGCAAAAAGAAGAAAAAGAAACAGCCCCGACCATCACCTCTGAATCAACGACTGAATTAAGTGACACAGATAAAACCTTAAAAGAAATTCCAAACTTCAACAAAGAAAGCTTTTTAACCAGCGCCAAAAAAGCTTTTGAATTAATTGTCACCTCCTTTGCCAAAGGCGATACCCAAACGCTTGAAATGCTTGTAAACAATAAGCTTTATAAAAAATTTCAAGAAATTATCAACCAGCGCGCTAATGACGGCATTACCTCTGAAACAGACTTTATCGGCTTTGATTCGGCCGAAATCACTCATGCCGAAATTTCAAAAAACAATATCGCTAAGATAACCGTAAAATTCATCAGTGAACAAGTCAACCTGCTCCGTAATAAAGAAGGCGAAGTTATCGAAGGTGACGAACAATATATCCAAAACATCACCGATGTCTGGACCTTTGAAAGAGCTTTAACCTCAACCAGCCCGAATTGGCTTTTAGCATCGACCAAAAAATGAAAAAAACTTTAATAAATATTCTGGCACTATCGCTGATAATAACCGGCTGTAACGAAAAAAAAGAACAGCCGGCTCCCAAAACTCAAACCGACCCACAAATCGTTTTGATCAAAACCGATTTTAAAAATCTAAAAAACTGGAAAGCTGATAATTTATCAGAAATCATCAGCGGATTCGCCTTATCTTGTGAAAAAATATTAAAAGAAAAAAACGAATATTTATCGAATGCAAAAATTCAAATTCCGACAGAGGAATATCAAAAAATCTGTCTTGATTATTTGAGCAAACGCCCGCAAACAACCGAAGAATTTCGCCATTTTGCCGAACAAAATTTCATCCCCTATCTGGTAACGGATAAAGGCAATCCGAATGGAAAATTCACCTCTTATTATGAAGCGGCTATCAGAGCCTCAAAAAACAAATCAGAAAAATATAAATATCCTATTTACGGAAAACCGCATGATTTAATCGAATTTAATATCAAAGACTTTGACCCAAATGCAGATTCAAAAAGATTCGTCGGCCGCGTTGAAGGGCAAAAACTCGTTCCTTATTATACAAGAGAAGAAATCAAACAAAAACCGATAAATGCACCGATAATCTTGTGGGGAGATTGCAACATTGATGTCAACATCATGCAGATACAAGGCTCAGCGGTTGCATGGTTAGACAACGGCGAAAAACTTCGCGTCGGTTATGCCGGCAATAACGGTCACCCATTTCGCGGCTTAGGCTCGATTCTCTTATCAAAAGGCTTGCTTGAAAAAGGCAAAAGCTCAATGATAGAAATAAAAAAATGGCTCAAAGAAAATCCGGATAAAGCCGATTCTATTTATAACGAAAATAAAAGATACATCTTTCATCGAATAATCGAAAACAGTGACGGACCTTTAGGAGCTCAAGGAGTTCCACTTCATGCCGGCAGAAGTATGGCAGTTGACAGACGCTATATTCCGCTAGGCGCAATGCTCTGGCTGGAAACCAAAGGACCGGATAATGAACAGATAGAAAAATTAGTTGTTGCTCAAGACATTGGTAGTGCTATAAAAGGAATAGTCAGAGGCGATTATTTCTGGGGTTCCGGTGGCGACGATGTTTTAGCCAAAGCCGGCCGTATGCATTCTGACGGACAATACTATATACTTCTGCCCAAAGGATACCAACAAGAGCAAAAACAATGATAACCAAACCTAATAAAGCTGAACAACTTATCTATAAAGCCTTAAATCGAGCCTTGGAACAAAACAAACTCGATATCTATCTTGATTTCAGCAAAATCAACCGACCGATTTGCCCTTTATACAACCCATGGGAAGCAATATTGCCACTACTAATCCCGACATTAATAGGACTAATCATGATTATGACCGGCTGGGTTATAAGCGGCTTGTTTTTCATATCCGTAATGATGATAGCCTACAGCCAGTATTATAAAAAAATCTTACATAAAAAATTAGCTCAAAGATGCCGAGAATACATTACTAAAAACTACGAAAATTTAGAAACCTTATGGCACAAAGGCGGTCTTGCATTCGTCTTAACCAACAATAAAAATATCGGCATTTTATCTCCGGAAGGCAATTGGAAAGAATTTATAGTGCAATATTTTTCAGATTTAATGACCGATAATAATAACGAAAAAACCATAAAAGAATCTCCAAATGACGAACATTCGCAAACTGAAAATAAAACAGCCTAAAGCTGATGAAAGCCTCTGGGAAGATTACATCAAAGACATAAAACCCATCAAAAAAATCGACCGTAACGAGGATTCGCAACCTCTGATTATTGACATCAAAGAATCAGAAAACTCATTTTGCGCCGGCAGTGGAATAAGCCTTCCGCCGCTAGAAAAAGATTCAACCGCCGGCATTGATAACCAAACGGCAAAAAAATTCAAAAGAGAAGAATTCAAAATCGAGGCTATTCTAGATCTTCACGGCAAAACTGAAAAAGACGCTTATAATCAAGTCTATGACTTTGTTATAAAAGCCTACAACCGCGGACAAAGATGCATATTAATCATCACCGGAAAAGGGTTAAATCCTCATGAAAATGAAGATATTTTTGCCGCTCGCGGAATTTTGAAAGAAAGCGTCCCTAACTGGTTGCGTTCTGAAGAACTAAGACCGATGATAATGGCATTCAAACACCCGACAGAAGCCAAAGGTGGCAGCGGCGCTCTTTACATTTTATTAAGAAGAAAAAAAGCCTAAGACTTCCAAACAGAAGCACCACCACCAAGTTTAGCCGCGACAAAAGCCTCATGAGCGGCAAGATCTTCTTCGGAAAGCGGAAAGTTACGAGGTTCTCTAAATTTTTTATTCAATTTTGAAAAATCAACGGCCTCATCATGATGAACAGAGGCTTGAGCCGTATCAAGACTCATAGACGGTTCTTGTCCACCCAAAAGTTCAAGATAAACCTCGGCCAAAAGCTGAGCATCAAGCAAAGCACCGTGCAACGTACGAGATGTATTATCAACACCAAAACGTTTGCACAGAGCATCAAGATTAACACGAGCTCCCGGAAATTTTTTTCGCGCAATCTCAAGAGTATCAATAACGCGCTCCCACGGATAAGTCGGATAACTAAGAGCACCAAGCTGATAATTGATAAATTTTATATCGAAAGAAGCATTATGAGCAACCAAAATACCATCATCACCGACAAAATCCATCCAGTCTTTTGCAATTTCTTTAAATGTCGGAAAATTTTTCAAATAATCATAACTAAGACCATGAACTTTAAAAGCTTCTTCAGGAACTTCGCGTTCGGGATTAATATATTGATGAAAAGTCACACCGGTTGGCATATGATTAATTAATTCAACGGCACCGATTTCCACCAAACGGTCACCTTCTTCAGGACTAAGGCCGGTTGTTTCGGTATCAAACACAATTTCTCTAACCATTCATCAATTCCTCAAACAAAAGCGCCAAAGAAGCTCTTAACACATTTTCAGGTTTATTTGTATCAATAACAAAATCGGCTTTCAAGACTTTTTCAGCATTAGGCATCTGCCGAGCATTAATTTTTTCAAACTCTTCAGCCGAAATGTGATCACGCGCCATCACGCGCATTTTTTGCACCTCATAAGCCACATCAGCCACAATAACAAAATCACAATATCGATTCCATTTTAGCTCAAACAAAAGAGCAGCATCGATAATAACAAGACCACGACGACGAGCATTTTTATGAACAAAATGGCGAAGTCTGCGTTGCAAAAACGGGTGTATAAGTTGCTCCAATTTTTGCAGTTGTTGATAATCATTAAAAACCAAACTTCTTAAAGCGCGTTTATCGACAGCCTTATCCGAGTCCAAATTAAAAAATTCGCGATTAACAAGACGAATAAAATCCTTATCTCGATAGACAGAACGCACCCATCCATCAATATCCCAAACCGGAAAACCAAGGGACTTTGCCTGTTTTGAAAGGGTTGTTTTACCACAGCCAATAGACCCTGTAATACCTACAATTATCAAGACAATTCTCCTAAAAACAAAGAGTTAGAATACTTATACACAAATCCAGTCTTTACCTGTGTATAAATCTGTGATTTTAGCCAAAAACAAAAATCAATCCCCAATAAGCACAATTTACCCCTCCAACTTACGCACATCCCTTGACAAGATTCGGTTTGCGGGGTCAAAAAATTTTTTTGGAGTCGTTTCAAAAAGTTATTTACAAGGCATGACTCGACACAAAACCGGCACTTTTGCAAAATTACTTTAAATAATATCGTCGATTCTTTAATTTTTTATCAACAGAGTCAAATTTTGTCTTTAAAAGTTATCCCCATTATGCACAGGGATATACAAACCACTACAAAAATTTTAAAATTTTAAAGATTGGGCAAAGCCGATTGTGCATAACCGATTTTTAAAAACAAACATGTTATTCCAAAGTTAAAATGTTACAATTATTGCCAAAGTTAAAATGTTACAATTATTGCCAAAGTTAAAATGTTACAAAGAGGAAAGAACGTATAAG
>CASFMW010000053.1 GCA_949295935.1 uncultured Pseudomonadota bacterium | reverse complement strand
AAGAGTACGTATCCGGCAGCCTGGGCGGCACATGAGTATAAAACAGCGGGAACAGAGGCGGGAGATTGGTGCCTACCGGCAGCAGGAATATTTACCTCATATTATGATAACCAAGACGCGATAAACACAGGATTTAGCCGAGCAAATGGGACACAAATCACAATCGGCACCGAAGCTTGGTCGTCGTCCGAGTACTATAGTCACATCGCGTGGAACTCCTACTTTGTCATCAGTTACGGTTTGAACCACAGCCCTAAGTATAGCAGCCACGAGGTCCGCCCCGTCCTCGCTTTTTAATCAATAATAAAAAAAAGCCGCGGGTTCAACCGCGGCTTTTTTTATTACTTATACAACTCGGGCAGAGGTTTTTCCTCTTGATGGGAATGAGCCTTTACCTTGCGTACTTTTTCAAAAGCCGCCAAGAACCCGCCGTTGTCCCAAATCAAGGTTTCTTTACCATAGAGGCAAGACGAAAGCTTATCAAGCTCAACCTTAAACGCCATATCGTCAAAATGCGCAGCCACATCGTTTAAGTTTGAAATCATAGCGTTCGGATAAGTTTCTTTAGCCCAAGCAATGAGGCTATCACGAAGGTTTTTAAGGTCTTTTTCCTTGGCATATTTGATGACGGCTTTATCAAAGTTTTTCAAACTTTCGCCGCTTTGCTGATAGTTTTTCTTCGCACGGAAAAAGGCAAAAATCAAAATCCCGAGGAACAAACCGGCGCCAAAGGCGGTTAATGCAGCCACACGCCAATCTGGCTGTTCGTTAGCAACTGAGGCATTTTTAGCTGGCTCATCATTAACAGCCGCCGTTGTTGGAGCAGAAACGGTCGGTTGTTCAACAATTTCTTCTTCCTGAGGAATAGCACTGGGGTCTGCGGCAACTGAAATCGTCATCTCCGGCAAAGAGGTTGTTTCAACTTGCTGGGTCTTTATATTAAACCATTTGACACTGACTTCCGGAATGGTTACATTTCCACTTTTTGACGGAATATAAACATTTGAAATCAGGCGATAAGACACGATTTTGCCGTTTTCGATTTTAACCTCGCTAAGCGGCTTTTCAGGATATTGCTTAAGTGAGCCACTGTCGATAAATTTGATGTTTGGCAGTTGGGCATCCATAACGCCGACGGCTTTGATATAAATATTGCGGGTAACAGCTTCTCCGACCTTAAATTTCGGCGGATTAGGCTTCCATTCGGAATAGAGCTCTAAACTTTCGGCCGGAACCCACCAGCCGCCTTGTGCTGCTGCCGGAACAGGTTTAACCGAAATTTTCATCGGTTCTGTTCGCAAAGAAACAACATTTTTTGTGGCAAAAATGTCTGCAAAGTCAGGATCGAGCGCGCTGATTTTGAAAGCACCGAAGCTTTCAAAAATTTTTTGCATAGGATCGCCGCCTTGAGATAAATAATATCCTTCAACCGCAATCTCGGGCACATCCAGCTCTCCGCTTTTTTGCGGAAAAAGAGCCATTTTGATTTTTATAACCCGAACATCTTGGCCGCCGATTTTGACCGTTTCGAGCTCCGGCTCACCCAAAGACTGAATCACCCAGTTGTTTTCATCATTAACTAAAGGCACAATTCTATCAATTTGCAAACCGCCGCTATCATAAATCTTAAGTGTTAGATTAACTTCTTGCTGCACAAAGGGATTTTTGTTATCAATCTCGGCTTCAACCGCATAGCGCGGGGCATTTGCGGCTTGAACATTTTGCTCATTTTGCTTTTTTATATTTTCGGGGCTGGCAGCTAAAACATCTAAGTTCAGAGGCTGACTTTTGAATGCTCCAAGCGTCAAAGACGGAATAGTTATTTGGCCGGAAGATTTTGGCATAAGCTGAACTTTCCACTCGCGTTTTTGTGATATTTTTCCGTTAATATAATTATGCTGATAAGCATTGCTGACCGAAAAAATGCTAAAATCTTTATCCAGCAGCGTAAAATCAGGCTGTTCATTGGTTTGAGCGCCGTCATAACTCAAAGTAAGGGTAACAGCCTCGCCTTGTATAATCTGATTTTTATTAAGTGTGGCTTTAAGCTCTGCAGCATCGGCCAAAGAGCACAAGCCGACAAGTAAGACAATAAGCAAAAGGACAAGTTTTTTCATTTGCTAATCTCCATATCTGTTTTTTTGATATTCTTTAAATATAAAGGCGCGTAATAACCCTCCCGGATCTTCGGGAATCTCACGATATTGTTGTTCGCGCGCTTGAATTTGTTCGTTATATTCTTTTTCATCATCTTGATTTTGCTGCAAGGGCTGCGGTTTTGGTTGTTGCTGCGCCTGTTGCTCGGTATCATCATTTTTTTGATTATCAAGAGGTTGTTGCTGTTGGTTCTGTTGTTCTTCAGAATCTTGCGGTTTATTTTCTTGAGAATCCTGATTTTGATTTTGTTGATTCTGCAGCTGTTGGTCTTGGTTTTGTTCCTGATTTTGGTCAGAATTATTTTGCTGCTGATTTTGTTCTTGCTGTTGCTGATTCTGCTGTTGGTCTTGTTTGTCCTGATTCTGATCTTGATTTTGATTCTGATTCTGATTCTGTTTCTGTTGCTGCTGCTGTTGCTGTTGCTTCAGATATTCAAGATTAAACTTTGCGTCTTCATGATTCGGATTGTTTTTCAAGACTTCTTCATATTTTTTTATAGCCTCGTCGATTTTGCCACTTTTGGCCAACGCGTTGCCCTGATTATAAAGCGCCTCTGGACTTTGACTTTGATTAAAGGCGGCAAGAGCTTTTTGATAATCCCCGGATTTATAAAGACTTGATGCCTTCCAGTCGATATCTTTAAACTTTTGCGCGGCGGTTGCGTAGTCTTGCTGATTAAAAGCCTTCATCCCCTCTTGATTGTCATTTAAGAAAAAACCGGCATAAGCAGGAGCTCCGCAAGAAAGCATAAAGACTAGAATCAGCACGCCTTTGCGGAAAAAGTATAAACAACATAACAACGGGATAAAGCACAGATAATAGCCATAATCCAGCCAAATGGCACGCTTGTTGTCCGATGTTTTTAATTCATCAGAGCGCTCGGCCTCAAACAAAGAGATAAAGGCGGAAATATCACGGTCATTAGCCGAGATTTTTTGATAAATGCCGCCGCCTCTTTGCGCAAGCTCTTTAAGAATAGAAATATTATCGGCACTAATGGCCAAGGCAGAAATCTTATAACCTTCGTTTTTGGCTTTTCCTGCGGATTTAAGGGCAAGCGCAGTGTCTTGTCCGCCGCTTCCGGCAAAGATGATGATATTTCCTTGCGCGAAGCCGGCTTCGGACAGTTTTTTTGCGGCAAAAGCTATGGCTCGGTCAAGGCGGCTGCCGTTGATGGGCATAATCTTGCGGTCGACCTCAGGCAAAAGATTGATAATAAGTTGGGCGTCATCGGTAATCGGCGTAATCATAAAAGGCTCGCCGCTGTAAACAATCAAGCCAACCTGCTGTGTTTTAAGCTGTTCCAATAAGTCTGTAATTTTAAATTTTGCCCGCGCCAAACGATTGGGAGTGATGTCGGTTTTGCTGATGTCGGAAGATAAATCTAAAACCAGCATTACCGGATTTTGTGGCGCTAAAGAAGGAATCTCGATTTTGTTCCATGATGGACCGGCAAGGGCTAAAATCGCCGCAACAGAACCAATAAATGCCAAAACGGAAACAAAACGGCGCTGCTTGGAACTACCTTTAATCAGCAAGAAGTTAAGCAGCTTTTTATCGCAGACCTTGACCCAGCTAGATAAGGACTGTCCGCCATGAGAAAACTTAAACATCAAAATCAGTGGCAAGACAAGAGCCAGCAACCACCATGGGCGCAGAAAATGAAAATTATTCAAAAATTCATTCATGACTTAAACCCTCCGTCTTTGCCAAAAGAATAAGAACAGGCCCAACAACAAGGCGGCAGAAAGCGGAATATAAAAGCGCTCTTGCACATCTCGCACAAATTTTGCCTCATTTTCATTGGCCTCGAGCTTATCAATTTCGGCATAAATTTTTTCAAGGCTTTGAGTGTTTTTGGCTCTGAAATATGAGCCTTGAGTTTCTTTGGCGATTTGCGCGAGGCTTTCTTCATCAAGGCCGGAAGGCATGCTTAAATTAATCCCAAAGATAGAGTTTATCAGGCTTTTTTCAGCGCCGACGCCAATGGTATAGATTTTTACATTTTCCTCTTTTGCGAGCTTAATGGCCTGAGCTAAAGAGAGACGGCCACTGTTGTTTTCGCCATCGGTTAAAAGGATGATGACTTTTTTATCAAGGTTTGAGCTGGAACGCAGTGATTTAAGCGACGCCCCGATAGCATCGCCGATAGAGGTTGAATTTCCGGCCATACCGGCGTCGGTAGCAAGCAAAATTTCTTCAACGGATTTTTTATCATAAGTAATCGGAGCCTGAACATAAGCGAGCGAGCCGAACAAAACCAAGCCTATACGGTCATCAACACGTTTGCGGATAAAGTCCGTGGCTGTTTTTTTAACGGCGGTTAAGCGGTCAACACGGTTATTTCCTAACACAAAATCTTGCTCTAACATTGAGGTCGAAATATCAACCACAAGAAGGATATCACGGCTCATGGCGGGTAAGCGCACAGGCTTTCCGACCCAAAGCGGACGAGCAACCGCCGTAACCAGCAAAGCCCAAATTAAAAATAGCACGATTTTGTTCAGCGGGCTTTTTTTGATGGTGGGGGCTGCGGTATTCCACAGGCTGCCGGCCTTAATATTAATACGCTCAATATCTTTTAGAAACGGAACACGCAAAGCATCGCCATGCAGGCCGCGCACTGCAGGCAGAATAGCCCGAAACACAACAGGCAATAACAACAACCAAAACATTTGAGGATAAGCGAAATGGTTCATAGATTTTCTCCTATCCATTCACGGCAAAAATCACGAAGTTGAGCCACATCTTCGGCACTATACTCCGAAGAGATTAGCTTGATATAAGGCGCGTTTATAAGAAGTTTGGCCGGTTGTCCTAAGATTTTTTTCTTGCAGTGCTGATTAAGAAAGTCAATCCACTCTTGACCAAACAAAGCGGTTGCCAGCGGAAATTTAAGAACGCAGATTCGCCGCAACAGATTCGACATCTGCACCGCCGATTCGATATTGTTCTGAGGATAAGCGCTCAGCAGGCGAAAGGCATAGCGTTTTTTGCTCTTTCGGCGCAAAACTAAAAAGCCTCGCCACAAAAGCCAAAGCCCGATAAGGGCAAGAATAATCACATACCATCCATAAGCCGGCGGAAATGCTGAAACACCTTCGCTCGGCAAATGAATATCTCTTAATTCCGGTAGATTATCCGGCATAGTCATTCTCCAAATAAAACCCTGAAATAAATTTAAGACTTTTTTGAACAAATATCAACACCGGAATGAGATAAGCCAAAACAAAAAAAAAGCACGATTCACCAAGAACCGTGCTTAAACAAAGAACATTAAAGCCAAATTAAGAAGCTTGCTTAATCAAGCCGTGTTTCTTTTTGCCCTGAGAAAGCTTGACTTGTCCATTGACAAGATCAGCGGCCGAAAGTTTGTAGTTTTCATCAACAATCGGTGCGTCATTAAGCTTTAATCCTGCCTGTTTGATAAGGCGGCGGGCTTCGCCTTTACTTGCAACAAAGCCGAGTTGTAAAAATGCGTCAATAACCGGCAGGCCTTCAATAGACGGCACATCTATCGTCGGTAAATTACCGCCGGCCTCACCTTGTTCAAAAGTTTGAATCGCGGTGTTTTGCGCGGCAATAGCCTCGGCCTCACCACGGCAAATCTTAGTGGCTTCAAAGGCAAGAATTTTCTTCGCCTCGTTGATTTCTTTATCTTTCAAGGCCTCAAGACGACGAACCTCGTCCATCGGTAAATCTGTATAAATCCGCAAGCATTTTCCAACCTCAGCGTCACCAATATTGCGAAAGTATTGATAATAGTCATAAGATGAGAGTTTTTCTTCGTTAATCCAAACGGCGTTACCTTCGGATTTGCCCATTTTTTTGCCGTTTGAATCGGTGATAATAGGGCTGGTAAAGCCAAAAAGCTCAACATCATATTTACGACGACCAAGCTCTGTTCCGGAAGTGATATTTCCCCATTGGTCAGAGCCGGCTATTTGCGCGCGGCAGCCATAAGTATTATACAGCTGGCAAAAATCATAGCCTTGGAGCAACATATAGTTAAATTCCAAAAAGCTCATCGGCTGTTCACGTTCCAGACGGGTTTTAACGCTGTCCATGGTCAACATGCGGTTGACGGAATAATAAGTTCCGATATCACGCAAAAAAGACAGGTAGTTAATATCTTTGAACCAATCCCAGTTATCAACCATCTGGGCATCATTTGCGCCGTCGCCAAATTTTAAGAACTTTGAGAAAGACTTTTTCAAGCCTTTGATATTATGCTGAAGTGTTTCTTCATCAAGAAAAGGACGAAGTTTGTCTTTGCCCGAAGGGTCGCCGATTCTGGCTGTTGCGCCGCCAACAAGCGTTAACGGTTTGTGACCGCATTTTTGGAACCAGCGCATCATCATCAAAGGCACGATATGGCCAACATGCAGGCTGTCACCGGTCGGGTCAGAGCCCAAATACCCTACTGCCGGCTTTCCTGATTTTTCGCATTCGTACAAATAGGCATCAAACCCATCATCATTCGTACATTGATTATAAAAGCCGCGCTCAAGCATAATGTTGAGAAAAAGGGATTTAAAATTGCTCATTTTTCCTTTCCTTAAAATGATTTAATTAAACAAGTCTTAAGGATAATAACATATAAATAAAATAACGCAATAAGGGAGATGAACTTTTTTATGGATAATATCAAAAAGCTTCGCGCAATAGGTTTGATGAGCGGAACCTCGCTGGACGGGGTGGATATTGCTCTGATTGAAACAGACGGGATTGATGTCTATGACTTTGGTCGAGCTTATACCGTTCCTTATGACGAAAACTTGCAGGAGCAAATACGCTCAATTTTGGGGCTTAAACCCGACACTGCGGAAAATGCTGCCAAAATAAGTCTGGTCGAAAATTCTTTAACAGCCTTTCATGCCGGTGTGGTTAAAGAGTTTTTGGAAGGAGAAGATGAGCCTGTTGAGATTATCGGCTTTCATGGGCATACAATTCATCACGAACCTGAAAATCACTATACCCATCAAATCGGTGACGGGCAGCTTTTGGCTGATTTAACCGGCATAAAAGTGGTAAACCGCTTTCGTAATGCCGATGTTTTGGCCGGTGGCCAAGGTGCGCCGCTGGTACCGGTTTTTCATGAAGCTCTTTGCGCAGAATATGAAAAACCAATTGCCGTATTGAATATCGGTGGGGTTTCTAATATCACTTGGATTGGCGCAACCGGAGAGATGATTGCCTTTGATACCGGCCCCGGAAACGCGCCTGTAAATGACTGGGTGCTCAAACATGCCGGAATGCACATGGATTATAATGGTAAATTGGCGATAAGCGGCAAGATAAACGAGCCGATTCTGAACTCTTTGATGAAGCACAAATATTTTGCTAAATATCCACCCAAGTCGATAGATAGAAATATATTCGCTTTTGCCGCTGAAGCCATCAGCTATTCGGTCAGCTTTTTCTTGCCTGAACCACCGAAAAAAATCATTGTCAGCGGCGGAGGAGCAAATAATCCGACCTTAATCAGATTTATCCGCCAGCGGCTGCCAAAAATAGAAATAGAAACCGCCAAAGAGGTGGGTTGGAACTTGGATGCGATTGAGGCGCAAGCCTTTGCTTATTTGGCTGTAAGGAGTTATTTTGGATTGCCGATTACTTTCCCCGGAACAACCGGTGTAAGAGAACCTTTGTCAGGCGGCGAATTACATCTACCACGCAAAGTATAAAAACTTGACAAATCAACTTTTTAGTGAATAAATAAAAGGGTCAATATATTATTAACCCTTAAATTATTTAGTGTATGAAAACAAGAATTATTATGATTATGTTGAGCTTGGGATTTTTTTTGAGCCTCGGGCTTAAGGCGCAGACCACCAGTTATTTAATCAAACGTGAAACCAAAAATTATGCTATTATGCTGGATAAAGGCATTGCAGAAGAATTCACCTTTGAAAATCAACTGAACGTCGGGTTTAAGAACCAAATTTTCTTTTATCCCGAAAGCAAAGACATTCACATTTTGATATTCACCTTAAATGATGGCGAATTTATCAAAATAAGACGCAATGTCAAAAATGAAAAATGTGAAATATCCTGTAGTCGCGACATTCCGGAAGGTAAGGCCAGAAATGAATTGAATGGCTATTATGTCTTTTATCGCAACGGCGGAAAATCCGTTTGGGTTGACTACAAAGACAAAAACAAAAAATGTCGCCAATACCGGATATACATGGTTCAGAAACAGAAATAACAAAAAAGCTTCCGAACAAATCGTCGGAAGCTTTTTTACGATAGATTAGGATTTCCTGTCTCTGTATCTCATAAAAGCAATAGTAACAGCAAAAACAATTGCGTAAAAAGAACAAATAATTAAAAGATACAAAAGCGGAAACCACACTCCAGAAATCCGAGCTAACAAGAAACTTAAGCCGGAAATACTGAATGCAATAAACAACAAACAACAGGCCGCCATAATGCGAATACCGTTCCAAACAGAACGTCTCTTACTTCGACGAATGTCATAGAAAAACACACCTGCTGCAATCAAAACAAGAACTGCTGAAAAAATAATATTACCAACCATAACAAATATATTAAAAATAAAATACTAAAATGTATATAACATAAGCTAAAACTATGAGTCAAGGAAGAAAAAAAGCGGAGCAAATGCTCCGCTTTGTGGTATTATGAAATAAAAACCTAAAAAGCGAGGACGGGGCGGACCTCGAAGCTGCCATACTTACTGCCGCGGTTGCCCAAACCGTAACTGGTGCCAAAGCCTGAGCCCCACGCGTTGTTGCTACTGTTCTCGGACGACGACCAAGCGTAGGTATCTTCTGTGAATTGTGTCCCATTTCCATAAGCTAACCCCATATTAACTTCTTGTTGGTGGTAATAAATTGAGGATATTATTCCTGCTGCCGGTAAACACCAATCTCCCGCGTTTGTTCCTTCTGTTTTA
>CASFMW010000052.1 GCA_949295935.1 uncultured Pseudomonadota bacterium | reverse complement strand
TACTTCTCCCAGTAGTTTGCCTTCACGACTCTAATATATCATATTTTTGCTAAGCATGCAACATAGATTTTAAAATAAGGCGGGAGTGTGGTGAAAAAAAATGGAGCGGGATTTTCTTCGCTCCATGTTATTATTTTCCAAAAGTTAGGTAAACATATTTGCTTAGCGGTGACGGCTGGGTGATTATAAACGAAAATGCCGCGCGCTCCTTGGGCCATATCTCGGCTATCGGGGTTTTGGTATTGACTTTTTGTAAGGTAATACCATCTTTATCCAAAACCTCAACCTCAATTTCGGGTATCGGTAATTTTTTATCCGTACTATTGCGAATAAAGCCTTTGACCTCCATCTTTTTTACATAGTCTTCTTCATATTCTCGGTGGCTGACATTTTGGAACTCTAATCCCTCGCCGATTATTCGTGACTGAATGCCTATTGCACTATACATTGCCTCGAGTTTTGGAAATTTACGTACCAATTCATACCGAAAAGATAATGATGACAAAATAATCAGTCCTAAAATGGTTAAAATCGTCGTATTCCTAAGTCCTTCCCTTCTCCAAAAGCTATCACGAATAAAGGTCATTGCTTTTTTTAACGGTGATGTATTTTTATCTATCTCTGCAATTATCTCGGTCTGTTTATTCAGGCGTGAGAATATTTGTTGCATATCGCTGCCGAGCGCTAAATCTTTCTCGTCTATTTTATCTTCTTTACCTTCGGAGTTATCCGCTTGGGTATCATCTGTGGCAGGCTTGGTCTCCGGTGCGGCTTCTGCCTCAGCATCTTCGGCAGGCAACGAATCGCTTTCGGCATCGAGCTGGCCTCCGGCTTCTCTGATTTTGAACAAAGAATCGGCTTCTTGTTTATTTTCTTCTTGCTGATTATTTGTTTTTTCATAATTTTCTTGCTTACCGGTCAAGTCGTAGACTTCTTCTTCCTTGCCCTCTTCTTCCTCAAAGCAATCTTCAAGTTTGGCCTCCCAGACTTTAGCGCATTTCGCACAGCGAAGTTTGCGACTTCTGTCGGCCAGCAAGCTTTCTTCTATTCGGTAACAAACGCCGCACTCCGGGCACCTTATCAGCATTTTTGATTCCTTTCTTTCTTCTTCCTCTTCTATTATTATGCTTATTTCTTTTTAAGGAAAGAAAAAAATATTTTGTTGAGTATAATATTTTTATATGCTATCTTTTGTTAAAAATTTTTTTATTCGGAGATAAATTCTTTGCTGAGGGATTCAATTATTGCTGCTCCCGCCGTTGTGGAAATGAAGGGCGTCGGCATTCGCTATGATCAGGGACCGGAGATTTTGAGCGATATCAATTTATCACTCAAAAAAGGTTCGTTCCATTTTTTGACCGGAAAAAGCGGTGCGGGAAAAACTTCTCTTTTGAGCCTGATGTATTTGGCTCAACGTCCTAGTCGCGGTGCGCTCGGTGTGTTTGGTCAAAATGTTAATTTTGCCAACAGAGATGCTCTGGCCGTTTTGCGCAGAAGAATCGGCGTTGTGTTTCAGGACTTTCGTTTGATTGAACATCTCTCGGCTTTTGATAATGTAGCGCTTCCGCTGCGCGTGTGCGGTATGAGCGAAAAGGAAATAAAAAAACGCGTTAAAGAACTGTTGTCTTGGGTGGAACTCGATAAGCATATGTTTGAAAAAACAAGTACCCTTTCCGGCGGTGAAAAGCAGCGAATCGCCATAGCGCGTGCCGTGATCAATCGTCCGGATATTCTGCTGGCAGACGAGCCGACAGGTAACGTTGATAATGATATTGCACGAAAGCTTATGAAGTTGTTTATCGAGCTTAATAAGCTTGGCACAACGGTACTCATTGCAACACACAGCGACAAACTGATTACGGACTTTCCTTATCCGCGGCTACATTTGATTAATGGTGGGTTGCGCGTTTTTCAGCCCTTTGAAGGAATTGTGAAAGGAGTTGGCATATGACATCTTCCTCTCTTATCACGAGAAAGCAAGAGCTTCCGCTCAAAGATGATGCGACCGGTTTGTTCTTAAAAGTTATGGTATCTATTGCCGTCTTTTTGTTTGCGGTGACATTGGCAGGTGTGCTCTCTATTAATTCTATGCTGACAAACTGGAACAACAGTATTCTCGGATCACTCACGGTGCAGATTATGCCGGTTAATAATATTAATCAGGAAAAAGCGCGTGAAGAAACACTTTCCCACCAAGAAAAAGTTCTTGAATTTTTGAAAAAGCTGCCTCAAGTCGAATCGGCGACCGCCCTTTCAGACAATCAATTGCAAATGTTGTTGCAGCCTTGGCTTGGTGACGGGATCAATATCAAAGAACTGCCGACCCCTCGTTTGATTGATGTGCGCATTAAGAAAAATGCAGAAATAGATTTTCCAAAGTTGGCAGAGCAGTTGGCAGAAGTTTCACTCCTTGCCTCTCTTGACAACCATAAGCTTTGGCTCAATAAGCTTATCCGCTTTGCTGACGGCTTGAAAATGCTGGCAATGAGTATTTTGATTTTAGTGGTGGCAATTACCTCCGGCGCTATCTTTTATACAACTCAAACAAACCTCGGTCTGCATCGTAATATTATTGAAATTCTTCATGTTATGGGTGCAAAAGATACTTATGTTGCTCAGCAATATGCGCATCGTGATTTTTGGATTGGATTTGTTGGCGGAATTATCGGTTTGTGTTTTGCTATTCCGACGATTTTTATGATTGCAGGCTTGGCTGAACAAATTGAAGGCGGGATTATCAGTGATGCCAGATTGTCATTTGTGTCTTGGTTTTTAATCTGCTGTTTGCCGCTGTTTTCGGCCTTTATCTCCATGATTACTGCTTATTATACCGTTAAAAGAACACTTGAAAAGATGATGTAATATGAAACTGACGCTGAAATCTTTGCTCTTTATCGCTCTTATTTGGTTCTCGGGATTGGCCGTGTTTAACTATTATATTCGGGCTTATCCTTTGGACTCCTCGACTAAGACCGACGCCATTGTGGTATTGACCGGCGGAAGCAACCGCATCAAAGAGGCTGTTAATTTGCTGAACAGCGGTTTAAGCGATGTATTACTGATTTCCGGCGTGGAGAAAAAAACAACGCTGAATTCTATTCTTAAAACAATTGCCGTTACGCCGGCCCCAAACAAAAAAATTGTGATAGAGCATGCTTCGACAAACACGGTTGAAAATGCCATCGAAGCTAATGACTGGATTCAGAAAAACAATATTAAATCTATTCGCTTGGTGACATCAAACTATCATTTGCCCCGTAGCAAACTGGAATTTGAGATTCAGAACAAAGGGCTTGATATTGTTGTTAACCCTGTGTTTTCTGAAAATGTTTCTCCTAAATGGTGGCGGTATAGCGGAACATTTTCGCTCATGGCTTCCGAATATAACAAATTTTTGCTGGTTTATCTTAAGCATTTGCTCATTAACTGGGCTGAAGGGTAAATATCTATGATTTATCTGCGTTCTCTTATTTTTAATATCTTGGCTTATTCGATTTTGCTTTTGGGATGTGCCTTTACCTCAATTATCGGATTGTTTGTGCCACGGAGGTGGATTTGGGCCTTATGGAATGATGGTCTGCTCGTGATTTCAAGAAACTTGCTCAAGCTTATTTGCGGTCTTGAGGTTGAGGTTCGCGGTCAGGAAAATATTGTCAACGGCGGTGCTATTTATGCTTCAAAGCACCAATCTGCCATGGAGACTTATTATCTGACTTCTTATCTAAAAAATGCGACATTTATCTTCAAAAAAGAGCTAACTCATGTGCCGTTTTTTGGCTGGGCAGTAAAGCTTTATGGTTCTGTTCCGGTCGATCGTTCAGGTGGCAGTCGCGCCATGAAAGACATGCTTTTCCATGCAAAGCAGTTATTAGCCGGTGGGCAGTCTATTATTATCTTTCCGGAGGGAACAAGAACCAAGCCGGGGCAGACCCTACCCTATAAGCCTGGGGTGGCTTTTCTTTATCAAAATATTGACGTGCCGGTAGTGCCTGTGGCTGTTAATACTGGTTTGTTTTGGGAAAAGCGCTCTTTCTTACGTCATCCGGGGAAGATAATTTTTGAATTTTTGCCCCCTATGCCGCTGGGTTTGGATAAAAAAGTATTTTTGGCTGAGCTGCAGCAGCGTATTGAAAAAAAGTGCGCTGAGCTTAATGAAGAATCTGCCAACAATTATCCTCAGGCAAAACTAATTTTGGAAAAATATTCTCATTCTGACGCAAAGGATTAATCATCGTGAAAGAACGTTTTTTAGCTTTGTTTCATCATCAGAAAAAATTTACTTATTTTCCATTAACACTTATTTGTGTTTTTGTTGGTTCTCTGTTGGTTATTTGGGCGCTGCTTGCTCGCAATTATGGTGTTGAGCGCTTTAAGCAAGAGTTTGAAAAAACGATTGCCGGATTAAACGACATGGGATATGATGTGGCTTATGATGACATTTCTTTTACTGCTATTTCTCCTTTTAAAATTGCAACGATTAAAAATTTTAAGCTCTATAAAAAAGACAGCGATAAGTTTTGGGCTTGGAATGTGGAAGAGTTGGGCGCAAACGCTAGCATCTTGAATTACGGCACGTTGATTTTTTATTTCAGCGATAAGCAATCTGTTCAATTTGGAGAAGAAACCTTCTCTGCTCATGCAGAATCTCTTTCTCTTAAAGCACGTTTTGATGAAGATGGTTTGTATAATTTGTTGCTCAGAACTAAAAAGTTTGAAGCTGAAGCCCTGTTTTCTGTTAAGGAATTTCGTTGGGCAATTCAGCGAATGGATGATGAGCAAAAATATAACAGCAAAACGGATATCCGCCACATTGCTTTGTTGAATAGTGCTTCTTGGCATATGTCTGACGTTATTGATGAGTTTTTTGCTGATATTGATATTTATGGAGAATTCAAGGCAGCGCAAAGCTATCGCGACAGCCTTATGGAATGGAAAGGTGCTTTGGGAAATATTGAAGTTAACCGCCTGATTCTTAACTGGAAGCCTTTGGTTTTGGTTGGCAAGGGAGATATTTCCTTTACAGAGGAACTTATACCGGAGATGAAACTCGTCACAACTTCTCGCGGGCTGGTCGAAACGATGGATAATCTTGAGACAGCAGAAGTTTTTGATGCCAAGAGTGTTTTGGTGGCAAAAATTTTACTCTCAACTAAAATGACAAAGCTTCAGTCAGAGGAAGATCCTGAAGCCATCATATCTACAATCGCTGTTTTGCCGAATCAGTTAAATATTGAAAATATTCCGATGTTTGACTTAGGGGTTGACAAATAGAGAAGTATAATTTATAAGGTAAGAGTATCCTTGGCAAATATAACCAAGTTACACACACGATAAAACGCTTGATTTTTGATAAAATAATCAAGCGTTTTTTGTTGTGACAAAAAATTTTGTTTACAAACCGATTTCATTATGCTATATTATTTATTGTGTAGATGTGTAATGTAAGCGTAATGCTAGAGGTGTATTATGATGTGTAGGTGTGTGTTATCTATATCTGTGTCTTGTTTGGCACTGGTGGCAGGGACTAATGCCCTTGCTTTTGTCGGCTCGAGTGCGCCTCGGAGCGACATTTTTTCTCAGCAAAAAGATTATAAGATTTCGTCTTCTTTGAGGGCGAGAATTGGTGTACCTGTTTCTGATAAAAATGTTTCGGAAAAAACCGGACTATGGATTGAGTGACAAAGAGCGCTGTTATAATGAAGGTTATACGGTAACAGATTGTCCAGATGGATATAAGCCGGGAGGCAAGCGCTGTATTTATGGCAATTATTACACCGAATGTGTTACCGCTTGTCCGAGTGATTATGTAAGTTGTGAAGAACCTTATGTCGGCGTAGGAGAAGCTTGTGAGGGTAAATATGCTTCTTGTACTTGCACGCCTTGTGGTGCGGGGTTTGATTATACATCAATTCCCGAAGGATATGAACAAGTCGGCGAGGCTTGTTTGGACTGTGATGGGCAGACAAAATATAAGGTAACACCGGCAGCGTGTGAAGGCTTCCAGCAATGCGGAGATCTAGGTCCGGTTTGGGGAGCAGAGACTTGTTTGTCAGGAACGACCACACTTTATAAAGAATGTAACACCTGTCCGAATATTGGAAAATATTCATCGTCAGCACCGGAATGTTCGGCACCGTTTAAATGTACATTGGAAGATTGCTCAGGAAAATATTATCAAAGCGGCTGTGTGGCGGGTTTTATCTGGGATGAAACAGCCAAGACCTGTACTTGTGATGGCGTAGATTGGTGCGAGATAACGCCTAGCTGTACGGATTTGGGCTACAAGCAACAGACTTGTAACGGTCCGGCGCTTAAATGTCCGTTTGATAGTGATTATTCATTCTGCACCGGAGAATGTGGTTCTGTCTTTAAATATACTTGCGTCGGCGCTGGCTACGCCGGTGGCGCAGGCTCTGCCTGCGGGGGCAAATATGCCTCTTGTGATTGTGCCGAGGGATATGGTTGGAAAGACGGTACTTGTGCCGTTACTCAAGCCACGTGGGGACAGTGCTCGGGTTATGCAGCAAATTGCGCACTTGGTGATATATTGTTCAGCGACGGGACTTGCAGTGCCAATGCTGTATCAGGCAAGACGCCAATCGCGGTGGTGGTTTATAAATCGGGCAACTGCGCCCAGGCGATGGCGTTAAAGTCGATAGGAAACTATGTGTGGGGAGGCTCTGGCACGGATATATCGGGTTTACTGAACTACAATTCAGGTTCATCACCATCACTAAACGTCACAAGTTGTGAGAATAGTAAAAAGATAATGGCGGCGGGAAATAAGAGTACCCATCCTGCGGCATGGGCAGCGAATGAGTATAGTACGGAAGGAACAAGCGCCGGAGATTGGTGCTTACCGGCAGGAGGAATATTTACCTCATATTATAATAACCAAGATGCAATTAATTCAGGTTTTACCAAAGCCGGTGGGACACAATTCACAACCAGCACCTACGCTTGGTCGTCGTCCGAGTACAACTCTAACTCCGCGTGGATCTCAAAATTTAGCTACAGTGACGGCTTGCTCTTCAACTATAAGGTTAACAGCCTCGAGGTCCGGCCCGTTATTGAGTTTTAGGGCAGAGATGAGATAAGGAGAAAGAAGATGATGAACAGAAGAAGTTTGATGATTTCGACGATGCTTATGTCTGCGGTCGGAGTTGGAAGTGCTTGGGCGGCGGATGTGCAATGTTTGAAAACGCCAAGTTGTGAAGAGCTAGGTTATACCGAGGTTTCGTGTTTTCAGAACAATGGTGTGAAGTGTCCGTATGGCAATAAATATTTTTGCGTCTGTCCGATGAATTATAAATTTACTTGTACCGGAGAAAACGAGGCCGGCGGTGTTGGTGATGCATGCAATGGTAAATATGCTGCTTGTAGTTGCTCCGGCGGTTTGTTATGGGGGGACGGAGCTTGTGTGGAAAATTGTCCGATTGGCTCCATATTGTTTAATGACTTTACTTGCAGCGATGATGTTGTCTCCGGCAAAACACCGATAGCTATTGTCGTTTATAAAGACGGTAATGGCGCCGGACAGGCGATGGCATTAAAGTCGATAGGATCGTATACATGGGGTGGTTATGGTACAGATATTCCATCATTAACAAACTTTAGCAGAGAGCAAAGTGCAAGTTATGACTTAAATAGCTGTCTTAATACAGAGACAATAATGGCAGCGGGAAATAAGAGTAAATATCCGGCAGCTTGGGCGGCAAATGAGTATAAAACGGAAGGAACAAGTGCGGGAGATTGGTGCTTGCCGGCAGCAGGAATAATTACCTCATATTATAATAACCAAGATGCAATTAATTCAGGTTTTACCAAAGCTGGTGGGACACAATTCACAATTAGCACCCGCGCTTGGTCGTCGTCCGAGAACAGCTCTTTCACCGCGTGGTTCTCAAACTTTGACTTAAGCTACGGTTTGCACGACGGCTACGGCGACGGTAAGAATTACAGCTTCGAGGTTCGGCCGGTGGTGGGGTTCTGTGATGATGCGGAGAATTATGTTTATGATGCAACAACGGATAGTTGTGTGAAAGACGGTTGTCAGCTTGGAAGTATTTTCTATTCAGACAAGACTTGTTCGATGAAACTCAAAGACGGCAAAACGCCAATCGGCGTGGTGGTATATACCGATGGCCAAGGACATGGGCAAGCGATGGCACTGACGTCGATAGGGTCGTATACATGGGGAGTCTATGGCACGAATATATCGGGTTTAACGGACTACACATTAGCTTCATCAGCATCACAAGACGTCGCAAGTTGTGAGAATAGTAAAAAGATAATGGCGGCGGGCAATAAGAGTACGTATCCGGCAGCTTGGGCTGCACATGAGTATAAAACAGAAGGAACAAGCGCCGGAGATTGGTGTTTGCCGGCGGCAGGAAATATTATAATAACCAAGATGCAATAAATTCAGGTTTTACCAAAGCCGGTGGGACAAAATTCACAACCAGCACCTACGCTTGGTCGTCGTCCGAGTACGACAACCTCAACGCGTGGTACTCCTACTTTAGCCGTAGCTACGGTTTCTACTACTTCAACGGCAGTAAGTATATCAGCTACGAGGTCCGGCCGGTGATTGAGTTTTAGAGTGGATATGAGATAAGGAGAAAGAAGATGATGAACAGAAGAAGTTTGATGATTTCGACGATGCTTATGTCTGCGATCGGCGTTGGTGGTGTCGTTGGATTTAGTGGAAGCGCTTGTGCGGCGGCTTGTGCGGTAACCGATTGTGCTGCGCTTGGTTACACCGATGCTTATAATTCCAGCGGAAACTGTCTGAAATGTCCATTTGGAGAAGCATATAATTGTGAAAAAGGTTATATCTGCCCTGATAATTATATGAATGAATGTAATGGGGTGGGAGAAATTGCTGTCGGAGAGGCCTGTAACGGAAAATATGCCTCTTGTGACTGTGCCGAGGGGTATAAGTTGGAGAATGGAAGCTGTGTAGAAAATAAAGCAGAATGGGGAACTTGTACGGGATTGGCTGCAAATTGCGCACTTGGTGATATATTGTTCAGTGACGGGACTTGTAGTGCCAATGCTGTATCAGGCAAGACGCCAATCGCGGTTGTGGTTTATAAATCCGGCAACTGCGGACAGGCGATGGCCTTAAAGTCGATAGGAGACTATGCATGGGGCGGTCATGGCACGGATATATCGGGTTTAACGAACTACACATCAGCTTCATCAGCACCACAAGACGTCGCAAGTTGTGAGAATAGTAAAAAGATAATGGCGGCGGGAGATAAGAGTACGTATCCGGCAGCCTGGGAGGCACATGAGTATAAAACAGCGGGAACAGAGGCGGGAGATTGGTGCTTGCCGGCAGCAGGAATATTTACCTCATATTATAATAACCAAGACGCGATAAACACAGGATTTAGCCGAGCAAATGGGACGCAATTCACAGAAAGCACCGAAGCTTGGTCGTCGTCCGAGTACGGTAGTCGCGACGCGTGGTACTCAAGCTTTAACGATAGTTACGGTTTGGACCGCAACTACAATAAGAGTAGCCGCCTCGAGGTCCGCCCAGTTATTGAGTTTTAGGTTTTTATCTGGAGAGCAAAAAAACTTCCCCGTTCAGGTTGCCGTGCGGGGAAGTTTTTTTGAGCTATGCGGTTCGGATTATTGCATATTAATCAGTGTGATTTCAACACGGCGGTTTTGCTCACGGCCAGCAGCGGTGCTGTTGCTGGCTATCGGATTGGCCGACCCATAGCCTGCCGAATAAATACGTGTGGAAGCAACGCCTTTCATAATCAGGTAATTAGCCACAGCGTCAGCTCTCTCACCCGAGAGCTTTTTGTTAAGCGATGCCGAGCCGGTGCTGTCAGTATAGCCGGCGACATTGACTTTGGTTTTGTTATATTCAACCAAGACCTTAGCAATCGAATCTAACACCGGTTTGAATGATGATTTGACAATCGACTCATTTGAATCAAAGGTAATATTACCCGGCATAATCAAATAAATCTGGCCATTTGATTCTTGTACTTGTACGCCGGTTCCGACAAGCTCCTGACGCAATTTGCTGGCCTGAATGTCCATATAACCGCCGACAGCCGCGCCACTTGCCGCGCCGACGCCTGCCCCTATCAAGGCGCCCTTTTCACCACCGATTAAAGCGCCGATGCCTGCGCCTGCCGCAGCGCCAATGCCCGTGCCCCAGGCGGTGTTTGCGACTTTGCTTTGTCCGGTATAAGGATCTGTTGCACAGCCGGCCAGTAAAGATATGGCGGCCATTATCATGATTGCTTTTTTCAAGGTTTCCTCCTTTGTTGGATTGAAAAATTATTCGTTCTTATCATGGCAAATTCTGCCTTAAAATACAAGTGTAAAAATTGGCACGATAATTGCATATAAACAATCAAGGTAAACTTTTTTATTTGGGGTTTTATGATGTTTTTGCAAAAGCTGAAATGTTTTGCGTTTGGGGGATGGGCTTTAGTCATGGCTCTGTCTGGTTGCGGTGAGGCGCTTGCTTCCTCTCGCATTAAAGATATTGCCGATTTTGAAGGTGTGCGCGACAACCCGCTGGTTGGTTACGGACTTGTGGTCGGTCTTAACGGAACGGGTGATAATATCAAATCTATCAACTTTGCCAAAGAAAGCCTTATCAGCCTGCTTGACCATGTGGGGATTAACTCTCGCGACGGACAGCTCAAATCCAAAAACGTGGCCGCGGTTATGGTTACCGCCAGCCTGCCTGCATTCGGCCGTCAAGGAAGTCGCATTGATGTTACCATAAGTGCGCTCGGTGATGCCAAAAGCCTGCAAGGCGGAACGCTTATCGCTACTCCTTTGGTCGGTGCCGACGGTGAAGTTTATGCCGTGGCTCAAGGTCAAGTAGCGGTCGGCGGCATTTCAGCCAGTGGGGCAAACCAATCTATCACAAAAGGTGTTCCTACTTCCGGTCGTATTGCCAATGGTGCAATCATTGAAAATGAAATCGACTTCTCGCTCAATGATCTTGAACACATCCGCTTAGCCCTGCGCAACCCAGATTTTACAACATCAAAGCGTGTGGCCGCCGCAATCAACGCCCTGCTCGGTCAAAGCGTTGCTATCTCGCTTGATCCGGCAACCGTTTCGGTCGATGTTCCTGCCGAATATAGGGAAAATATTGCCGCCCTTATGACCAAAATTGAACAATTGCAGGTTCAGCCTGACCAAGCCGCGCGCGTCGTTATCGACGAAAACTCAGGTATTGTGGTTATCGGCAAAGATGTGAGAATCAGCAAGCTCGCCATTGCTCAAGGCAGCTTGACAATCAAAATCTCGGAAGTACCGCTGGTTTCTCAACCCGAACCGTTTTCTGACGGCGAAACAGTCGTTTCTACCCTGACAGACATCAGCATTAATGAAGATACCGAAAGCCGGCTCAATGTTCTTGACGGCGGCGTCAACCTGCAGGAACTCGTCAACGGCTTAAACGCTCTTGGCGTCAGCCCGCGCGACCTTATCAGCATTTTGCAAGCTGTTAAAGCCAGCGGTGCTCTGCAAGCAGATATTGAGGTAATTTAAGATGATGAACGCTCTCGACATATCTCAAACCTATTTTGCTAATGCGGCAGCCTCTTCGGCTTCTGCCTTGCAAAACAAAGATTCTGCCAAAGAAGCGGCTCAGGACTTTGAAGCATTCTTCCTCTCTAGAATGTGCGAATCTATGTTTGAGGGTGTTTCTACCGAGGGAATCTTCGGTGGCGGTCATGCCGAAAAAGTTTATCGCTCTTTGCTGCTCAATGAATATGGTAAAATTATGGCGCAAAATGGCGGTATCGGCGTCGCTGACTATGTTATGGATGCCATTATCCAAATGCAAGAAGCTCAACAACAGGAGGTTTAATTATGGAAAAAGAAATTTCAACAGATAACTTGATTGAAAAAATCAACACTTATTGCGATATTGTTACAGAGTTTTCAAAGCTGCTTGAAACCGAAAACGAAGCTTTGCGCGTGT
Organism: uncultured Pseudomonadota bacterium; assembly: GCA_949295935.1. GTDB lineage: Bacteria > Pseudomonadota > Alphaproteobacteria > RF32 > CAG-239 > HGM16780. The sequence goes on along the minus strand of CASFMW010000052.1, from coordinate 4,583 downwards.
ATGATGTTGAAAAAATTGCTCAGCTTTATGATCAGAAAACGCATATTGTCGGTGCTTATCGCTCTATTGTCGCATTCTTTATTAAAAATCAGACGTTATTGTCAAACATTGAGCTGTCTTACCGCGAAAAAATGAAGACCCTTGCGGCCGGTCTCGATAAGCTTATGAAGGAAAATGACCTTCTGCTCAAAACAAAAATGCAGACTAGCCAATCTGTTATGGACTCCTTTGTCGGAATCGCTAAAACCGTTCGAAACTCAAATGCAACCTCTTACGGTGCCGGTGGTAGATATTCTAATGTTGATAACGCTCAAAGCGCTATTGCCCTTAACAAAACTTTTTAGGAGATTGTGTCATGTCTATGCTCGCAGGATTTAATACCGCTCTGATGGGAATGAAAACAGCTCAATCTCAGCTCGGTATTGTCAGTAACAACATTGCCAATGTTGATACTGTTGGTTATTCTCGCAAAACAGCGCAACAAAACAGTGTTGTCCTTGCAGGTTCTATGGCCGGCGTGACAATCGGACAAACCCAACGTACCGTTAATGAAGGTTTGCTCAAAAGCTATTTGTCATCAAACTCAACACTTGGTTCTGTTTCGGCTACTAATGATTATCTGAGCCAAATTCAGACAAACCTCGGTACGCCAGAAAGCCAAAATTCAATCGCGATGAATGTGAGTGCTTTGCAAGAAGCCTTTAATGACTTTGCTCTTGATGTAACGTCAGCTTCAGGACGATACAGCCTGCTGACAACGGCGCAGACACTTACCAGTCGGTTGAACTCACTCTCAACCAGTATCCAAAAACTGCGCGGTGATGCCGATCTTAAAATCTCGTCCGGTGTTGATACTATAAATGGTTATCTTGATAAGATTGATGATTTGAACGACCAGATTGTTAAAGCAACAGTTTTGGGACAAGATGGTGTGGCTGATCTTGAAGACCAGCGCGATCAGGCATTACGAGAACTCAGCGGACTTATTGATATTACTTATTTCAAACGGGAATCCGGAGAAATGGTGGTTCAGACCACGAAAGGCGTCATGCTGCTGGATAAAGACCCGCATTATCTGTCTCACAGCGCTATCACCCAAGCCAGCCCCGTTTCCGGTTATGCCGACGGTGCTATTACGGGTATCTTTGTTGATGGTACAGATATCACAGAAACGATTGCCGGTGGTGAACTGAAAGGACTTATTGAAGTTCGTGATGACTCCCTGCCCTCTTTACAAGCTCAACTCGACGAGCTGGCCGGTGTTCTTATGGATCAAATAAATCAGGTTCATAACCGCGGTACCGCTTATCCGAACACGCCATCTTCTCTTTCCGGAAGTCGCGACTTTATTGATCCGGCTAATCAATATGTTAAGATTGAACAAGGTGATGTTCGCTTTACAATTTTTGATGAGGACGGAAATCAAGTTGCTACGGCGGCTTTGCTCGGTGATATGGGTTTTAACCCTAATGGCGACACGGTTGAAAACATGATGGCAGCCATCAACAACTGGTTGACCAGTCCGACAGGCGCTAATCTTCCGCAGGCTGAAGCTATTGTTACGGCTGATGGGCATATCTCTATCAACACAGGTGACAGCCAATATTCTATCTCTATTCTTGACGAGGCAACCTCAAACGCAGGAAGCACTCAACAAGATGCTGTCATTAAGTTTAGTGTTGCTGGGCAAGATGCTAACGGTAATGTTCATTATGACCGCACATTCCAAGGTTTTTCAAACTTTCTCGGACTGAATAACTTCTTTAGCGCTAATGCAAACGAGGCTATTTATGATTCAAAAGTTCTTAGCCAATCATCAAACCTCGGTGTGACCGAAAAAATTTCACTTAACTTTTCTATCGACGGCGATATGAACATGGGGCAGATTACCATCTATCCGTCTGATAGCTTGCAAGATATTGTTAACAAAATTAACAACAATCCTGATTTGAACGAAAACCTGCGCGCTTCGCTTGTGCCGAACGGAAACGGCTACATGCTCCGCATCAATAATATGTCTGGTACGCAAATGGAAATTAACGAAGTGCCTCAAGCTGACGGCTCGACAACCGGATTTATCGACCGTATCGGACTTTCGCCATCAAATATCGGCTTGTCTTCAAGTATAACCGTACGTAACGAAATTGCCGTTACGCCCGCCCTTATTGCCGGTGGTTCTCCGGTGTTTAACACTTCTTCGGGAAAATATTCTCTCAACCCGTCAGCTAACAATATTGCTAATGATATGGGAGATGTTTTTTCCGCAACGCTTAGTTTTGCTCAAGCCGGAAATATTACATCAACGGAATCAACGCTGGCTAATTATGCGTCTTCCTTTGTCGGCACGGTTGCTTCTCAGGTGAACAATGCGCAATCCGCTCTTGAATATCAGACCCAGCTTAATACCTCTATCTCTACCAAAGAGGCGCAAATCAGCGGGGTTGATATTGACGAAGAGCTTTCTCAACTTATTATCTATCAAAAAAGTTATGCTGCCAGCGCTCAGACATTTACGGCAGCTAAAGAAATGCTTGACATCTTACTCGGTATGATGGCTTAAGGAGGTGTATTATGACTAGAGTTCCTACTTATAATTCTTATATGAATATGGTTTCTCAGACAACGGCTCTTAAATCTCAGCTTGATTTATACAGCTACCAAACCACAACGGGTATTCGCTATCAAGAATATTCCGGTTATGGAATGCAGGCAAACTCCATCGTAAATCTGGAATCTATGCTTGGCGTTACCTCCAATTATATGGAAAACAACAAAATCGTTTCTATCGAGAATAGCGCTATTTCAACCGCGCTGACGACTATCCAAGAAACTCTTTCCGACTTTAAGTCTTTATTGGTTTCTGCCAGCGGTATGGATTTGGATAAAACCTCAACCGATGTGACCGGTGGGCAAATCGTTTTTGGTAATGATGACCCAACCGCTTATCTGAATCAAACTATCACTGTTAATGGTATTCAGTATACTTTCGCCGATAACAATACCGGTAATAATATTGATATTTCCGGTGCGGCTAGTGCAAGTGATGTTCTTCAGGCTTTGGAAAATAAGCTGCCGGCTAATTCTGAGTTTACTTTCGAAGATAACACGTTTACTTATCCGCTGTATACGATTGACGGTGTTTCTTCCGTTTTGGATGTGGATGGAGTTACTACCGGTGATATTTATTCCATCAGTGCCGATCAATACAATACTTTGCAGACATTGCAGACAAATGCATTTACCTCTATGAAGATGTTGGTTGATGCCCTTAACCTCAATGTAAACGGAAAATATTTGTTTGGCGGTGGGGCTTCTTCTGACTCTCCGATAAACTTTCCGTTCTCAAGCCTTGAAGAATTTCAGGCCTATTACGATGGTGAAAATATTTTGTTTCCTGATAATCCCGCGGCATTGATGTCTAACCGTGAGTTTGATGCTGATGATACGGGAGCTTTGACCTTTGCGTCAACCGGAGGCAATACCGGAACGATTACTGCGGAAAATGCAGGTGCTTTTCTTTCACCGGCGGTTAGTGCAAATGCTCAGAACACAGGTACTCTTACTTTTGATTCAACAAAGAACACTATTAACGCAACTCAATATGGCGCGTTTAATACAATTTCTGCTGGAGACACCCTTGTTCTGAACGGAGACGGTGCCGGCGCAAATGCAAAGGTTTATGTTGTAAAATCTGTTTCTGCTGACGGAAAAACAATCACCGTTGAAGACTCTACCCCGATTGAAGAAGATATGACGGTTAATCCTGACAATACCAATCCGGCCTCAACAGTGAACTTCAGCACCTCTCTGCCGTTTGATACCGTTTTGAATCTTGAAGGTTTTTCAGATATTAACTTACCTGACCACATCCAGATTACAGGTGTCAGCGAAGACGGTACAACGCTTATGTTTACCGCCGATCCGGGACGTATTCCAAACACAACGGTTGCGGTTTCTAAGGACTGGTCGCTTACATCAAGTTCTTATTATCAAGGTGGAAGCTTATCCAGTGAAAAAGTTATTTCCGACAATCAATCAATAACTTTTGATATTACCGGTGGAGACCCTGTTTTTCAAAAGATATTTGAAGCGCTTGGTAAAATTGCTCAAGGAAACCTCATTGACACCAGCAATCCTCTTGAAGGTGAAGACCTTGATATCAATACAACACTCAATCGTATTACCGATGCGCTTGATTTGGTTGACAGTGCACAATATAGCAAAGGTTCAAGCCCAGCAGGAAAAATTAATCCTGATTTATATACTATCATGGCAAAAACAGACTCTAACTCTATTGTGCTCAATGATGTTTCAACATCTCAGACGCAGCTGAAAACCAATTTGCAGAACAGTATTTATACTTTGAAAAATGTTGACCAAAGCGAAGCTGCAATTATGGCTCTTATGGCGGCAAATAACCTCAATGCTTCTTATGCTTGTTTGCAAGAGGTGATGAGTGTTTCGCTTCTGAATTATCTTTAATCAAAAGCCCGCTTTGATGAACTGTCCCCAAAAAATTGGACAAGTAAAAAAGTCCCGGGGGAAAGTTAAATGGAATTAAGCAAATGGCATCGGCGCTGAGC
>CASFMW010000051.1 GCA_949295935.1 uncultured Pseudomonadota bacterium | reverse complement strand
ACATAAAGCGCCGCGGTCAAAACCGCCTTTTGTCGTGAGATAAACATAATACTTCTCCTATCTCGTTTGCCTTCACGACTCGATTATAACATAATTTTAATTTACTTGCAACACAAATTTTAAAATAAGGTGGGAGTGTGGTGAAAAAAAAGACCGGCGGGTTTTCCGTCGGTCTTTGAGGTTTGGTATTTTGGGCTTAGTCTTTTACAACCTGAATATGCAATTCATCAAGCTGTTGTTGGGTGACAACATTTGGTGCTTGCATCATCAAGTCTTGTGCTTTTCCGTTTAATGGAAACAAGATAACATCGCGAATAATCGGTTCATCAAGCAACAGCATGACCAGACGGTCTACGCCATAAGCTGAGCCGGCGTGCGGTGGGGCTCCAAACTTAAAGGCGCTTATCATACCGCCAAATTTGTTATCAACAACAGAGTTATCATAACCGGCAATTTCAAAAGCTTTATACATAATTTCCGGTTGGTGGTTGCGGACAGCACCTGACAGTAATTCAACACCATTGCAGACAAAGTCATATTGATAAGCCAAAATATCAAGCGGATTTTTGTTCAGCAAGGCATCCATGCCGCCTTGAGGCATAGAGAATGGATTATGTGAAAATTCAACCGCGCCGGTTTCGTCATTTTCTTCATAGAACGGAAAATCGACAATCCAGCACATTTTGAATGAATTTTCATCAATCAAGCCTAATTCTTCACCAACTTTGTTGCGCAGGCGGCCGCTGAATTTATCAAATTTCATGCCTTTACCAACAACAAACAAAATGGCGTCGCCGTCTTCGGCATTCAAAGCTTGTTTAATTTCTTCAATCTTTTCAGCGCTCATCATACGGGAAATGCCTTTGGTTGTGCCTTCGGCCCAAGCAATGTAAGTAACACCGCCCATGTCTTCTTCTTTAGCGTAACCATCAAGCTTATCAAAGAACGAACGTGGTTTTGAGGCAATGCCCTTAACCAACATGGCTTTTACAACTTTGCCTTCTTTGACCATAGAGTCATAAACACCAAAGCCGCTGTCTCCAAACAAAGAACTTGCATCAATCATAAACAGCGGGTTGCGCAAATCCGGTTTGTCTGAACCATATTTTAACATGGCTTCGCGGAACGGAATATGGATATAAGGTGCTTGGTCAACGGTTTTGCCATTGGCAAACTCATTGAAAATTGTTCCCAAAGTATGTTCAATAACTGCGAATACATCGTCTTGGGTTGCAAAGCTCATTTCCATATCCATTTGATAAAATTCTCCAGGGGAGCGGTCGGCTCTCGGGTCTTCATCACGGAAGCATGGGGCAATTTGGAAATATTTATCAAAGCCCGAAACCATCAACAACTGCTTGAACTGTTGTGGTGCTTGCGGCAAGGCATAAAACTTTCCGGGGTTTAAGCGGGACGGAACTAAAAAGTCACGTGCACCTTCCGGTGATGACGCGGTCAAAATCGGCGTTTGATATTCGGTAAAGCCTTGTTCACGCATTAATTCACGCGAGCGTTGAATAACTTTTGAGCGCAACAAAATATTTTTGTGAATGCGATCTTTGCGCAAATCCAAAAAGCGGTATTTTAATCGCAATTCTTCCGGTTCGCCGCCCTCAGAAGCAACTTGTACCGGCAAAATGTCGGCTTCGGAATAAACCTCTAAAGTTTTGACTTTGATTTCGATATCGCCGGTCGGAATGTTTTTATTAACGCTTTCGCGTTGAACAACTTCGCCGCTGATGCTAATGACCGATTCAACACGAATAGCTTCTATTCTTTCAAATAAATCTGAATGACTATCAAATACGCATTGGGTAATCCCATAATGATCTCGCAAATCGACAAAGCACAAATTTCCTAAATTGCGTTTGCGATGAATCCATCCGGCGAGCTTGGCCTCTTTGTTGATATCAGAGGCTCTGAGTTCGCCACAGGTATGTGTACGATAGCCGTTCATAATTTTCCTCATTTATTGTTATTAAAACCTAGTCTATTAGTTCTAGCGCTGTTTTCTGATAAAAGCAAGCTCAATTTCTAAAAAAAGAAAGAGCTGCCTAAGACAGCTCTTTGCTTTTTTGTTTGTGTTACTTTGATGTTTGATGTCCAGTAATTTGATAACCGTCTTTTTTTTCAAAAACAAAAGCGCGGGCTTTCCTTTCTTTGTTGGTGTTTTTCCACGTTTTGACGGCAGCTTTCAAGTTCGGGGCTTCAATACTCTCAGTAAAAGGCTGGTAGCAAGCAGCTTCACGGGCAGGAAGGTTGTGCAGACCTTGTCGTAGGTGTTCTTTTAACCAACAGGCTGCGCGGCGGCAATCTTCAAGTTCGGAAAATTCGAGTGCGAATCCTTTTTCAATGTTGCCTTTACCATTATTAATGAATACGGCGCGTGATTCTGTGAAAACAGCTGGACATAAACCTGCTTCGACCAAAATTTCAGAAATGCATTGGTGCAAAAAAGCAACATCATTTTTTTGTTGACCTTTTGCTTTTCCTACAAAAATTGCATACATAATGATTTGATATTTAGTTAAACAATAATAAGTTTGTCACGCATAGAATACATGAAAATTTGTCTAAATCAAGTTTTTTATTTTTCAGTTGCCAAAAAAAGAATCAATCGTTACAATTGGTTTTTGAAAGAAGGGACAATGAAAATAGTTACAGATAATCAGGAATTAGATGAATTTTGCCGCATTTTGGAGCAGCAGGAATTTATTACGGTTGACTTGGAATTTCATCGCGAAAAAACTTATTATGCTCAGCTTGGGCTTATTCAGGTAGCTTGCTCTGAAACTGAGGGAATTATCGACCCTTTGGCTCCCGAAATTGATTTGTCCCGGTTTCTCGATGTGCTTAAGAATCCTAAAGTTACAAAAGTTTTTCATTCTTGTCGGCAAGATATTGAAATTTTATATCGTTTGGGTGGTTTTATTCCTCAGCCCTTATTTGATTCTCAAATCGCGGCTCAAATATGTGGATTCGGAAGTTCGGTCAGTTATGAATCTTTGGTAAATGCCATTCTGGGAGTCGAGTTAGATAAGAGTTCTCGTTTGACGAATTGGTGTGCGCGCCCTTTGAGCCCCAAACAGCTTGAATATGCTATTTCTGATGTGACGCATCTGGTTAAAATTTATGAATTTATGAAAGAAAAAATCAACAAAAGCGGGCGTGAGCATTGGCTTGATGAAGAAATGGCAGAGCTGCTTGATAAGAATAATTATGAAACCAAACCCCAAGACGCTTGGCTTAAAATCCGTCAACATGTGCATAATCGCAAATATTTAACAATTTTGCGAGAGCTTGCTGCATGGCGCGAAAATCGTGCACAACAAAAAAATCTTCCTCGGCAAACAATTATTAAAGATGACTGTTTGCTTAATATTGCAGCGGCGGCTCCTCATGATGTTAATGATCTCAAAAAAATCAGAAATATGCGCTCTGATATATTAAACGGAAAATTGGCTCAAGAAATTATCGATGTTGTTCAATATGCAGAAAGCTTGCCGCGCAGTGATTATGCTAAGCCCAAAACCGAAAACAAAATTATCTATCCGCAAGGGTTGTTTGAACTCTTAAAGCTTTTGCTCACTCTCATCAGTCAAGAGCAGGAGACTGTTCCCCATATTATTGCTGATGAAAATGAGCTCAAGCTCTTTGCCGCCGGTCAAGATAAAAATCTGAAGTTGCTTCAAGGCTGGCGATTTGATGTTTTCGGAAAACAGGCTTTGCTTCTGCGACAGGGCAAGCTGAATATCCGTTATGATTGCAACAGCAAAAAAATTGAAATTACAGAAATTTTATAAGGCTATTCTGTCTGTAAAATGTGCACAATTTTCAAGGCTGTTTTGTTTTTTACCGAATAAAAAACATTTTGTGCAAAACGTCTGGTCGATACGATGTTTTCTGCTCGCAAAATAGCCAAATGTTGAGATAAGGCAGATTGGCTCAGCCCGATTTTTTTCTCAAGTTCGCCAACTTTTAATTCTTTGTTTTCAAGCACACACACAACCTGGAGACGTTTTTCATTTGCCAAGGCTTTTAAAAGCTTGGCGCCATTTATTACAGCTTTATTTTCCATGATTCTCATCCTCCATAACACACCACACTATAATTAACACGTTTTTTTCAATCATGGATAGATAATAAAACTAATATACAGATAGCCTTTAGGTTAATAAACATAAGTTGTATATAAAAGTTGCGAAAGAAAATATAATAATGTATAGTCGCAGAAAAAATATGTTATTCGGAGATGATGATGACGAACGAAGATATTGAAAATTTGAGCTTTGAAGAGGCAATGACCAAGCTGGAGACCATTGTCAGAGAACTTGAAAGCGGACGTATTAAGCTTGATGATGCTGTTAGTGCTTATGAACAGGCTGTGGCTTTGAAAAAGTTTTGCGAAGGCAAGCTGAAGGCCGCGCAACTGAAAATCGAAAAATTGGAAATGTCTCCTAACGGAGAAATGATAACAACTCCTTTGGATAAAGTAGAAGAATAATCATGACAATAAAAGAAAGCTTAACCGCTTATAGTACTGAATTTAATGCACGTTTGAGCGAGTTTTTTCCACTCGGAAAAGAAGAAGAGTTTCGCGTTGTTGATGCGATGAAATATTCGGTTACCAACGGAGGAAAAAGACTTCGTCCGTTCTTGGTAAATGAAAGCGCAAAACTTTTTGGCTTAGCCTTTGAAGATACCTTACGCACCGCTGTGGCTTTGGAATGTTTGCATTCTTATTCTTTGATTCATGATGATTTGCCGGCAATGGACAATGATGATTTGCGTCGCGGCAGGCCGACTTGTCACAAAGCTTATGATGAGGCGACCGCTATTTTGGCCGGAGATGGATTGCTCACTTATGCTTTTGAGATTTTAGCGAATGAAAAGACTGCTTCTTTGGCACAAACCAGAGCGGAGTTAATTGCTTTATTGGCAAATGCGGCCGGTGCTTTTAACGGTATGGTTGCCGGTCAAATGCTTGATTTATTGGCTGAAAAATTTCCGGAGCAAAATTCAGAAAGTATGATAAAACGAATCGAGGAAATGAAAACCGGTCGTTTGATTCGCTATGCTTGTGAAGCCGGAGCTGTCTTGGGAAAAGCAACGGAACAAGAAAGAGCCAGATTAGTTGACTATTCTCGCGCTATCGGGATCGCTTTTCAGATTGCCGATGATATTCTGGACGTTGAAGGTAATCAGGAATTAGTCGGTAAAAAGTTGCAAAAAGATGCAGCTCAGGGAAAACTTACTTTTGTTGGTCTGTATGGCCTAGACAAAGCGAAACTTCTTGCTCAAGACTATGTGGAAAAAGCCAAAGACGCCTTATCAATCTTTGGGCAAAAGGCTGAAACCTTGCGCTTGTTGGCTGATTTTATGATAAATCGAGATTATTAGCCTTCGTAAACGCTTAAGTTAAACACGTTTTCTAAGAAAAAGAGCGAAACAAAACAAACCGCGGCAGCGATAACTGGGGTTAAAAACCAGCCAAAAGCTATTTTGCCTACGATTTTCCAGTTAATATTTCTGCCGCCTTTGGCAACGCCAATTCCAAGAATTGCACCGATAACAGCATGGGAGCTTGAAACCGGAACCAAAGGTAATGATGGCAAGCCATGAGCATCAAGAAAAAGCTTAAGTGGTTTGAATGCAAACAAAAATAAGACCAAAGACTGCGCAAAAACGACAATTAAAGCCACAATCGGTGTCATGTGCATCAGATTGTTTCCGATGGTTTTGATTGTGTTTTGAGAATAAGTGAAGATTCCGACAGCGATTGAAATTCCACCGATAAAAAACAGAATTTGTGTTTTTGAGAAGGTGATTTCGCCAACAGAAAGTGCGTGAAGCGGGCTGGAATCGACAAATACGCCCATAACATTGGCGATGTTGTTAGCTCCCAGAGCATAAGCGCCGAAAGCTCCGATAAGGATTAAGCCGGTGCGAACATAACTGTCCATTCTGAACAAATGGACTTTGAGATGTTTCATCCACAGCTTAATTCCCCAAAAAATAAAAACAGCTACACCGGCACTTAATAGCGGGCATAACACCCAAGAAGAAACAATTTCAATAAGTGTGTCAGAGTCTGTTGGGTTGCCACTGTAAAAGTTCCAGCCGATAATGGCACCGACAATCGCTTGTGAAGTTGAAACAGGTAAGCCTGAAGAAGACATCCAGTAAATGGCTAAGGCTGCCGCCAGTGCAACCATAAAAGCACCGGCAATGGCGTTTATTTTGCCGAGGTGGGATAGGGTTTCACTTGCGCCAGAACCTGTAAAAACGGCGCCAAGAATAACAAATACTGAGGCAATTAATGCTGCCGTTTTGAATTTTATCATGCGGCTACCGACGGCTGTTCCAAACAGATTAGCTGCGTCATTAGCCCCTAAGGACCAGCCTAGAAACAATCCACTGCTTAAGAAAAGAAAGAACAATCCTTCGTTCATGTTCTTCTCCTAAATATCGCGTTTGATTACAAAAATCAGCAATCTGTCAATCGAGTCTTCAGCCAAATCTGCAATTTTTTCTATTTCATCAATGATAGTGGTAAGCTGCAATTTGTTGGCCAAAGGAATATCAGAATCAAAGATTGCGGTTTTCAGATGTCCTGAGGTTAAGTCTGTTTCGTGTTCTAGAAAATAAACTTTTTGAGCATAATCTCTCACTAGGCTCAGGTCTCTGAAATAAGAGCGGGAGGCAATGCACATGTTTTCAACACAGTCAGTTACTTGCTCTACCAAATTGCGGATGCGAGAATGATAAATTTCCGGAATTTCGGGGCGCTCAATATAAAATTGGTACGATACTTCGTCAAAGCGATTAATCACGCGGTCTTGATTTTCAACCAGTTCCAAAACATTTGCACGCAAATCAGGAATTAAATTTTGTGAATAAAGGCGGTTTTCAATATCGCGCCGTAATTGGTCCGCATCGTGTTCAATTTGACGCAGCTGGCTGTTGACCTTTTTGAAAGATTCGCTTCTGCCGTTTTCTAAAAATTCTCCGATAGATTTTTTGAAAGTCATGGCGGCGTCAATAATCTTGTCGTGAAACATATCAATTTTTGTTTCCAGAGTTTTGGCAGATGAAAAAAGTTGTAGTTTGAGTTGAAACATAAAATCATGCTCCGAAAATAAATATTATTTTTCATTATAATGCAAAATTATTAACTAAAGCAATACTTCTTAAGAAAATAATAATAAATAATTTTTATTTTAACCTTGTAAAAAAAAAGAAAATTAGCTAGATTGGTATTGTTTATGTAATTTGCTTTTAGAAGAATTAAGGAAAAACAACAATGAATAAGAACGGTTCACTTTATATATCACTGGTTGCCTTGCTGGTTTCTATTTCAGCAGTCGTCATTTCTTTGAATGGCGGAAAAGAAACACAAACCAACAGCATGAGTGTTGAAGAAACGCTTAAAAACAATCCGAAGTTGGTTGTTGAAGCTATGCAAAATTATGAAAGAATTGCCAGAGAAGAGGCCTTGGCTTCAGCTCAGAAAATGTTAGAAGATAATATTGATGCCATTAACAATGATCCGAATACTCCGGTAATCGGAAATCCTGATGGTGAAATTGTTTTGGTTGAGTTCTTTGACTTTTCTTGCGGATATTGCCATCGTTTGTATCCGGCTTTGAAAAATATTATTGCAAAAAACCCGAATGTAAAGGTTTTGGCTAAGTCTTTGGCTTTCGTTTCTCCGGTATCTGGTTATGCTGCTAAAGCCTCTTTGGCTGCAGCAGAACAAGGCAAATATGCTGAAATGTATACCGCTTTGTTTGAAGCTAAAGGTCCGATGACTGAGGAATCTGTTGATGCAGCTGCTGCCAGCATTGGTCTCGATATGACAAAGTATAAGGCTGATATTAATTCTGACAAGGTTAACAGCATAATGGCTTCGTTCAGTGATTTGGCAGGAAAGATTCAAGTTAATGGTGTTCCGACCATGATTTTGAACGGCAAGCTGTTGCAAACTATTGATGAAAACGAAATTCAGAGAAGAATTAACGAAATCAAATAGTTTCTGTTTGAATTAAAAAAGACCGACGGAAAACCCGCCGGTCTTTTTTTTCACCACACTCCCACCTCAAAAATTAAATATACTTGAAATCATGATAAAATTATGCTATAATCGAGTCGTGAAGGCAAGCTAAGAAAGGTGATATTATGTTAAATTCGCGGAAATATGCGGTTTTGACCGCAATGCTGTCGGCAGCTGGATTGTTACCGATGAGCGCAATGGCT
>CASFMW010000050.1 GCA_949295935.1 uncultured Pseudomonadota bacterium | reverse complement strand
AACTCTCATCTTAATTGATGTAAAATTCCATCCTGTCTGTCTTACTTCACTTCAAAAGAATCTCTTGGTTCCTTTTTGAAATATCACAGACTTTATTATATCTTTTTAAGACATACCGTCTGCGTATCCCCTCTTATTTTTCCATATTCAATCTCTGTCTTTATAACCTGCGCTCTTCCTAAGCGCTCTGCCGAAGTTTTAAGATTTTGTTAACCGTTCAACCTGTCGGCGAAGTGGTTTATAGGACAATCCCAATCGAATGTCAACAACTTTTTAAAAAAAAATTCACTTTTTTTTGAACTTTTTTTTAATTGATTGATTATGCTAAAAAACTTTTAAAAATATTTTTCCTGCGTTTCATCATTTTTTTCCACACTAGCCCCTCTACGCTCAAAATAATAAAAGAAAGAACTTTATAATATCCCCACTTTTTAACTTGAAATAAAAAAGAGATTCGCCTAATATAATAAAGCACACTTTTACAATAACCATTATAGGAGGCAACAATAATAAAAGAAAACATCAATGCGCCAGTACGCGAGAGCGACGGACCACGCATTAACGAGGATATAAAAGTAAAGGAAGTAAGATTAATTGACGCAGACGGAGAAAACCGCGGCATTGTTTCGATTAAAGAAGCCTTAGCCGTTGCCGAGGAAAGTGGGCTTGATTTGATAGAAATCTCCCCTCAGGCTAACCCTCCGGTTTGCAAAGTCTTAGATTATGGCAAATATAAATACGAAGTTCAAAAAAGAAAGAACGAAGCCAAAAAGAATCAAAAAGTTGTTGAGATTAAAGAGCTAAAGCTTCGCCCCATGATTGATACTCATGACTACGAAGTCAAAGTCAAACAAGCCAAAAAGTTTTTGAAAGACGGCAACAAAGTCAAGTTCACCATGCGCTATAAAGGGCGTGAATTAAGCGCCAACGATATGGGACAAACAATCTTAAATCGTTTGCTTGAAGATTTGGAAGGATTATGCAAACTCGATTCTGCCCCCAAACTTGAAGGCAAACAGATGATGATGATTATCTCTCCCATTTAAAGATTTTCAAACCAAAAAAGACGCTAAGCTTCAAAGCATAGCGTCTTTTTTTATTCATTACAAAGTCTCAAAAACCTCTCCGTCGGCAATAAGAGAAACCGACGTAGCGATTTTCAGACCATGATGAGTTGTCGTTGTCTTAATTTGGATAGGCTTTCCTTTTTCCAAACAAGAAGGAAGTACCCCCGATTCTGTTGGTTTAAGCATATAGCTTTTTCCGGAAGCATTGATAATAATCTGAAACTTTCCTGCTTCTGAAGTAAACGGAACGACAAAAGAATCCGTAATCACAGCATCAACAGTTTCTTCATTATCACCCAAATCTTGAGAAACGGTCTTCCAAAGTTTCTGCGCCTGTTCCCAAACAGAAAGCAAAACTTGCTTAACATACTCAAAACCAAAATACCAGCAAAGAGCGATGGCTACAGCAAAGCCTAGAATAAATCGCCAGCTTCCCAAAACAAAAAGCAGGAGCAGCACGGCGATAACGGCGTATAAAAGAGCTTTTGTCTTCATAGGGCAACGATTTAAAGGTTAGCATCATTTTTCGGAGCCTCCGAAGTTTCTTTGAGCGGCAACGAATGAGCATAACTCATCAAACCGCCTTTCAAGGTCAAAAGCTGAGAATTTCTCTGTTGAACAGCTGCATTTGAAAAACCGGCGCAATGAAACTTCATGATTCGTTCATTGTCACGAACCATCATGTCCAATTCTTCAGCAAAATTAACAATAAGCCGCTTCTGTTTTTCCAAAGACGCCAAAGCCAAATCTTCATGATAAGCCTTCAAATTATCAGCATACTGATTCAAATCAGTAATATCCTTCCCTTGCTGGCCGACACCATCTTCAAGTTCAGCAATTTTTTCCTTCATCTTAGCCTGTTCTTCAGCATGAGCTGCTTCTTGAGAAGTCATGCGTTTAGACATTTTCCACAAATAAAATCCCAGAACACCTGTTCCTAAGACCAAAGCCGCAACGACATAAATTAAAACATTTTCCATAAAAATAAAAATTTAGAAATTAATAATTAATTTAGAATAATAAAATAAGCGCCTATAATATGACATAATTTTCCAAAATTGTCAACAAAAAAATCCTCTTTTTTGCAAAGAGGATTTAATCTAAAAACTATCATCAGAGAACAATGCCGATATTTTCATCAACATAGCCACCGACGCGAGCCCAATATGTACCTGAGAAGCTGAGCCATACAATCTCTGTAGCAACTAGCCCATCACGCTCCAGCATAACATCATGTTTATCGCAAAGAGTCACCTTTGCCAAAGAGCAAACACCTAGAACCTTCTTAGCTTCATCAATAGTCATCGGCACAGCTTTTTCAAATTTTTCAGCACGAATAACCGGAAGCCCTTCAAAAGTTCCTTTTACGGTGCTGACCGGAGCATAATCCGAAGTTCTGCCCCAAATACCGCCACCGATAGACATCCAAACACGTTCTTTGTCCACCACAATACCGTTTTCATTTTTCAACATAACAGCTGTCAATGAACAATGACCTAAAGCTTTCTCTGCTCCATTAAGGCTCATACCTTTTTTTTCTTTAAAAGATTCTTCAGCAATCGTGCTAAGAACCAGTTTTTCATATGTCTTCATAATTAAACAAATAATAAAATTAATAATTAGGATTTGACAAAATTAATAACACAACACAAAAATTTTTCAAGCATTATTTTCTGGGAGCAACGAATTTTATTTTGCTGACAATCTTGTTGCAAAAGCCTATAAAGTAAATAAATAAAGAAAGGAAAGAAAGAAGGATTCGCATGAACACCAAACCCGTAACGGAACTAACCCCAAACGAAGCTGCCGCAGAGTTGGAATATATTGCAACAGAAATGGCAAAATCAGATATTGCCTACTACCAACAAGATAATCCTTACCTGACTGATGCAGAATACGATTCGCTAAAGAAAAGAAACGAAGAAATTGAGGCTCGTTTTCCTGAATTGATTCGCACTGACAGCCCTTCAAAAAAAATTGGCGCCCCGTTGCAAAGTGGTTTCAAAAAAGTCACACACCGATTCCCCATGCTGTCTTTAGCCGATGTATTTTCCATAGAAGAGGCTGAAGAGTTTGTACAAGGTGTAAAACGCTTTTTAAACAGCGCCGCAGACATTACGTTCATGGCCGAACCCAAGATAGACGGCTTATCATTTTCGGCGCGTTATGAAAAAGGTCGATTCGTTCAGGGAGCAACCCGTGGCGACGGCGTCGTCGGAGAGGAGATTACCGAAAACCTAAAGACGATTCGCAACTTTCCCCAACAGCTAAACGGCGATTATCCGGAGATATTAGAAATCCGCGGCGAAGTCTATATGAAAAAATCAGACTTTTTTGCACTTAATGAAAAATACGAGGCTGAAGGCAAAAAAACCTTTGCTAATCCGCGCAACGCCGCAGCCGGTTCATTACGACAACTTGACGCCAAAATAACGGCCGAACGAAACTTGAGTATTTTTGCTTATACATGGGGCGAAGTCTCAGAGCGCAAATGGGATTCGCAAGCAGACTTTTTTAATCATTTAAAGGCTTGGGGCTTTCCGATAAACGAACACAACCGCCTCTGCCCGACCCTCAAAGACATTGATGAAAATTTTCAACATTTAATGGAGATTCGCGCAGATTTAGACTATGACATTGACGGCGTGGTTTATAAAGTAAACGACATCAAACTGCAAGAAAGACTTGGCTTTTTGACCCGCACCCCACGTTGGGCAGTCGCCCATAAATTTCCGGCCGAACAAGCTATTACAAAAATAGAAAACATCCGTATTCAAGTCGGACGCACGGGGGCTTTAACACCGGTTGCAGACCTTGAACCGATAAACGTCGGCGGCGTAATTGTATCACACGCCACTTTGCATAATGAAGACGAGATAAAACGCAAAGACATCCGCATCGGCGATTCGGTTATCATTCAGCGTGCCGGCGATGTAATTCCACAAATTGTTCAAGTATTATTAGACAAGCGCCCGAACGATTCGCAAGAATTTATCTTTCCGACCACCTGCCCGATTTGCGGTGCCCACGCCATCAGAGAAGAAGACGAGGCGATTCGACGCTGCACCGGAGGTTTGAGCTGTCCGGCCCAAGCCAAAGAAAGAATCATCCACTTTGTTTCAAAGGAAGGATTCGACATTGCCGGCTTAGGCAGCTCAATTATTGAAGACTTTTACAACGATGGAATTTTGCGCACACCGGCAGATATTTTCAGCATTGAACGCCGCAACACAAGCGACGACTTATTCGCCGCCCAGCAAAGCTCGGTTTTGCATCTGGAACAACGTGAAGGCTGGGGCAAAAAATCGGTTGAAAATTTATTCAAGGCCATAAACGCCAAAAGAAAGATATCTCTTCCAAGGTTCATTTATGCGCTTGGCATAAGACAAGTCGGCGCCGCAACCGCCAGATTATTAGCCCAAAACTACGGCACATTTGAACATTTTATGACCGAGATGAAAGCCAAAGAAACAGGGGCACTCGTCACAATTGACGGTATCGGAGCTTCCATGGCTACCGACATGGTTGAGTTTTTTCAAGAAGAACATAACCTCAAAATTATTGAACAGCTTTTACAAGAAATCACGGTTGAAGAATATCATGATGACAGCCGCAGCGATTCGCCCTTGTCAGGAAAGACGGTTGTCTTCACCGGAACATTAGAAAAAATGACACGTTCGGAGGCCAAAGCTCTGGCCCAAAAGCTGGGCGCAAAAGTTGCCGGTTCTGTTTCATCAAAAACAGATTATGTGATTGTGGGAGCAGATGCCGGCTCAAAAGCCACCAAGGCCGCCGAACTTGGAATCAAAATATTAAGTGAAAATGACTTTGCCCAATTAGTCGGTTAATGAAAGAAAATAAAAAGCATAAACACGACTAAGAATAAGAAAGGCAAAAACCACGAGCGGCGCAGCCAAAAGCCAAACCAAAATCATGGGAACGCCAACCTGCGCCAAATACCCAAAAGTCAGATAAAATACGTCAGCAAAAAAGGTCAAAACCCAAAGCAAGCCATAACTATTCTCGGTCTTATTCCAAGCCGTCATAATCGACCAACTCCGCCCGATAACTGAGCTTATCCAAGCCATAAACGGACGCAAAATAACCTGTGGCGCCAAAAACACAAAAATAAAATTAAGCACCACATCATAAGCATCAGAATCTTGCATATACCGCTTCTGAAAGACCTCATAATTTTCTTTCACTTCAACCGGCACATTCATCACATACGGCGCATAAGGAATAAGCAACAAAAAAGTTCCGACAATAAATGCGATAGTAAAAATTTTGGTAGCCGGAATCAGCGATTGAAAGATTCGCCCACTTTTAAGATAAGGCTTTCGCTCAAACACAAAACGAAAGAACCCATACCAAAAAAGATAAAACAAAATCCCCCACGGCAAAAAGAACGAATTTTGCCAACCACCGACTAATTCAAATCCCAAGAGCAAAAAAACAAACACAGCCAAAGAGCAACCGAGCATAACTTTTGCATGGGCTTTCCAAAAATCAACAGCCTGAGCAAAGGCCAAAGAAAAAGAAATCTGAGAAGATTGACTGCTTTGTTCCATAAATAAAAATCCTTCTTAACAGCACAGCAAGGTAACACAAAACGAAATAAAGTCAATAATAGAATAAAAAAAACGTGACATAATAAAGAGTTATATTGACTTAAACTGTTAGTTGTATTATTGTTAAACATGCAAAATTACAAGAGGTGTGTATGAAAAAAAAGAACTCTGAACAACAGGAAGAAAACTATACAAATCAAAGGCTCGGAGAAGAAATTTTATATTATCGCAGAGAACAAAACCTAAGCCTAAAAAAGCTTAGCCGCCTTTGCGCCATAAACATCGAAATTCTGGATGAGCTTGAACTAACCGGCTACGACCTAAAACTATCGGAGCTGGAGAGAATTGCCACGACTCTTGGCAAAAAAGTCCGCATAAAATTAACCGATTAAATAAACGGATTCAGCCCGCCGGAAACAATTTTTCCGACATTAATGCCGCACTTTTTTCGTTTAAGCGCATTGCGCTTGCGATTCTTTCTCTGTTTAACAAGTTTTTTCTGCTGGCGTTCATTCGGCTTTAGATTATGATTAAGCGTAATTTTCACCATGGATTCGCTCACCGAAAAAGCCTTTTGCCACAAGGGAGAAACCACTTCCGTCAGAATTTTTTTTCTGATATTATAGGTTTTGTAATGTTTCATAAATCCCAGATAAGAATTAACTGAAGAAACAAAATGCTCGGCATTATTTTTCACAAATTCCGGTGTTTTTTCGGCAGCTTTATTCAAAGCAAAAACTTTTTCATAAAAATTTCCCTTAGTCCGATTAGAAATATAAGTCCGTCCGGGCTTAACCACTGCCCCGATAAACTTAACACCTTTAGAATAGTGTTGAAGATAAATTTTATTTGGATGCAAAACAGCGCCACGCTCTTTCCGCAAAAATGATTTCAGCTTAGGAATAAGGTCAATCAAAAATTGTTTGTCCTTATGCACGATTACAAAATCGTCAACATACCGCCCATAATATTTAACATGACAAACATCTTTCACAAAATGATCAAAGCAGTTGAGATAAAAATTTGCAAAAATTTGTGAGGTTAAATTTCCGATAGGCAGTCCCTTAGATTTTGCAACAGTAAACAAGCTTTTTGAAGGCGGCAAACCATCCCAGTTTGAAGGCTTACCTTTAACATAGCAGTTTTGCTCCGGCTGATTAAAAATCACCTTTCGAATAAGGTCAAACAACAACTCTTTGTCTGGCGCCTGATACCGTGGTTTTAGGAATTTTATCAACTTATCGAACAGAATATGTTTATCAAGATTCATAAAGAAGGACTTTATATCCATTTTAAGGATATAACAATCTTGGGTAAAATCATTTGAACACTCTTTAATAAAAGAGGCCACACGACAAATTCCAAGCTGTGTTCCCTTCCCCACTCGACAACTATAACTATCAAAAATAAAAGAACTTTCGAGCAAATCCATAATCTTATTTGCAATCAGATGATGCACAACGCGATCACGAAAATCAGCGGCAAAGACCTCGCGTTTAACTGGTTTTGTCACCACAAAAGCAATCGACTTTCCGGGAAAATATGTTCCGTCAATAATATCATTCCAAAGTTTAATCAGATTTTGTTCAAAATCGACTTCAAAAGCCAAAGCATTACAAGTTCGGCGCTTATTTTTTCGACATTGAAAATAAGCATCAAAAAGCTCATCAAGTGAGATAAGCGGATTTCCTTCCTTATCGAGCCACGGACCGGAAAAAAACGGCTTTGGAGAAAAGCTTGAACAAGAGCGCACAAAAGGCGTAACCAAATTTTTATTGTCTTGTTCTTCAAATCCGATAGATTTCATAGGACACATATCCTATCCGCATAAAGGTGGCATAAAAGTTTCGGAACGATTTTTAGCCCGCCACGAAGTCACCTGCCGACCGATACTATCCATAATCTGAGAAAGTTGTGCCATTTTCCGCACTGGCAAAAGCTTCAAATCCACACATAGCCGCATTTCAACTTTCAAAATTTCAAAATCATTCAAAAAAGCCTCCAAATACACGCCTTTTTCGGCAGATTTATTGGCCTTATAAAGACAACGAAACAAAGACAAGACATCACGCTTCATATCTTGCCCAAGACTATATTTATAATCATGAGCAAAATTATTTGTCACTTTATAAACCTCGAGCAACAACATATAAGTATCACGATAGACAGGCAGTTCATTATACAGCACCATATTACAATCCTCAAACACCATAACACAATCAAAGATAATATATGAGCGAAAGAACATAAATCAATAATTGAGAAACAAAAAAATAAAGATAAGAAAAAAGTCCTATCTTTCAAAAATTTTCAGCTCCGCTGCGCGGAGCTGAATTAAAGAGATAAAGGGATAAAAACCTAAAAAGCGAGGACGGGGCGGACCTCGTTGCTGTTATCCTTACTGCTGAAGTAGTCCAAACCGTAACTGCCGCGAAAGGTTGAGTACCACGCGTAGTCGCTACCGTACTCGGACGACGACCAAGCGTAGGTGCTGGTTGTGATTTGTGTCCCACCCGCATTCGTCATGCCTATATTTACTAGCTGTCGATTGTTATAATATGAGGTAAATATTCCTGCTGCCGGCAAACACCAATCTCCGGCACTCGTTCCTTCTGTTTTATACTCATGTGCCGCCCAGGCTGCCGGATATTTGCTCTTATTTCCTGCTGCAATTATTTTCTCTGTATTAAGACAGCTATTTAAATCATAACTTGCACTTTCTGAACCGCTAAAGTTTGTTAATGTTGGAATATCTACATTCTCCGTTGACCATTTATAATCCCCTATCGAATTTAATGCCATTACTTGCCCATGGCCTTGGCCATCGGTATATACCACAACGCCGATTGGCGTTTTCCCTGTCTGCATAGAAACAGAGC
>CASFMW010000049.1 GCA_949295935.1 uncultured Pseudomonadota bacterium | reverse complement strand
GATCCGAATTATGTTGCTTCTGTGCGATTGCGTGTTGATACGATTGGATTTGATTTAGATGATGTAAACAAAAATTTTGCTGATTATCAAGCTCGTCAAGCCGGAACTCAGGGACAAGAGGCGCAGGCTCAACAAGGGCAAGAGGCACAGGCTCAACAAGGGCAAGAGGCGCAGGCTCAACAAGGGCAAGAGGCGCAGGCTCAACAGCAGGAAGAAACTTTTTCTGATGAAGAATATGCCAGTGCGGTTGAATTGGCAAACGGAGATTTGTCAAAGTTGTCTTTTGAGCAGACTGCGGCGGCATGGAGTGTTTTGTCTTCGGTTGATGAAGTGACGGCGCAGAAGACTCATCCTGATCGTGCGGCTGCTAAAAATAAGCTTAAAGAATTTGCCGAACAAAAAGTGGCTGAGGCCTCTCAGAAAGGTGCTGATGGAAAAGATCAGCCGTTAAGTATGGAAAATGCTCCAGAATTGTCTTCTTGGCTTGCGATTAGTAATGATGTTCAAGCCAATAATAACAGTCAAGAGAAAAAGGACCGCAATGCAGCTTTGGGTGAACGTTTAGACAAGTTTTATAAAGAATTTGATGAAGAAAATGGCTTGAATAACCTTCCTGATGGTAAGACTATTGAAAAGAATAGTACCGAGCTTGAGGCAATGGAAAAGGACTTTGGGCCTTTTGCTCGTGACGGACAAGGAAATTTGGTTCATCCAGAATTTGCCGGAGTGGCCGCTTTTTATGATAATTTAGAGATTGATAACTCGGATAAAGATGCTGATGCGTTGGATAAAAATTCTTATCGCGATGATATGGCTGCTTTGGCGATTGCCGAGGCAAATGCAGCATTAAGTATTGATCCTGAGTTTGCAAAACTTTCTGCAGAAGATAAGAAGAAACGTTTTATTACCGAAGTTGCCAGTCATATGGAGCAAGGGGCAATCAATTTGATTGCAACCCAGATGGCCATGAATGCGGCTGAAAATGCAGCGGATGGAAAGCCGAGAGATCCAAAAGAGTTTGAGCAAAATGCGCATAAGTATTTCGAAGCAGCTTCAAATGAAGGGGCTTTGCCGTTAAAGGTTAAAAACAAGACGGCTTTGGCGGTGTTGGCTTCTCGTACAACACAATTGTCGCATACGGCAAAACGTGTGGCACAAAAAACCGGTGCCATGAATGTTTGGAACAAGGTTAAAAAGCTTGATCAGCAATTGACCAAGAAACATCCAAAAGCTTATCCGCTCTTGAAAAATATGGCAAAAACTGTAGCTATCGGTGGTTTGACAGGTGGGGCCGGTTTGGCTGTTTATTCTGCATATAAAGCCGGAAAAGCTATTCAAAAAAGTGTAAAAAATTATAAAGAGAATCGTCAAGAAGGACAGTCTTATTGGAATTATTTGAAAAAGAATCCGAAGCAGATTGTGGCAATGACTGCTGCAGTTGCCGGTGCGGCTTTATCCGCTTATGGTGTGGGCGGTGATTTCCTGAGCGCTGATTCTTGGGGATTGAGCGGTGATGTGGCGCAAAATGCGTTTTCTGATGGGGCTACTCAGGCAGCTACAGACGCGGCAACGCAAGCAGCAACGCAGACTGCTACAGATGCAGCTACTCAGACAGCTTCTAGTGCTGCAGCACAAACAGCAGAAGAGGCTGCGAAAGCTCCTACAGCATGGGTTAGAGTGGCTAAAGCAAGTGTTGCACTTGGTTCCGGTTTGGCAACAGGTGCGGTTGATGCCATAAAAGCTTTAGGTGAAAAAGATCCGGAAAAGCGTAAGCAGATGTTAAAAGATGCTTGGAAATCTGCTGCTGGGGCTTTTGTCGGAGCTGGTCTTGGTCTGCTTGCATCTGAGGGGGCTGATAAGCTTATGCATGGTGATAGTTCTTCATCATCGCCTGAACCGACTTCTGAGCCAGAAGGTCCTGCTCCGGTAGAAGAGCCTAAGTTGATAGTTCCAGAAATGCCAGAAGAAGCTAAAACTATTCCTCCGATTAATAATGAACATAATGTTGAAGTTCCTGTTTCTGAGCCAAAAGGTCCTGCTCCGGTAGAAGAGCCGAAGTTAATTGTACCGGAGATGCCAGAAGAGGCTTTGACAATAAATCAAGATAATTTGACGGATATTTCTCCAATTGTTGAAAGCAATATTCCTTCTCATGGGCAGATGTATAATTTTGCAGAAGAGCTGGAAGCACGTTTGCAAGAAAATTCGGAGGCTTCCCAACAGGCTATTTTGCATGAGACCCTTCTTGATCAGGTAAAAAATGGCGCTATGACAGAAGAACAAGCCGCTCGTGCCTCAAGTATCTTTAGTGAAACCGGAAAAAATTTAGGAACAACAGATTATGAGGAAATTGCTCGTGCAGTTCAGAAAGGCGCTTTGGCGGCTGATCAAGAGCAATCTTTGGAGGTTAATGCTGAGATTGCGGCTGAACAGCATGCGTGGGAGATCCAAAATGAAGGCGATAAGTTTGTTGATCGTAGCAATCTTTATAATGATGTTGCAGAAAGATATGGTGAAACTGGAAACATCGGAAGCTCTTTGAATGGAGCCGCTAAGGATATGGTTGAAAGCGGAGAGATTAGCCAGCAAGAAGCTCAAGCAGTGGTCGCTGAGTTTAATGCTTCTGTAGAAGGTCATGATGGTAATACAGAGAAAGCTTTGGAGACAATGCAAGAAAAGTATAATCAGAATGCAGATGAGGTTAGACAATATCGAGCAAGTTCTTCTGCAGAAGAAAGTACGATAGCTGCAAAATCGGCATCTGAAAAAATGGCTATATTGAGTGGACGAGGAAGTGCTTCTTCTCATGCGGCAAGTGGTGGTGATAAATCATTTGTTACCCAGAATACTCATCAAACTCCAAAATTTGATGCGTCAAGATTTAATGACGGTGGTCAAGGAATGGCTTAGCTGTTTTATCAGGCTAAAAAAAACTGCGTCGGAAACGGCGCAGTTTTTTTGTTTTTTTATAACAGGTTATTTATTCAAGATCTCAAGAATTTGAGTGGTGATGTCTTCACCGCCATACATAACGGCACCTTTGACCATAACGGCGCTGTAGCCCTGAGATTTTGCTTCATCGGCAATCAGCTGGCGAATCCGAGTGTCAAGTGCCTGAAGTTTTTGGTTATATTCAGTTTGAATGGCGGTTTGTTTTTCTGTCAGTTCCTTTTCAAACTTCTTGGTCATTTCTTCTTTCTTTTTCTCGTTGGGCTGTTTTTTTATCTCTTCTTGGGCTTTTACCAGCCATTGCTGCAATTCAATAGACTTGGTCTGCTGTTCTTCTTGAAGAGCTTGAAGTTCTTTGGCCTGACTACCAATAGCAGGTAAGTCAATGATGGCAACATTTCCGGATGGGAAAATGCTTTTGAGTGCATAGCCAGCGATAAAAGCAACGATTATGACTGCGACAGCAGCAAGATGTGATTTGTTATATTCGATTTTTTTCATGGTTATCTCCTTTTGTAATTTCGTGTTGAAATTGGTTTTATTCTAGTCTGATTTGTGTAAATTGCAAATTTTATTTTCTGAGCCTGTTTATCTTGCGGGGTTATCCACACCAAAAATGCGCTTTCTTTCTTGTTCAAGTTCGGGATTGGCTTTATAAACGTCCATGTCTCCTTTTTGAGCAGCCAGCGTGTATAGTTTTATTTTGAAGTTAATTTTTTCCATATATTTATCCAGAAGCTGCATTTGAATTTTTAGCTTTTCTTTTTGTTCCTGAAACATTTGTAAGCGCTGGTTGATGGTGGTGTTGCCGGCGTTGAGCCATGCGAGATATTGTTTGATGTTTTTTAGGCTCATGCCTGTTCCTTTAAGGCATTCTATCATTTGTAGCCAATTTATGTCGTCTTGCGAAAAAACTCTTAATCCGGCAGAGTTTTTGCGTATATTCGGCAATAGTCCTTCTTTTTCATAAAAACGTAAGGTGTAAGGGCTGAGTCCGCTTTTTTTAGCGGCTTGTCCGATTGTGTATCCCATGGTGTTCTCCTTTTTTTATAGAGCGTAATGAGATGTGTGCAGATTGTCAATAAAAAAGCTTGACTTAGACTTATCTCTAAATGATATGCTGATTTTGTTTATTTTTTTTTATGGAGGTTTTAGATGAGTAAAAGAGTTTTGGTTGTGTCTTCAAGTTTTCGTCGGCACGGAAATTCTGATTTGTTATGTGATGAATTTGTTCGTGGTGCAAAAGACGCAGGAAATGTGGTTGAGAAAATCTTTTTGAAAGATTATAAAATTAATTTTTGTTTGGGCTGTGGGGTTTGTAATTCAACTCACAAATGCGTGCAGAAAGATGATATGGAAGCTCTTATTGCAAAAATGTTAGAAGCGGATGTAATTGCTTTGGCAACGCCGGTTTATTTTTATGCCATGAGTGGGCAGATGAAAACCTTTATTGACAGGACTGTTCCTCGTTATGAAGAAATTTCTGAAAAAGATTTTTATTTTATTCTTTCAGCAGCTGATTCCAGCAAAGAAAATATGGCGCGTGTGATTGAAGGTTTTCGTGGTTATACGGAAGATTGTTTGTCCGGCGCTAAAGAGAAGGGCATTATTTATGGTGTTGGTGCATGGCAAGCTGGCGAGATTAAGTCTTCTCCGGCTATGGAAGAAGCTTATCAGATGGGAAAGAATGTTTAATCCTATTTGCGCGCGTTTATTCTTGCAGAAGCAGATTTAGTTTTTTTATGCGCTGCTTCATGGCGCGGCGGGCAAAATATGGCACAAATTTCTCAAGCCCCAAATAAGTCCAGGGCTTGTAGTGGCGGTAGCTTTTCATGTCAATAAATTTGAGCTGTGTTTTGCCTGCAAGATTTTGAATAACAAAATTTTGTAAGTTAAAGTCATAAAAAAAGATATCGTTATCAATAAGTCTTTGGCAAAAGTCATCTATTTGGGCTTTTATCTCAGGTGTTTTGGGACATTGTGCCAGCGGTTTAGAAATTGTGTGGTCTGAATTTCGTAAAAGCTCTGTGACCATGCCGATGCCTTTGTTGGTTTCAACAAGCTGTTCCTCGTAATGGCAGAGGTATGGGGATAAGGTGGTCTTGAGTTTTTTATAGAGGTTTATTTCATCAGTAAAAGATTTTTTTGCGTCACCTTGTTTTAGAAAAACTTTTATGCAGAGGCGCTGGTTTTGCGGGTGTTCATAACAGGCGCGCACAGCTCCGTATCCAATCATTTTATTCAGTTCTATCATATTTATTTTTTATCTCTTTTTACACAAATCCTCTTGATTGTAATATATTTTTTTTTATTTCGCAAGGCTTATTCAGAGGCAAAAAATAGGAATTTATTACTATTGTCTAGGTTTTATTTCCTAAAGTTTTAGGATATTACTTTTAGTGATAGGCGTTTCTATCGTGTGTGTGTATTAAATTATGTGTGTGTAGGTTATAAATGAATATTGTCAGTTGGAACTGCAATGGGGCATTCCGCGATAAGTATAAATTTCTGGCAGCGTATCAGCCTGATGTGGCTGTTGTGCCGGAAAGCGAGAGTCCCTATTATCTTTCTAAAAATTCTAAAAATTTTTCTTCAATGAGCCATGTTTGGAACGGTTTTTCCAGTTTTAGGGGGCTGAGCATTTTTACCTTTAACGGATATCGGGCTAAAATTGCAGATTTTTATGATTCGCGATTTAGCTTGGTTTTGCCGGTGATGATCTTTAATGCGGCATCTTGCTTCTTATTGGTAGCGGTATGGACCAAGTTTGTGGGTAAGATGAAGGAAAGCTATGTTGCACAAGCTTATAATGCTGTGTGTTTTTATGAGAAGTTTTTTGATGATGATACCCTTATTATGGGGGATTTTAACAGTAACAAAATTTGGGATAATACCAGCGGAAATCGTGTAGCGCATGATGCGCTTGTGCAGAAGTTAGAAGGTAAAAACTTTGGCAGCGTGTATCATGAGCTTAGGCAAGAGCCGCAAGGGGCTGAAACTCAGCCGACGCAATATCAATATCGGCATAAGTCACGCCCGAATCATATTGACTATATGTTTATGAACAAAAATAGGATGCGCGATATCAATGCTTTTTCTATTGGCAGTTATAATGACTGGCAGGAAAAAAGCGACCATATGCCGTTGTTTATGAATGTTAAAGACCGTTGTTAAAGTTTTTGGTATTCTAAAAATACAGGGCGGCGGCCTTCGCGAAGGGCTTTGCGCTGGTATTTGGTCTCTACCCAATCTTGAGGAGGATATTTCCAGTCGTTGCCGCAGGTTGCCGTCCATTTGAACATCGGGCAAGCGTGCATTTGGTGCAGGGTCCAATCTTTGTAGACCTTGTGGTCGGTGGCTATTCTTAAGATGCCGCCGGTTTTTAAAATCCGTGCGATTTGGGCTAAATTATCGGGATTAACAAAGCGGCGAGAGGCGTGTTTCTTTTTGGGCCACGGGTCAGGAAAAAGCAAAAAGACCTTGTCTAAAAAGTTGTCGGGTAGGGCGGAAAATAATAGTCTGATATCGTCCGAAAAAACTCGGATGTTGTCGCTGCGCCCTTGCTCAAGCCTGATTTCGTCAGGCAAGTCGTGGCCTTCTTTAATGCCGGTTATGAGGCTTAATAAATTTGCTACGCCGTTTTGAAAAACCTCAGCGCCGATAAAGCCGATATGCGGATTGCGGCGGGCTTGTTCGGCCAGATGTTCGCCGTTGCCAAAGCCGATTTCAAGATAAACTTTTTCAACTTTTGTGCCGAAAAGCGTGTCTTTGTTCCAGTCTGTTGATTGAGAAATTTGAAGCTTTGGTAAAAACTTTTCTAGCAAGGTGGTTTTAGCCTTGCGAATCGTACGGCCTTTGCGGCGGCCGAAAAACTTTGGTGTTGTGCCGTTGTTTTGTTCGTTATTTTCTTGGGGCGTCATTATTATCCTCATGATTTTGTTCTTTGTTGTTTTGTAGTATAGCTCCTTGAAACTGTCAAGGATTATTACAATAATCTAAATTTTGTAAAAATGTTGCTAATTGACAAAAATGTTGTTGCGTTAAGTCTGAATCTATGATATATTCTTTATTGAGAGATATTATTAATTTTTATTATAAACCGAGGAGGCTTAGGATCCACGCACCTCATTAAAAATTGCGAAAGTTACATAAAATTATGGGAATCTATCTTTCCATTTCAATTTTGTTTACGCTGCTTTATGCTGCCGGTTGCTGTTTTAATATCAAGTATGGCTTGAGAAAAGCCGGATATGAAGGTGAAGAAAAGACAAAAAAATCAAATCGTTCTCACTTTATCTTGGCATTCTTGATGGTGGGAGTGTTTTTGTTCTTTTTCACGATAAACTTCTTTATGATGCCGGTGTTGAGTTTTTCAACAATTGGGCTTTATATTGAGTTTCTTATTCTTCTTGCTTTAATTGCGATGTCTTTTAATACACGTGAGCATAAAGATTGGGGAAGAGATGTTGTTGTTGTTCCTCATTTTACGGTGGCAACGATAGTCTTTGTGGCAGGTTTAATCATATGCGGCATTGCGAGCTGGGACTGGTTCCATGTTAAGAAAAAACGCGAGATGCTGAAGGTTGAACAAGTTTCTGACAGTCTGTTGAACAAGATTATCTCGCCGATTTCGGTTGAGAAAATGGCTGTGGTTTCGCCGCAAGTTGCTCAACGTGCCATTTCTATCAAAATGGGTGATTTGAAAAACACCTATGAGATTAAAGAAATGACCAAGCAAAGCTTCAGCGGTGATTTTGAAGCCACGTTGTTTGACGGCTCTAAAGTGCGAATCGCTTATGAAAATCATTTGGTTTATATCGGCGTTTTGGAGCATAAGAGCTATTGGACATGGAATAAGTCAAAATCGAGCCCAGGGTATGCCCTTGTGGATTGCAGTGACGAAAACAAAGTGTATTTGATTAAAGAAGTTAACGGTCAGCCGTTAAGTATTAAATACACAAATGCTTCTAATTGGGACTACAATTTGGAGCGTCATTTGCGTAACAATGGTTATGCCAGCGAAATCTTGGAAGACCTGAACATTGAACTTGATGAGAATGGGCGTCCGTTCTGTCCGGCCACGATTATGAAAAATACGGTTGTTTGGGGTACGCCCAAAGTTATCGGTGTGGCTGTGGTTGATGTTCAGTCCGGAGAGATTAAGCGCTATGGGGTTGATGATGCTCCCGCTTTTGTAAATATGGTTTATCCCGAAGACCTCGTCTATGACCAGTTGTATTGGTGGGGCGACTACAAAAACGGATATTGGCATTGGTCTGACAAAGCCGGTTTATTGAATCCTTGTGACGGTATGGATGTGGTACAGACCGAAGACGGTTGCTACTACTATGTCGGTATGAAGGGGCTGTCGGATAACACAACAACGCTTGGTTATGCCTTGGTTAATACTCGAACCGGAGAAGCTATGTATTTCGAGCGGGACGGTATTAGTGAAGCTGAAGCCATACGCGTATTAGAGGCTAATACAGACCTTAATCTTGAAATGAATCAAGGTGTGTTGACGCTGACCGAGCCAGTGTTCTACAACATTGAAGGTCTTAAAACTTATTTCGCAACCTATGTTAGCACGCGAGACTATACCATAAAATATTATGGTTTTTGTTCTACGGAAGACAAATCGGTTTGGGGATATGGCAAAACATTGGAGCAGGCTAAAGCCTCTTATTTATCCGCCTATTATAAAAATAAAGCGGTTAATCCTAATGCTTTGGTGACCTCCGATGAGCAAAAGATGGTGACGATTGAGGCCGACGTTTTGGAAATTGCTCAGGAAGGAACAGCCTATTATTTCAGGCTTAAAGGGCATGAGGGTAAAACCTTTTATTCTTATTCCGAGACTCATCCAGACATTCGTTGGAAGGCAAAGAAAGTGCGTATCAGCTATAATCCGACTGATGCGGATTTGATTTCCATTGAAAAATATGACGTTCTGCAATATGAACGTCAGTAATTAAAAGAAAACCCTCTGAACTTTGATCTGTACCCTGAAAAGTGGAAATAAAAAAGAAATCCCCTGAGGGGTGTAAGTCAAGCGGGAGGATTAAGCAAATGGCATCGGCGTTGAGCCGGTG
>CASFMW010000048.1 GCA_949295935.1 uncultured Pseudomonadota bacterium | reverse complement strand
TATCACCTTTCTTAGCTTGTCTTCACGACTCTAATATATCATATTTTCGCTAGTCTTTCAATACTATTTTTATTTTGAGATGGGAGTGTGGTGAAAAAAAAGAGCCCGACCTTGCGGTCAAGCCCTTTTTCAGGAGGAAAACTTTTTTATTTTATATTATTGACAATCGAGGTAGCAAGTTTGTCCGGCAAAAGTTGTGGTTGAGCAAACTTGGCCTGCTGGCTGTGTTGACATTAATCCGGCGTCTTCACAGGTTTTCGGGCGACATACGGCGCAGGCACTTCCGGCTTCGGTTACGGCTGAACCGATTTGGATTTCGTTTTCACCGCAAGTTTTCTTACTGCCGAACGGGCAAGTATCGTCTTTATCAGTGCAAATGTATCTGTTCATACCCGTGCAATCTTTGCAGATTTCTTGTTTTTGGTTCGGAGCACAAGGTTCACTTTGACCTTTACACCCTTCGTCTCCACCCATTACACAGCCTTTGCATACCATGTGGGTGCTACCGCATCCATCATCTTCGTTTTCAACGCCATAAGGGCAGCTGGCCGGATCAACATCAGGTTTTGGAGTGCAAGCTGCACAAACTGTTCTGGTGCCGCCGCAACCATCAGAAGCTGTGGTTGTTCCGTAAGGACAATTTGTTTCATCTGGCAATCTGTTGCAGCTTCTGCAATGATAGCAAGCACTTCCGAAAGGTGTTTCACCAACAGTGTAGCCATAAGGACATTCACTGCTTGAAGGCGCATATCTGTAACCCGAACAAGCATCGCTGCGGCATTCTCTATATTTACCATCGCAGCTCGGGCCTACTCCGATTTCTCCCGGAAGGCACTTTACATAATCACTCGGGCACTGACAGCCTGAAACATAGTTAGAATCGTAAGGGCATGTTGATTTTGCTACTTTTGGAAATTCGCAAGCATCTTGGCAATAGCCTTCTGCACAGCAACGATCTTTGGTACTTGCACCGAATTCATAGCCTGTGCATTTGCTGGTGTCGGTAATGAAACATACCAAAGTAACATCAGTTCCTTGAGCAGATGCTTTACTTTCAAGGCTGAGTTGAGTGTTTAAATTTAATTCCGTTAAATTCGTTAATTCTGTCGCTTTTGCATTAATTGACAAACTGGCAAGTCCAAATGACAAAATTACAGGTAAAATCTTTTGCATTTAGTTTTCCTCCATTCTTTTTTACCAAATGACATATGCATTATACACATTTTAGAAATTTTGTCAACATGTTATTTTATTTGTCATAAAATTGTAACATTTCGTAAAAAAAAGAGCACCACATTGGCGTCCCTACTATACTTTGGACAAATTTTATTTGTTTTACGAATTGTTTTTACAATAAAATATATTTTTGCTACCAGGGGCAAATTCTACCATATCATAAAGTTCTTTATTGGGCATATTAAAGTGCCACCATTCATGCTCTAAAGCCTTTAACCCTGAATCTTCAAGAATCGCTCTTTGGAGGTTTCTGTTATCAATCGATTCTTTTTCCACCTCTGAAAACCATGTGTATTTGCCGCGCTCTAAATGCTCACGGAAAGCTGCCCACTCTCCTCTCTTTATCTCTTTGGCAAAGTGTTCTTCATAGCCATCAACATTACAAGGAAAGCGCAGCTCTTTTCCTGCGTCATCACACAAAATTACATCTATCGCACTTCCATGGCAATGCTGCGACAATTCCGGACTTCTGGCAAAAAAGCCGACCATCGGAATTATTTCTAGCATCAATTCATGGGCCTTTGGCGGGCGATAGCCATCTTTTATTTTTAATTTTAACTGTCTTTTTCGGAGTTCTTTTCTGACTTTTTCAAGAATTTCTTTCATCTCGGGACGAACAAAACATCTGTTTCCCAGCCCAACATTTCCGTATATATCTTGAAGAAGCATATTTTTTGTGCCGTAATACATTAAATCTACAATAAAGTCATCATCGCTTTTTATTTCTTCCAATATGTTTACCATAGTTTTATTTTTCTCCAAAAACAGGTACTCCGGCCAATCAGGTCTCAGAGTACCATTAATTTATTTCATGATGTTACATATAACTTGAAGGACGTCTTTCTTCCCCGACATCATACATACTGCTGCTTACTTTATAGTTTTTGTTTCCGACGTATTCTAAAAATTCTTCCTTAAAGTCTTTGACATCACCATAAGACATTTCGCGAACATAGCAGTTTATAATCATGTATAAGTGTTCTTTTAACCCGATTGTCATTGCTGACAACACATTAAGTTTTTTTTGCATGATTTTGGCGTATCCGCTGTCTTTTCCCTG
This sequence comes from uncultured Pseudomonadota bacterium, assembly GCA_949295935.1. Lineage (GTDB taxonomy): Bacteria > Pseudomonadota > Alphaproteobacteria > RF32 > CAG-239 > HGM16780. Next base: position 15,174 of record CASFMW010000048.1, on the reverse strand, counting down.
TTGTAATGATTTTATGCCTTTAAGGCGCTTTCTGATAGTATTGATTGTTTTTGAATTTCTCTCAATTTGCAACCGTGACAGCACATCATAATAGTTTATCAGGCTTTCACTTTCGGTGACTTCGTTTATGACCTCATATATTTCCTTCTTGGGGTTATCTCTTTGTATTGTTTTTAATAAAAACTCAAACAACGAGCTCTTGCTTTTCTTGGCAAGCGTTAAGTCTTCAATAAAAGCCTCTCCAAGCGTTTGATATTTGACTTCTACCATGCCTTCCTCCCTCTTTTCATAATTATATCCCCTATATGGGCTTATTTTATCATATATTTGCTCTATCTACAACAGTTTTCTTGTTTGGGAGGTTAAAAGAGGCGTTTTTTTATATTTTTCCAGAAGCTTGCAGGTGCCGTTGAAATAAAATATGCCCGAGGGAGCTTGATGCGGCGGAAATAATAAGTTATCATTCCGTTTTTCATTCTTTGCGCTTTTATGGGTTTGCGCGCTACTCCGGTTATTTTATATTCTTTTTGTTCCGGCAAAATGACTTGTGTGAGTTTTTCGGCCTCGGTCAAGTTAAACTCACCCAAACATGGCGCTTCTGCCCGAACATAAACAATACCAGATTCTGTCAGATTGAGTTCTCCGCTGAAATTTTCTTCTATTCTTACAATCCGAATCGATTTACAGCCGATTAAATCTATTTTTCCATCGCTATCCTTGCCGAGCTCTACTCTTTCAATCGTGTTACTGTTACTTAAATCTATGTTTCCGGAAAAGCTGTTACCGATATATAGGTTTCTGACACCTTGTTTAGAGCTTTTGCTCAGACCTTCAAGATGTCCGGAAAAGCTGCCGCCAAGAGAAAAATACTTGGCAAAAACAGAAGAGCAGACTATTTCTGATGAGCTCTCTTTGCCGATGCTGATATCTTCATAACAAATGCATAGTTCTATTCTTATTTGCGCCATGCATCTTTCCCCTATTCGCATATACTGTAAATATGTGTTTTTAAGAGCTATATTTCCACTGAAATTTTGGCCTATTTGCATTTTTAGTCGGTTTAGACCCAAAGTATAGATTAATTCAAGGTGGCAATTGTCTTTTATCTCGAGTTTTTTGATATTGCTTTGTGCCAGATAAAGTTTTCCGTTAAAATTTGAGCCGATTACAACTTCTTCAATAACGGCATTGTCTCTTAAATCAATTTCTGCATGGGTGTTTTCTTCGACAATTAAAGTATCTACATTGGCTTTTTGCAGATCAAAAAACTTATTGTGAGAATCGTCAGGGATTTTTATTTTTTGCTTATAAAGGTTATTAATGGTTATGTTTTCGATTTCTTCTTTTTTTATAAATGGGGCTATCCCCTTCTTTTTCAGTATGGAAGAGTTGATGTAACGGATGTTTCCTTTTTCTGATTTTATGATGCTTACGCCTAAAGCATGCGCACTGTCTCTTGATAAACTATACCCCGATTTTATGATATATGCCGCTACCTTATCTATTATTCTTTTAGGCAATCGGCGGTTTTGGTGCGGTGTGAAACTTGTGATGTTTTCTCCTTGTGTTTCAATAAATGCAACAATCAGGCTATTTCTTTTTCTTATTATATAGGTTCCTTCTTTGCCCGACATTTTTTCCATATCGTAATGCCAGTCTATTTTATATAGCAGTTTATCTTCAGACATATCATCTTCCTTATTATTTTGTTTTTTTGTATTTTAATCCGCATTATTTAACAGTGAATTAATTTGTTTTTACTTTATTTTTATTTTATTTGAGTTTATTATTTTTGTGTTTTTAACAAAAAGGATGTTTTTTAGAATATGTTTCTTTTGATTTTTTTTGCTGTTTCTGCAATTTCGGTTTCTTTTATCTGTTCTGTTCTTGAGGCGACTCTTCTTTCTATTACTCCTAGTTTTATTGCACGCCTTGAAGAAAGTAACCCAAAGTGGTATAAAAAAGTTTCGGCCCTTAAACAAAATATTGATACGCCTTTAGCTGCCATTCTTACGCTTAATACAATTGCGCATACAGTCGGTGCGGCAGGTGTTGGCGCTCAGGTTGCCGCCATCTATGGGCAAAAATATTTGGGATTGGCTTCCGGTATTATGACAATCGCGATTTTGGTGCTTTCTGAAATTTTGCCAAAGACTATCGGCGCAAAATATTGGAAAAGCTTGATCCCGACCATGTGCATCACCCTTGATATTATGATTTTTATTCTTAAGCCTCTGATTTATGTTTCTAATCTTATTATGGGACTGTTCGGCAGTGTGGAAGAAACAGATGTACGTGATGAAATTAAGGCTCTGGCTCGTATCGGAAAAAATGAAGGTGTTCTTAATGAAAATAAATACAGAGTTATTTGTAATGTTATTAATTTACAAGAAGTTCGTGTTAAAGATGTGATGACACCAAGAACGGTTGTTCACGTTGTGCGTCCGGGGATGACTATTAAAGAGTTTGACAAGTTTATTGCAACTTCGCCTTTTTCAAGATTTCCGATTGTTGATAAAAAAGAGCAGAATTATCTTGGATATATTCACAAATCAAGCTCATACAAGGCAAAAGATTCTGACATTGTTGATATGTATGCTCGTTCTATGCGCAGCTTTAGCCCTGAGGCAAAGCTTGAAGATGTTCTTTCTTTTATGCTGATGGATCATAATCATATTGCACTTGTTATTGATGAATATGAAAACTGGGTTGGAATTATCACTCTTGAGGATATTATTGAAACAATTCTCGGTAATGAAATTGTTGATGAAACAGACCAAGTTGCTGATATGAGGCTTTATGCTAAGCTCAAATGGAAAAAAACAAAAGAGCTTAAGGGTATTGACGAAATCAGCGGTGAATAAGCCGCTGATTTTTTCTTTTGAAAAAACGTTGTATAAAATTGCTAGCGTCGTTGACGCTCTCTATCCTTTTTGGTATTAGTCTAAATGGCTTGGTCTGCATTGTGCGTTCAGAGCTTATTTTGTTTTTTTATTTGGATTGACTTAAACATGCGGGAAAACAAACCTTCTATATTCAGAGTTTTTGTTACTTTTGTAACAATGTATTCTTTCTTGTTGTTTGCTTTTCCTGCAAAAGCGACTCTGCCGCCGCTGTCTAATGCGCAAATTTATACACTCGCCTCTCGTGGAAATGTTTATGCCTTACGTGCAGCTGTTCAGCGAGGATTGAACATCGACTCTATTGATCGCCGAGGGAATACCGCTCTTTGCCATGCTATTATTCAACGCAACTACACTGCATATAACGCCTTACGTGCTGCAGGAGCAAATCAAAATCATCCCTGTATGCAGAGAATCGTTCCGCAAAACAGAGAATCTTTTTTATCTTCTAAACGCGTTGTGCCTACAACTGCTAATTCTCGCCAAGCATTTTCTTATGTCGGCGACGAAGAGTTTGTTTTCTCAACCGATACTTGGATTACTTTAGGGGCAATTCTTGCCGGTGCTTCTTTGGCTTTGATATTCGGCCTTGGTGGTGGCGGTGATGGTGGTGATGGTGGTGACGACCTTCAATATTATGAAACAACAGACTATAATCTTGCTGAAATTGTCGGCACAAAAGTTCCTGATTCTCCTGAGAAAAATACGTATTCTCCAATCTTTTTATTAGCCCAGAATGGTAACACCATAGTTAACGGTTATTATCCTGATTATAATCTTGGAGGAACCAATCAGGATGGTTGGGTTATTTCTAATGATTCATCCATTAATGTTGATGACGGAAACGGCGGTACCACTTCAACACTGTTAACGGATCTTATTGATTTTAATTCCAGCGCACTTCGATATTCTGAATACATTCAGACTGCAATGAAAGCAATGGATGGTTCTACAGTTAATAATGGATATGCTTCTGATGATCCTCTTTATATCAGCGGCAAAAATTATCTTATTACCTTGAAAAACAACACAACGGCCTTGGCTGCATTCAAAAATAGTTTTGCTAATAACTATTCTCAAATTAATGTTGATGCATCTAACGGAACCATGGCTATGATTGGAAGTGTTAACTCAACTATTACAAATCACTTGTCTGGTCAGATTAATATGCTGTTTAGAGGATCGGCTCAAAATCACTCCATTATCGGAATGTATGCCGATACTGGTTCGACTGCTCTTAATCAAGGCACTATTTATGGACAGGCTATTTCTTCAAATGCCTCAAACGGTACTTTGGTTGGTATGCGAGGACAACTCATTAATCAAGAAAATCCTATTTCATCAAAAACATATGTTAAAAACACAGGCTCTATCACACTCGACGGTTCTGCCCTGAATACAACTATTAATACCTCTCTTATCGGTATGGGAAGTTGGCTTGAAGACAGCTTTTGGGATGGCACAAAATATCTCTCTCGTGCAGGTAATATTTATCTTGACAATCAAGGATCTATTGTCTTGAACATGCTTCTGTCCGGTGATAGTGGGGCTTATGGCGTAACATCGTCTCAGCTGCTACAAGGAACAGGAGGGATTATCGGTATTAAGTCTGACGGAAATACAACTGCAACAAACAGTGGTCTTGTTCAGATTAATATTACTGATGCTGGCTCAAATACCGTCGACGGCGCTCATGCTGGTATGCTATCCGTTCATGGCGGAAACATTATTAATAACAATACTATTCAAATAAATGGCGGGAAAAGCGGTTATGGTATGCTGTCCGTTCGCGGGGAAGGATCAAACTCTGAGTTTAATAATGTTTCTCCTGCCCTAATTAACAGTGGAACAATTTCCATTGATTCCGAAGGTGGTTTCGGTATGGCTTCTTTTAATGGAAATTCTCTTGTTAACAGCGGAAAGATCTCTTTAGCACAAATCGGAACCGGTATGCTTTTACAAAATGGCGTCATTACTAATTCCGGTGACATCTCTCTTGAAGAAGGCGGCATTGCTGTTTCTCTGACTGGTGATGGCACTGTTGATAATAATTCTTCAGCCTCTATCGTTATTGATGCTGCTGCACCGTCGTCTTCCGGTAGTTCTGAAGAAGATGGTTCTGAGACTACGGAGGAATCTGTTGAAAATATCGGTATTTCAGCAAATAAAGGTACTGTTAACAATGATGGTGTTATCACCATTAAGAATTCCGGAAATTATACAGATACTACAGCTTATGCCATAAAAACTGACAGCGCGAGTGTGTTTAATTCTGCGGCTCTCGCTTTGTCCGATATTAATACGGCTTATGGTGTGAGTGTTAACAATGGAATAATCAACAACAGCGGCCTTATTACTATCGGTAGCACCTCCGGTACTATATATGATACGGCTTACGCTCTGGTTTCTCAGACTGGAAATATTCAGAACTCTGCTCAGATTTCTATCGACAGCATGAATAATGCTTATGCTATTTCTTCTGCTTCGGGAAACATTGTTAACAGTGCTGTTTTGAATATTAACCAAAACACGAATCTTCAGACTGAGTTGGCTTACGGTATTCAGGCTCAGAACGGCTCTATTCAAAATACGGCTGATATTAATATTAAAAATGCTAATAACAGTTTTGCTCTTTCCTCAAACAACGGAAACATTACTAATTCGGGTGCTTTAACTATTTCTAACCCTGATGGAACGTTGAACGAGACTGCTTATGGTATTCAGGTTTTGGGAAAAGGCGATATTATTAATAATAAAAATAAAGATGCAACAATCTCTATCAATAACAGCAATCAAGCTTATGCATTATCTGCTGCTAATGGTAATATTATCAGTGATGCAGCTATTTCCATTAATGGAAATACCGGTGCTTCCTCTGCTCTTGCATATGGTATTCAAGGGGGAATCGGAAATGTTGTCAGCAATAATACTATTACTATTAATAATGCTAATGAAGGTTATGGAATCAGCGTTCAAAATGGTGAAGTCACCAATAATGCTAATATCAACATTAATCAGAGTACAAATGTTCAAAACGAACTTGCTTATGGTATTCAGGCACAGAATGGCTCTATTCAAAATACGGCCGATATTAATATTAAAAATGCGAACAACAGTTTTGCTCTTTCATCAAACAACGGAAACATCACAAACTCGGGGGTCTTTCATCAAACAACGGAAACATCACAAACTCGGGGGCTTTAACTATTTCTAACCCTGATGGAACGTTGAACGAGACCGCTTATGGTATTCAGGTTTTGGGAAAAGGCGATATTATTAATGCCGCCAGTGCACTTATCTCAATTAACGGCTCTAATAATGCTTATGGTATTTCCTCTGTTTCCGGAAATATTACAAATAATGCTAATATCAACATTAATCAGATTATAAATGTTCAAACCGAACTTGCTTATGGTATTCAGACCATGAATGGCTCTATTCAAAATACGGCCGATATTAATATTAAAAATGCGAACAACAGTTTTGCTCTTTCATCAAACAACGGAAACATCACAAACTCAGGGCAAATAACTTTTTCAAGCCCTAGCACTTCTTTAAGTGAATCTACTTATGGTATTCAAATTACTGGCAAAGGTGATATTCTTAACAATAAAGATGCAATAATCTCTATCAATAACAGCAATCAAGCTTATGCATTATCTGCTGCAAACGGTAATATTACAAGTAATGCAGCTATTTCCATTAACGGAAATACCGGCACCTCCTCTGCTCTCGCTTATGGTATTCAAGGTGGAATCGGAAATGTTGTCAGCAACAACACAATTACAATTAATAATGCTAATGAAGGGTATGGTATCAGTGTTCAAAACGGTGAAGTCACCAATAATGCCAATATTACATTGACAAACTCTCAGCAGACCCAAAACAAAACATCCTATGGTATTTACGCTACGACAGGATCTGTTATTAATAATGCTAATATTATCATGGATGTTACCGGTGATTTATCTGCAGGAATTGATACAGATACAGGTTCTTTCGGTATTTGGGCTGATCAGGCTAATATTTTGAATAATCAAGATGCAACTATTACATTCAAAAAACGTGGTAATGGTATGTATTCTGCCTCCGGTTCGGTTGATAACTACGGAACTGTTTCTCTTGAAGCAGGTGGCGTTGCTATGTCTAGTGCATCAGGTGACATTATCAACCACGAAAATGCCTCTATTAATATCACTAATACTGGTATTGGCTTGCAGTCAACTACCGGACAAGTTACCAATGATGGCACGATTGAAATCACGGGTGATGTTTCTACCGGTTTGTCGTCTGGAAATTCTGCAACAAATAACAATTCTATTGTCATTAACGGTGATAACGCAACCGGTATGATTGCGACTGCCGATAATGCTTCTTTAACCAATAATTCTTCTATTGAGATTTATACTGATGAGAACTCCGTTTATAATTATGCTATGCGTGGCGCAGACGGAAAATTCACTAATCTGACAAACAGCGCTACCGGTACAATCTTAATAGAAGCGCAAAATCAGCTTGCGCCTTCGGAGAATTATGCTTACGGTATGTATTTTGACAGCGGTGAAGCCTTTAACTACGGTACAATCACTGCTAATAATATTTATGCTTACGGTATGTACTTTGCTAACGGCGGTACGATTAAGAACGCAAAAAGCATTAATCTCAATTATGGCGGTGTTGGTTTATATGGAAATTCTTCTGCAACCTCTGAGACAGAAACAGCTTCCTTAACCAATGACACGGGAGCAACCATCACTATCAATGGTGATGCCTCCTATGGTATACAGGCTTTGGGCGTAACAACTGCTTTTAACAAAGGAACTATTGAGATTACCGGTTCTTCATCTTATGGCTTATCAACGGCATCAGGCAGCGGAACAAATATCGGTTCTATTACCATGAATTCATCAGAATCTATCGGTATGTTTAGTGGGGCTGCTGATCTTATCAACGATACTAACGGCACAATCACGATTAACGGAACAAACTCTTTTGGTATGCAAGCAAATAGCAGCGGCAGTACTGAAACAAGTCAAAGAGGCGTTGTTAATAATGGTGAAATAATCTTAGAAGAAGGTTCTGATAAGTCTGTCGGTATGCAGATTGACGGCGAAGGAAAAGGATTTAATAATAACCTTATCACAGTTGCCAGCAACAAATCTTCCGGTGTTCTGGCTGCCGGTGATAGTAACATAACCAATAGTGCAAAAGGGCAGATTAATGTTTCCGGCAGCGGGGCTTATGGTATGTTTGCGGAAGGTGATGCTACAGCTACCAATGCAGGAACAATTACCGTCACTGCCACTGATGCTTATGCCCTTTACGCAACCAGCGGCGGCACAATTAATAATAATAAAGGCGCTGTTATTGAAACTTCCGGCTCTTCGGCCTTGTATGTTGATGGTGCTACGGCTAATAACTATGCCGATATAAAAAACAACAATACCGGTTTCAACGCCATCTATGCCACCGGCGACAGCACTGTTGATAATACGGCAACCATTACATTAGGAGGTGAAGGTTCTTCTGCAATTTATATTGCATCCGGTTCAAATACAGAAGCAACAAACAGCGGAACGCTTAATATTACTGCTAATAACTCAAATGGTGCGTTTGTTGGCGGAGGTACTTTTACAAATGCTGCCGGTGGGCAGATTAATGTCGGAGCAGCAACTGCTTCGGTTGATAAGTCTTATGGCATAAATGCAGAATCTGCCGAGATTAATAATAACAGTTCGATTAATGTTTATTCTTCTTCCGGTGCGGGTATTAATTCTATTTCCGGCTCTATTAATAATAATTCGGGTGCGTCTGTTGTTGTATCTGGCTCTGGTTCTATTGGTATTAATACAAATTCTGCCGAAGTTATAAATGCTGGTACATTAAATGTTTCAGGAACGTCAACTGTTGGCATTCAGTCTGCTTCGGGTGCTGTTGTGAATCAGCTAACAGGTAATATTTCTGTCAACGGCAACGGTGGCGATGCTGTCGGTATTTATACAGAAACAGGCAACATTACTAATGCAGGAAATGTTTATGTTGAAAGTAACGGTACACCCTCATCAATCGTTGGATTACAAACACAAAGCGGCTCCATATCTAATAGCGGTTATGTATACTCCCAAGGCAGTAATGCTGTCGGTATATTAGCAACAAGTGGCGGTACTGTTGAAAACTCTCGTAATATACAGGTTGAAGGCAGCAATGCTACCGGTATCAAGATCTCTGGATCAGACGGCAGTGCTACAAATTCAGGTACGATTTCTGTTGTCGGCAACGGGGCTGTGGGTATGGCAGCTTCGGATTCTGCGCAAGCTATCAACGCAGGCACAATTATTGCTAGCGGTAGCGGTGCTATTGCCATGACCGCAACCAGTGGCGCTACTGCAACAAACTCTGATAAGATTTATTTGTTAAATGGAGCTACTTTAGCGATGTCGGCTTCCGGAAAAGGGTCAAGTGTTACTAATAATGGAACAATTTATTATACAGGTTCTCTTAGCGGAACTGATGGATTGTCTGCGGTAAATGAAGCTACAATGACAAATAACGGAAGTATTGTTCAAATTCCTGCGGGAGATGCTCCGTCGACTAATTTAGACCCAGTTAATATTGTGGTTTCTCAAAATTCAAATATTACGACAAATTCGCTCCGTAGCATTACGTTTTTGGCAAATACTGAAGACATGACCGAAAATAAAATGGTCTATGAGTTTACAGACATTGCCTCAAGCGCAAGTGCTGAAGGTGCTAGTACGTTAGCGCCGGTTCTCTATGCGTCTCGTCTGGTTGAAAGCGAAAATGCTTTTGATAAAGAAGGCTATCAGGAAAAACTGGAAGAAGCTCAGAAAGACCTCGCGCAACAAGCTGCAAGTGATGAAACTGTTGAGGTAACAACAGAAGATGATAAGGAAACATCTTTAGCTTCCGGTTTGTCTGATCTTGACGACTACAAAAATTATAATCTTGTTTTGACAAAGCGCGCAACGTCTGAAGCTGTTGGCGATGTCAGTGGCGTTCAAGACACATCGTTATATGCTCAAATTGATGAGGCCTATGAAAGTGGCAAAGACGGACAGTTCTTTAGTTCTATCAAAACATCAATGACAAGCGAAGAGTTGGTCAGCGATATTAAAGATGAGTTTGGCCTTGGTTTCTTCAATAATTTTGCAAAACAGAATCTTGATGTTATCAGAAGTGCTAATCGTCAGTTGAATGCCGCCGTCTTTAATAATAAAGAAGACAAAGATATCCGAACCATGGTTGGTTATGACTTTAGTGCTCGTGAACAAGACGGTGATGCTTATTCAGATGATTATGAAGATGAGGCCCAATCGGTCTATGCTATGGCTGATATGAAAGCCAATGACTCTTTCCGTTATGGTCTTGGTGCATTGCTGACAAAATATAGCAGTAAGTATAATGACGACTCAGCCAGCCGTGATGAAATTATGGTTCAGGTTTTGGCTCCTCTCACCTATTCTCCAAACAAATCATTCAAGATTGTTTCTATCCCGAGAATCGGTATGGGATTTGGTGACTATACACGTAGAGTTGATTCCGGAACTTATGATGGTGATACCAAAAATTATTATTACGGAATTACCAATGAAGCTCGTCAGGTTATTGATTTGGGCTGGATGGCATTTGAGCCAACTCTTGAGTTTAATGTTTTGGGAATGCATCAAGATAAAATTGATGAGAGCGGTGCTTTGGAAGTCGAAGCTTCAGACAGTATTTCCATTGAAGGCGGTGTTGGCTTCTATGCTACTAAGCTCTTCGAATTTGGCGAAGCTCACAAGCTCAAATTCCGTGCCGGTGGTACATTCTATCACGAGTTTGGCAATCCATTCAAAGCGCAAAGAGCTCGTATGCGTGACGCTGATATCTATTATCGACTCAATGGCTATGATGCAGGTCGCAACCGCGGTGTTGTCTCTGTTCGTATGGATTATGACTATAACAGCAACTTCAATATTTATGGTGAGTTTAACAAATTTATTGAAGATAATGATGCCTACTCTGTCAACGCAGGTATGGGGTATCGGTTCTAGACTTTCCCTTCTTGTGTTTAAGCTCGGTCTTACACCGAGCTTTTTATATCATCTGTGTAGTTTTGTATCTATGCCTGATAGAGTTTAAAATCACAAAAAGCCTCCTTTCGGAGGCTTTTGTTTAAAAGACAGTTTTAAAGTTTAGCATATTAAAGTCTTTCTGAAGGCAAGATTGAACGAGAGCTTTCTTCAAGTTCTTTGGTCTTTTTATTAAAGACTATTCCATCTTTCTGTGCAAAATTTTCGGGATATCTTTTAGCGTGGCGTAAATCGTTAAACTCATAACAAGCAAAAATCAGCTTTCTTAAACACCAGATAGAGACTATACCCAAAACAACAATCAAAATAATTTTACTTAATAAGTCCATAACTTTTATATTTTAGTGTTACCATAATTATTATAAAACATCTTAAAAATAACAAAAGGGGCTTATGGTGTCAATCCGTGATTAACTCTTAACTGAAAATAATCTTTTGCTTAAAGCTTTTCATCTACCATTCAAGCACAAAATAGTCGCAATTTTTGAAGCTACGTTGTAGGCCGAATTTATTAAAATATATATTATACATAATTGCGCCGTGCATGATGATAATCGCTTTATCATCTCCTTGTGCCTTAACCTTATCAAAAGCTTTATAGGCTCTGGTCAGGCTGTCTCTGATGCTTTCTCCTTCAGGAATATGGACATCCATAAACTCGGGATTGTCAGCGTCATTGATTATGGCAAGCTCTTTGGCATATTTTTTGATTACTTCATCATGCGGATGGCCTTCGGCTATTCCGTAATGGACTTCTTCGACACCATCCAAACTGATAATCTCAACTTTTTGCTGTTGTTCTTTTGCAACTTCTTTTGCTGTTTGGCGCGCACGGGTCATTTTGCTGCAATAAATTTTCGGCAGTTTCAATCTTGCTAAAACTCTGCCCAGCTCCCTCGCCTGTTCATGGCCTTTTTCATTTAAGGGCATATCAATCCCTGCCCCTTGCACAATTTGGTTCACATTGCCATCTGTTTCTCCATGGCGGCACAAATACAACAGCATTTTTTATTCCTTTTCTCTGTTTTTTATCCGTTAAACTCTAAAAGTTTTTTCTTAACTTTGCAAGCTTATTGTTTGATATAAATCGAAATATTAGTTGATTAAAAACTTACTGATTTTAATTGTTTGTTTATAAATTTCGGTCATACTTTAAATCGATTGAAAAGTTTTTTAAACGGAGTTTTTACAGATATGGTCGATAAAAAGAAAGACGCTGCTCCCGTTATCGACGAGCAGAAACATATTGATGAACTGGTCGATAAAGTTAGCGCCGCGCAGAAAATCTTTGCTACTTTTCCGCAAGAAAAAGTTGATGAAATTTTCCGCCGCGTTGCGCTTAAAATGAGTTCTCTTCGTATTCCGCTGGCTAAAATGGCGGTTGAGGAAACCGGTATGGGGGTTTGGGAAGATAAGGTTATCAAAAACCATTTTGCTTCCGAATATATTTACAACAAATTCAAGCACACAAAAACTTGCGGTATTATCTCTGAAGATGAAGCCGGCGGCATGATTAAAATCGCTGAACCCATTGGTGTTATTGCAGGTGTTGTTCCGACAACGAATCCGACTTCAACGGCTATTTTTAAAGCATTGATTGCTTTGAAGACACGCAATGCTATTATCTTTTCTCCGCACCCAAGAGCAAAAAAATGTACGGTTGAGACCGCTCGTTTGATGCTCGAAGAAGCTGTTAAAGCCGGTGCGCCTGATAATATTATCGGCTGGATTGAGAATCCGACCATTAATATGACGCAAATGTTGATGAGTCATCCAAAGGTAGACCTCATTCTTGCTACCGGTGGTCCGGGAATGGTTAAGTCTGCTTATTCTTCCGGCAAGCCTGCCCTTGGTGTTGGTGCTGGTAATGCTCCGGCAGTGATCGATGAAACTGCGGATATCGAAACTGCTGTCAGCTCAATCCTGATGTCAAAGACTTTTGATAATGGTATGATTTGCGCATCCGAACAATCTATCGTTTGCGTTAAAGATGTTTATGATGACGTTAAGGCTGAACTTGTTAAACGCGGTGCTTATATTCTTTCCCCGAAAGAAAAAGAAAAGCTCGGCAAAGTTATTATGATTGACGGCAAGCTTAACTCTGCTATCGTTGGTCAGAAGGCTGCTCATATTGCTGAAATGGCCGGCATAAAAGTTCATCCAGACACCAAAGCTTTAATTGCTGAATGTCAAAAAGTCGGCAAAGAAGAGCCCTTCTCTGCTGAAAAACTTTCTCCGGTTTTGGCTCTCTATAAAGCTAAGAACTTTGAAGAAGCAACAGCAAAAGCCAAAGAGCTGGTTACCTTTGGCGGTGCCGGACATACCTCCATTCTTTATACCGCTCAGCATAATGACGAGCGTATCAAATATTTCGGTACTGAACTTCATACCGGTCGTATTTTGATTAACTGTCCGTCAGCGCAAGGTGCTATTGGCGATATTTATAACTTCCGTCTTGAACCCTCTCTGACTTTGGGCTGCGGCTCTTGGGGAGGAAACTCTGTCAGCGAAAACGTGGGGGTAAAACATCTGATGAATATTAAATCTGTTGCAAAACGCGAAGAAAATATGTTGTGGTTCAAAGTACCAAACAAAATTTATTTCAAGCCTGGTTCTTTACCGGTGGCTTTGCGAGAACTTCAAGGCAAAAAACGCGCATTTATCGTTACTGATAAATCAATTTTTGACTTAGGTTTCACTAAGCAGGTTACCGACGTTTTGGAAGAAATCGGCGTTCAATATCAGATTTTCAGCGATGTTAACCCTGATCCGGATTTGACAACCGTTAACCGCGCAAAACGCATGGTTGATACTTTTTCTCCTGATGTAATTATCGCCATGGGTGGTGGTTCTCCGATGGATGCTGCTAAAATCTTGTGGTTGATGTATGAACATCCGGAACTCAAGTTTGAAGACCTTGCAATGCGCTTTATGGATATTCGTAAGAGAATTTTCGAATTTCCGGAGCTTGGTAAAAAAGCCATTATGGTTGCCATTCCGACAACTTCGGGTACCGGTTCAGAAGTTACACCGTTCTCAATCATTACCGATGATTCAACAGGCATTAAATACGCTATTGCTGATTATGCGTTAACTCCGAACATGGCTATTGTTGATTCAAACCTTGTTATGACCATGCCGAGAGGTCTTTGCGCTGCTTCGGGTATCGACGTTATGACACATGCTCTTGAATCTTATGTTTCTTCAATGGCTACGGAATTTACGCGCGGCTTGTCTATCCAAGCAGGTCAGCTTATTTTCCAATATTTGCCGAAGTCTTATGCGGAAGCAGAGCCTTATGCTCGTGAACGTGTTCATCATGCTGCGACCCTTGCCGGTATGGCATTTGCAAATGCCTTCCTTGGTGTTTGCCACTCTATGGCGCACAAAATCGGTGTGGCTTTCCATATTCCTCATGGTATCGCAAACGCTTTATTGATTTGTCAGGTTATTCGTTATAATGCTACCGACAAACCGGTTAAGCAATGTGCCTTCCCGCAATACAAATTCCCGAACGCAAAAGCGGCTTATGCGGCCTTTGCCGAAAATATGGGAATAAAAGGTAAAGATGACGACGCTAAAGTTGATGGCTTGATTGAAGCTTTGCAAAAGCTCAAAAAAGCGCTCAACATTCCGATGTCTATTAAAGACTATGGCGTATCAAAAGAAGATTTTGATAAAGCAATGGAATATCTTCCGGTTTGGGCTTTTGATGATCAATGTACCGGCTCTAACCCTCGTTATCCGTTGATTGAAGAAATCAAAAAGCTTTATTATTTCGCCTATGAAGGTAAAACAGATTTTGATATCTAATTTGTTTTTCTTTATCAATGCTCCCGAAAATATTTTCGGGAGTGTTTTTTTATAAAAAATGTCTTGCTTTTTTTTGCGAGCCGTTCTATATAGATATTGCTGTTCGGGATGTAGCGCAGCCTGGTAGCGCATTTGCATGGGGTGCAAGTGGTCGCTGGTTCGAATCCAGTCATCCCGACCAACCGTGCGATGGTAGCGCAAAAAACTAAAGGACGTCATTGTTCGGCGTCCTTTTTCTTATTTCTAAATTCTTTTCCGCCGTTTATGGGTTCATCGTCAAAGTATGGGGCAGAGAGTAAAAATTATAAAAAAGTATCATAATCACAACACCAAATTAAAAATAAATTAAGCACATAAAATACGGA
>CASFMW010000047.1 GCA_949295935.1 uncultured Pseudomonadota bacterium | reverse complement strand
TAGACAAGCTGCTCGTCACTGATGATAACAGAATTATCAGCTCTCGCACTAGTCGGCGAAATACTTACCGCTACATAAAGCGCCGCGGTCAAAACCGCCTTTTGTCGTGAGATAAACATAATACTTCTCCTATCTCGTTTGCCTTCACGACTCGATTATATCATAATTTTAATTTACTTGCAACACAGATTTTAAAATAAGGTGGGAGAGTGGTGAAAAAAAGAGCGAGGGTTTGTTCTCGCTCCGTTTGCTTTTATCTGCCGTCGTTTTGATTGAGATGTAGTGGTGGAGTGGGGCGGTTGCCGTTGTCTTGTTTGTTTTTTTCTATTTTCAAACGTTTTAGGGTTTCTGGTTCTATCCCATCCATTTTTTCAAAGTCGGGCATATTTTCAACATCGGCTTTGGCCTTGATGCAAGCAAGCATTAATCTTGCTTTGTATTCGGGGGTGCGGATATTTCCAAATGAAATGGTTTTTCCCTGTGATTTGAATAGTTTTACCAAGTCATCAAAATCTTTATAATCCGGAAGTTTGGTGTTTTTCTGGCGGTCTTTGGCGCCTAGAGAAATATGATTATCGGCAGAAGCATTAATCTCTAATCTATCACCGTTTTCTCTGACTAAAGCAGCAGAAAAGTTTTCGGCCTTTTTATCTTCTATAAATTTGGATTTATCTCTTTTAGCGATGTTTTGATAATATGTTCGATAAGCGTCTTTGAAGCTTTGGTCTTCGGTTTTTACCGGCTCTGGTGTGTTTTCCGTCACGACTTGGGTTTCTTTGGTTTCAAATACCTCGGGCAGGGTGCCGTTATAAATGGCCTCGATATTTTCATCTGATAAGCCGGCAGTTTTGAATTTTTTTTGACGGGCGAAAACGGTTTTTTCTGCAAGGTTAAGATAGTCGTTTCTTTGTTCGTCTGTTATCTCAACATCTTTGTGTATCAAAGAGGATAGGTCTTTGTTTTCGGTTTTTCCGGTTTGGGGATTATAAACCTCAAAGCGATAATATTCTGACAGCATCGCCTTATAATCTTCATCGCTGTTTTGTAGTTCTGACAAAGGAATATCATAGGCCATGTTTTGAATTTGTTTGTTAAATTGGTTGTCTTTTTTGCGATAGGTTTTTCCGTATTCTTTATCCCAATTTTGAGAAACGCCGTTGATAATATGTTCTAAATCTTGCAGTAGTTTGTCTTGCTCATCTTTTTTGAGCTTTTTGAGCTCTTGCACAAGCCAATTACATTTCTTAGGAAAGACTTTTAAGTTGCGGTCTTTTTTATAAAATTCTTCGATTGCGCGCAGAGCTTCTTCAATATGGGCGGATTTTTCATCATGTTCTAAAAGTTTTAAGCGGCTTTCAAGGCTTAGATGCGGAGCTTTTTGTTTGAGGGCATCTTTATTGCGGATATGCTTTAATTCATGGGCAAGGGTAAAATGTTTTTGATTGCCGGACTGAAAGTTATCACGGCGGTAGCGATATTCGTTATAAATTGTTTTTTCTTTTTCAGGCAAATTATCAAAAAACTTTTTGATGTCTTCTCTTTTGTAAATTCTCTTCAAGCTGGCTTCAATGTTTTTGATAATATCAGATATTTCTTTATCAAGCACCAAGACTGAGTCAAAAACGGTTATTTCGCCATTATCGCATTCGGCGTGTGCATTGTTAAATCTTTTTTTATTGCCATTTTCATCGGCCCAATAAGCTTTTTTATTTTTTTCATCATATTTGAGTTCGTAAAACTCGACGTTTCTTTTGATTACAATACCTGCAGTTTGTAAATCAGCAGGAATTTCCGAATCGGAAATCGTGTAATCGGCTACAACGTATTTTTTATTGTCTTTTTGTTTGCGGGCAGTTATTTCGGCACTGAGTTTTTTATTATCGGAGAGCTCATTTTGCAAAGCACCTTGCTTGGGGGTATAAGCTTGTTTTCTAAGCTTGTTTAATTCGCGAGACAACCCAGGGGCAAAATCGGGAAAGTCACTCCATACGGCTAAAGTCAAATCAGGTTCGGGTTTGCTTTGATATGCTTTGATTTGTTCCGGTGTGAGTTTTGTTCCTGGTTTGACTACGAGATATGTCTTGCCGATTTTTACAATTTGCATATTTTGTCTCCGTTTTTAGGTTCTATAAGCTAAAGTATAGCCTTTTTTTGAAATTCTCGCAACTGTTATTATATCTTGCCTATTTGTAAAAAAAGGATAAACTGAGAGCAAAATTTATGAAGGAGAAGAGTTTTATGAAAATTGTTTTTATGGGAACGCCGGACTTTGCCGTTTCGGCTTTACGTCGCTTGGCTGAAAAACATGAGGTTGTTTGTGTTTATACTCAGGCTCCAAAAGAGGCCGGAAGAGGCAAAAAGCTTACCAAATCACCGGTTCATGTTTTTGCTGAAGAAAAGCAGCTTTTAGTTCGGACGCCTAAGACCTTGCGTTTGGCCGAAGCGCAGGCGGAATTTGCGGCTCTTAATGCTGATGTGGCGGTGGTGGCGGCTTATGGTTTGATTTTGCCTAAGCCGATTTTAGAGGCCTTTCCGATGGGGTGTGTTAATATTCATGCTTCTCTTTTGCCACGATGGCGAGGGGCTGCTCCTATTCAGCGTGCGGTTGAAGCCGGAGATGCTTCTGCCGGAATTACAATTATGAAAATGGATGAAGGGCTTGATACAGGAGATATGCTGCTTAAAGGCGAAGTTGAAATTACCAAAGAAACAACCGGCGGTAGTTTGCATGATGCTTTGGCTGAAATCGGGGCGGAACTGATTGTGCAATATTTGGATAATCCCGAGAGTTTTCTTCCGCAAAAGCAAGATGATTCTTTGACTTGTTATGCTGCGAAAATCGACAAGGCGGAAAGCAAAATCGATTTTTCTCTTCCGGCGGAGAATTTGGAACGCAAAATCAGAGCCTTTAATCCTTATCCGGCGATGTATTTTGAATATAACGGTGAGCGGTTTAAGGTTTTTAAAGCCGAAAGCTTGGCTCAATCTGCTCCGGCCGGAAAAATTTTGGAAGGCGAAAAAAATTTGATTATTGCTTGTGGTCAAGGGGCGCTAAAGGTTTTGGAAATTCAGCGGCAAGGTAAAAGAGCCCTGCCGATTGATGAGCTTTTGCGCGGAATGACTTTTGAGGGAAGCTTAGCCTAGTCTTTGACCTGCGGAAACTTGACGCCACGGCTAATAATGCCAATCATTATACCGAGCAAAATATAGCTGGTTAAACATTCCAGGCCGACGATGATTCTTGCCAGAGATGTGTGCGGGTATATATCGCCGTAGCCGACTGTAGTCATCGTTATTAAAACAAAATAGATGGCGTCTAAAATGCCTTCAATGTCGGTGCCAAAGTTAAACGCCATGTCGGTATTTAAGCTGTTGTGAATGGTATTAAGTGAGATATTAATTACCGTAAATGCCACAACTAAATTAATGAAAAAGACGCCAAATTCGGCCAGATCAGCGGTTGTGGCGCGTGTGCTTGGATGCAAAAGTCCGGAGAGCTTTGATGTAAAACTTTTAACTTGTTTGACGGTGGTATAAAGAATCAAAATGCTGACAGCATAGGTTGCCCAAGCGTCTAAGGCAATATAGATACTGCAAAAACCGGCGATGACTCCGGTTGCAAATAAAGCGATTTTGTTTTCTTCTGAAAAGCGATAAGCCGTGTAGCGGTATTTTGAAAAATAGTAATTGAGCAAAATAAAGAAAAATCCAGTCAACATACCATTTGTCAGAGGAAGAATTAAGTAAGTTCTCCAAGGATCTAAAAAGGATGAAAGTTTGTTGACTAAAACATGGTGATGGGCCGATAAAATAATCAAACTGATAAAAATGCAGAGGTTAAAGCTGCGCGGAAAGATTTTGCTGAATTTTATTTTATCATCATTATTTTTTGCGGTCATGTTATTCTCCTTGAGATTATATCATAACAATATAAACGCCAAAAGTTAAAAAACAAGAAATTATGATATTTTGAGCAAATCGTTCCAGTTGGTGGTATAGGCACAAGATTTACGGGCGCGGCGAATGTAATGATTGATGCCGGCAGCTTGAGCGCCAAAGTAGAGGGTTTTGCTGCCGAGTTTTTTATTAATTTCATCAAAGGCGGTCATGAGTCTTTGTTCTTTTTCGCTGGTTTGAGCATTTGAGAACAAAGAGTTTTGGCTTTCGCTGAGCGGTGTTATGCCGACAAGGGTAATGCCTGCGCGCTTATAGCCTAGTCCGGCGCGAAAAATGCGCTCTAATCCTTGATTCATGGCTTTAATAAAACGAGCGGTGTTGGTTGAATTTTCCGGTAGGCTTATCAAACAAGAGTTTTGATAAAAGCGCGCGTCTTTAAAGCGATTTGTCTCAACCATGGTGGCAATTCCTGAGGCAGTTGCTTGTTGTGCCCTTAGCCTTTGGCAGGCTTTGTCAGTGAATTCGGAAAGAATTGTTTTTAGTTCTGAAAACTGATAAATTTCGTGTTCAAAACTGCGGGAACAAATCAGGCTTTGCTGGCAGCTGTGTGAATCTCCTTCCAAACAGGGAAAACCGTTTAATTCCAAAATTGTTTTTTCAAGATTAATCCCGAATTTGCTGCGGGCTAACGAACGGGGCATGGCGGCAAGTTCGGCCGCGGTAAAAATGCCGAGGTAATTTAGCTTTGGCGTAATACTGCGTCCAACGCCCCAGATGTCATTAATATCAATTTTTTGCAATAAGGGGAGGGCGTCTGTGGCGTTTTTAATCTCAAGAACTTTATCGGAAGGAAGTTTTTTTGCGGTTTCGCCGGCGATTTTACAAAGTGTTTTGCTTGGGGCTATTCCTACCGAAACCGAAATTCCGGTCTGGCGCAAAATGGTATTACGGACACTTAGTCCTTTTTCAAACAAATTTTTGCTTTCCGAATGAGCAAAGGCTTCATCAATCGAATAAATTTCAATTTCATCAAAAGCGTTTCTCAGAAGTGCCATAACGCGGTTTGACATATCGGCATAAAGCTCATAATTGGAAGAAAGCGCAACGCCGCCCATAGCCTTAAATTTGTCGGCAATTTTGAAAAATGGAGTGCACATGGCAATGCCTTCGGCCTTAGCCTCATTAGAGCGTGCAACGACGCAACCGTCATTGTTTGACAAGACGACTACCGGGCATTTTTTGAGCGACGGATTAAAAGCCCTTTCGCAAGATACAAAAAAATTATCACAATCAAACAGCAGAAAGCGGCGCATTATTTGTCAAAACTCCGAATCGTATAAGTCACTACACCCCAGAGCGAAAAGTTATCGCTTGGTTTGATAAGCTGGGGTGGGGTATCGCCATTGGTTAGATAATTTTTGCCGTCTTTGATTAAAAACTTGCGGATTGTTAGGGAATTGTTAAGTTCGCCGATAATAATCTTGTTGTTGTCGGCATCAAGGGCACGATCGACGATCAAGATATCGCCGTCAAAAATGCCTTCTTTTTCCATGGCGTTTCCTTCCATTCGCAAAAAGTAGGTGCCGGACGGATGCTTAATCAGAAGGCGGTTGAGGTCAAGCGCCGCCTCGGCATAATTTTCAGCAGGGGAGCCGAAGGACATTGCAAATTCTCCTTGACAGGGTTCTTGTTTTGTTCTTATAATATCTTCATTCTGAAAAATTGCAAGCGTTAAAAAAAGTTTTTATAAATCGGAGGAGAAAGTTATGCAAAAAATTGTTCCCGAGAGACTGAAAGCCGGAGATGAAATTAGAATCGTGGCGCCGTCACGCGGTATTAAAATTATCGGAAAAGATGTGCGCGAAATTGCCGAAAAGCGTTTTGCCGATTTGGGACTTAAAGTTACTTATGCAACGAATGCCATAGATGAAAATTTTGATATGCTCGGAACAACCTCTCCCGAAAAAAGAGCTGACGATATTATGGATGCTTTCAAAGATAAAAATGTTAAAGCGATTTTTACCATGATAGGAGGGTTTAACAGCAATCAGATTTTGCCTTATCTGGATTTTGATGTGATTAAGCAGAATCCGAAAATCTTTTGCGGTTTTTCGGACATTACCGCTTTGTTAGATGCGATTTATGCTAAGACCGGATTAGTCACGTTTTCCGGCCCGCATTTAAGTTCTATCGGAATGCTCAAAGGTTGTGAATACACGATTGAAAACATGGTTAAAATGCTGATGAAAGACGGTCAGAATGAGGCTGTGCCGTCTGCCGAATGGAGCGATGATTTGTGGTTTATTGACCAAGAAACGCGTGAGTTTATTAAAAACGAGGGCTATTGGGTGTTGAACGAAGGGAAAGCCGAAGGAACATTGCTTGGAGGCAACCTCGGAACATTTAATCTTTTGCTCGGAACAGAGTATCGTCCGGCTTTTGAAAAAGACACGATTTTATTTGTTGAAGACACCTCTGAAGCCAGCATCTTTACCTTTATGCGTAATTTAACAGCTCTAAGCTATCAGCCCGATTTTAAGAATGTTAAGGGTTTAATTATCGGGCGTTTTCAGAAAGCCTCAAAGGTAACGCGCGATCAATTAGAATATATTTTGAAAAATGTTGCGCCGTTGTCAAAACTGCCGGCAGTTGCAAATGTTGATTTTGGGCATTCCACCCCGCTTTTGACCCTTCCGGTTGGCGGATTTGCAGCTATTGACGGTGATAAAATCAGGCTTAAAGCTTAATTGCTTCTGTCAGGGTTGGTTCGTTGCTTGAGCGTAAGGCGAGCAGGCGGTTAATCATAAACGACCGCTGTGCGCCGCGCTCAGTGCAATAAGCTAACAGAAGTTCTCCTTTTATGTGCAGCGGCACAATAACGCGGCGGGTTTTGTTGCCGTCGGCGCGTTGGTATAATACCTCAAGTTTTTTGCGTGTGCGAATGGCGCTTTCCAGCATTTGACGTTTGTTGTAGACGGATAATGGTTCTTGTTGTTCCAGTGGCGTATAGCGGTTGATAAATTCTAAAATACGGAAGTCAGTAAAAATGTCTTGTGGTTTTATCGGGCGGGTTAGCCTTATGCCGTTTAAGGAAGTGCAGCGGCTTAAGGCAACATAAAGTTGTCCGGCTGAAAAGGCCCCGCGTCCCATGTCTATTTCAACATGGTCAAAGGTTTTTCCTTGGCTTTTGTGAATGGTAATCGCCCAAGCTAAGCGAAATGGAAACTGTGTGAAAGAGCCTACTGATTCCGATATAATGCGGTCGCCGTCTTTTTTATATTGAAAGATTTCCCATGTATAGGGCTGGACGCGTACAGATTTGGCATTTTCTTTGAGGCGGACTTTAAGCGTTGTATTGCCTTCCGAATCGGCTTTTATATCCTCAATATGTCCGACAGAGCCATTGACCCAGCGGTTTTTGGCATCATTATTCAAAAACATGATTTGAGCGCCGATTTTGAAAGTCAGTTCTTCTGCCGTCGGAAAATATTCTTTGCCGAATGTTCCTTCAATATTGGCTTTTGCCGTGTGCTGCGGGTTGGGTAGGGTGTCAAGTCGTGTTTGATTAATTTCATCAGCTTGGGCATTGGTGGTGGTTAAGTGGATTGAAAAAGTGTCGTCACTTAGCAAGGCTGATGTTTGTTGGTTTAGTCGGGCTAGGTCGGCGCTGTCTGCCAAATTGTTGCGGATGCGGTTGAGCAAAGTGATAAAATCTGTATCTTTTTGGCGGTAGATGTGTTTGAGCTCAACTATCTCTGGTTCGATTTGTTGAAACACCTTGGCGTCAAAAAAATAGGGAGAACGGTAACGGTTGGCAAACAAGGTTTGTTCGTCATTGGTTATAACCGGTGGTAGTTGAAACATGTCTCCGACAAAAACCATTTGAACGCCACCAAAGGTGCTTTCGGGCTTGGGGCCATAGATTTGTAAAAAAGTGTCAATGCAGTCCAGCAAGTCGGCGCGCAACATGGAAACTTCATCAATAAAAATCGTATCCAGATTGCGGAAGATTCCTAAGCTGCGGGGTTTTACCTCAAGGCTTTGAATCTTTTCTACCGTCACATTTATCGGAAAGTTGAAAAAGCGGTGAATCGTTTGCCCCTTAATATTCAGAGCGGCAACGCCGGTTGGTGCCAGCAAGACCAAATCTTTGGGGCAATGCTTGTAGCAATAGTCCAAAAGAGTGGATTTTCCGCTGCCGGCTTTCCCGGTTATGAACAAGTGCTTGTCTGTTTTGTTAATAATATCAAGCGCTTGCTTAAATTCAGGCGTTATTTCAATTTCTGAAGTCATATTTTGTTGTAAAATCTGAAATGTTATATTATATTAAAAAACATTGATGAACTGATTATAACAGGTTTTTTTTATGATTAAAGAAGAATTAGAAGAGCGGCTGATAAATATTGAATCGGCTCTTGCTTGTCAGGAAAAAGAGCTTGATGATTTGAATCAAGTGGTGATTGTTCAGGGGAAAGAGATTGATGCACTTCGTCGGCAGCTTAAGTTAATGCTTGAAAGCATGTCGCAAGATACGGTCAAGCCTTTGAGCGAAGAAACCCCGCCGCCGCATTATTAATCTATCAAAAGGAGGAAGACAATGGATGAATCAGCGTTATTCTGCTTAACCCATGGAATTTATGTTTTGGGCGCGAAAGATGAGTCGCAGGATCGGTTTTGCGGCAGTATTGTCGATGGCGTTATGCAGGTTGCCAACAAACCGCTGATTATTGCTTTGTCTTGTCATAATCGTAGTTATACCAAAGAATGTATTGAAAAGACCAAAGAATTTTCAATCTCGGTTATCAGCAAAAATGTTGATCCGTTTGTGGTGGCGAATTTTGGTTTTCAGACCAGCCGCACGGTTGATAAATGGGCTTTGGTTGATTATATCGAAAAAGATGGTTTGCCTTATCTGAAAGGAAATTTGGCCGAGATAAAAGCACAGGTTATTGAAACAAAGGTTTTTGATAGTAATACTTTGTTTTTGGCAGAGGTTAAAGACTGTCAGAAATGCGAAATCGGAGAGCCTCTGACTTATGGCGAATATCGCGCTTATTTCAAAGATGAGGTTATAAAAAGTTTTAACAATTATCGTCAACAGCAAGAAAAGGAGAAGCAAAATGGCTGATAATGAAGGTAAAAAATGGGTCTGCACAGTGTGTGGTTATGTTTATGACGGCGATGTTCCGTTTGAAGAACTGCCGGAAGATTGGCTCTGCCCATTGTGCGGTGTCGGTAAAGATATGTTTGAACTGCAATAAACTTTTTGTTTAAGAGAAAGAACCTCCGTTAGAATAATCCAACGGAGGTTCTTTATATTGTTAAGCGGGATAACGAACTAAAACTCAAGGACGGGGCGGACCTCGTTGCTTCCACGCTTACTGTTGCCGGGGGCCAAACCGAAGTTATCTCTAAAGTATGAGGTCCACGCGTAGTAGTAGTCGTACTCGGATGACGACAAAACGTTAGTGTCGATTGTAAATTTTACTCCATTTGCTCTCTCAAAGCTTAGATTAACTGATGTTTGGTTATTATAATATGAGGTAATTATTCCTGCTGCCGGTAAGCACCAATCTCCTGCGTTTGTCCCTTCCGTACTATACTCATTTGCTGCCCATACAGCTGGATACTTACTTTT
>CASFMW010000046.1 GCA_949295935.1 uncultured Pseudomonadota bacterium | reverse complement strand
TGTTCTTTGTGGCGGCATTGTGCAAGCAAATGCGGCCTGTATTGCCACCCCGAGCTGTACGGCAATGGGCTATACCAGCTCATCAAGTTGCACAAACGGCATTAAATGTCCGTTCGGCAATTATTGGAATTGTGATTTGGCAAATAAAATAGCAGAGTTGGAAAAGAAGATAGAGCAACAAGAACAAGATAATGCATTAAAATCCTGAGATAAGAGTTGCTCTGTTTCTATGCAGACAGGGAAAACGCCAATCGGCGTTGTGGTATATACCGATGGCCAAGGCCATGGGCAAGTAATGGCATTAAAGTCGATAGGGGATTATAAATGGTCAACGGAGAATGTAGATATTCCAACATTAACAAACTTTAGAGGTCAAGAAAGTGCAAGTTATGACTTAAATAGCTGTCTTAATACAGAGACAATAATGGCAGCGGGAGATAAGAGCAAGTATCCGGCAGCCTGGGCGGCACATGAGTATAAAACAGAAGGAACAAGCGCCGGAGATTGGTGCTTGCCGGCAGCAGGAATATTTACCTCATATTATAACAATCAACAGCTAGTAAATATAGGCATGACGAATGCGGGTGGGACACAAATCACAACCGACACCCACGCTTGGTCGTCGTCCGAGAACGGTAGCTACAACGCGTGGTACTCACGCTTTAACGACAGTTACGGTTTGAGCGACCTCCTCACCTACGTTAAGGATTACAGCTTCGAGGTCCGCCCCGTCCTCGCTTTTTAGGTTTTTATCCTTCAAACAAAAAAGCGGCTCGCAACTGAGCCGCTCTATTTTTTTACAACCAAAGAATTTACTTAATCCACTTACAAGCTTCTTCATATTCTTCAGGGGTATTAATATCAGCCGGAGCATTATCAACCAGCTTCATATTATCAACAATCTTAGCGCGAATGGTCATGCCGTTCTCAAGAGCACGGAGCTGTTCAAGAGACTCTCTTCCTTCCAAAACACCTACAGGCAAAGAAACCATTTTTTGCAGAGATTTTGCCTTAAAGACATAAATACCGATATGGTGGTAATAATCATTATTTTTTGATTTATCGGGATCTCTCGTATAGGGAGCAGCCGCGCGTGTGAAATACAGGCAACGTCCTTCTTTTTCTCCCTCGCGTAGTCCCATAGCAATTTTAACCATGGACGGATCTTGCACGTCTTTTTCATTTTTAAAGACCATTCCGCAGGTGGCAATATCACAATCGGTTCTCTTTATCATGTCAATCAAATCAAGATTGACTTTCGGGTCAACATTCAGACCGTCTCCTTGAAAATCCACAACGATATCATACTTTGTCCCATCAGGATCAATCTGCTTAAGAGCAGCAGCAATACGATCGGTTCCGCTTGGGAGCTTAGGGTCGGTCAAAATTGCAGTTGCACCGAATTTTTTTGCTTCATCAACCAGCTCTTGATCACCGGCAGCAATAATCACGTCTCCGGGGACAGAAGCTTTAACATTTTCATAAACGCGTTGTATAACTGTTTTTCCATTAACTTTAAGCAAAGGTTTATTGGGCAGGCGAGTTGAAGCCATCCGCACCGGAATCATAGTAACAACTTTCATTTTAGACAAAGTCCTTTCAAAAAAATTAAAGAAAGACAAAACTCTTATATCACAAAAAAAATAAAATATAAAGACTTTTTTTATTATTGACAAAATAAAAAAAAGAAAATATAAAAACAACACAAATTAATTATTTTTTATATTACTTTTTCAAAGTCTCCTGATTGGGAGAAATGTTATGATGTCTTTTTTAAGTGTTTAGGAAGAGAGCAATCGTTGTGAAACGATCTTCCTTTCTTTTTTGGCCATAGCACTAATATACCAAAATCTTGCCACCTTCTTTCTTTGTGCAAGATTTTAGGTATTAAAGAAGGTAGCGACCTTCTATTTAGACTAATCTTAGTCACACAGAGAACCGTCGGGAGACGCTTCTCTGTTTTTTTATATGGAACAAACTTGACAACCGTTGGCTGAGCTAAGGAGTTTAACTTCAGCACCTAAGGGCAGCATAACGCGTTCAAATTCATGCCCGGAAGGAAAATCTTTAATCACAGGAATTGTTAGTCTCTCACTAAAATATGAGATAACCTCATCAATTGAGCCGTCCCTCTCTCTACGCATAGTGCATTCAAAAAAATTACCAAAGATAATACCGCTAAGCTTATCAAAATCTTTGCATTGAGAAATTTGTTGCAGCATCAAATCAAGTTTATAGGTCATTTCTTGTTCATCTTCCACCAACAAAATCGCTCCTTTAAGAGATGGAAAATAAGGTGTTCCGCATAAGTTGCGAAATAGGCTTAAACATCCGCCGATAAGCTTGCCTCTTGCCTCACCGACAATAACCGGCTTGCCTGCGCAATAGCAAAATTCATTACCGAAAATTATGTTTTTAACACTGGCATCAAGTGTTTTGTTAAGATTTCCATTTCGAAAATCATAATTCAAAGTTAAGCCATAAGGGCAAATAAGGTCACATTTTTCCACCAACGCGTTTTGCAAAGCGGTTGTGTCGCTAAAACCAAACAGGGGCTTAGGATTTTTTTTGATGAGTTCAAAATCCAAAAGCGGCAAGATATATTGGCTTCCGTCACCGCCGGATGTTGCAAAAATAGCCTTAATCTCAGGATCAAGAAAAAAGCCCATAATATCTTCGGCGCGTTCTGCTGCAGTTCCCCCCATATAGCGAAAGGACTTGAATGCATTTTTTCCCATAACCGGAACCAAGCCGAGTGACCGCAGATATTCAACACCTTTGGCAATTTCTTGCTCAGTCACGTTTCGTGAGGGAGAAACCAGTCCGATTTTATCACCTGGTGTTAAGGGATAATACATAACGCACCTCCGAAACAAGCTTAAGAATTAACGGCTTCTGGCTTGTCAGCCAAGTCTTGCAAAAGCTGACGACTGAAATCCGGAAGAGAGTTGTCTCTTGCACCCATGATGACGATTCGGTCACCATTTTGAGCGTTTTGCAAAATATAATCACGAACCTTGCCTTTAGTCTCAAGGAAGAGGGCGTTTACACCATTGTTCTGAGCAAAACGAACCAAGTCTGCACCGGATATGTCCGCATCTTTAATTGGGTCACGCATATAAATTTCCGGCATCAGCAAAATATCGTTTTTATCCAGCACTTGTCCGAATACCACGCCATCTTCTTCACCGGTCGTGCGCGCCGAAAAGGGCTTGTGCGATTGATACATAACGATGAGGCGACCGGAATATTCTTTAAGCGCCTTGAGTGAGGCCTCAATTTTGCTGGCATTGTGAGCAAAGTCATCAATCAGTGTGATGTTGCGGTTATTAGTGCCGACAACTTCAAGACGGCGTTTAATGCCGTGAAAACCTTGCAAAGCCGTAGCCGCTTCATCAGGGCTAATGCCAAGAACCTTGCAACAAGCAATAGCAGCCAAGGCGTTGGAAACATTAAACTTGCCGATAAGATTGAGAAAATATTCTTTGCCGTTAAGCTTATAAGAAACCCCGTTGTCAATTGCCTTGATGTCTGATGCATATAAATCCGCATCGGAAGATAAAATTGAGAAAGTAATTTTGTTGGAATGATTGAGCTTTGAGGCGAGTGGACAATCAGCATTAACCACCAATGCATGACGCGCATGAGAAGCAAACTCGCTAAAATACTCAACCAAAGTCGGAATATCCACATGGTCATGAGAGATATTATTTACCAAAGCAATATAAGGATGATAAGAACGAATGGAGCCATCGCTTTCATCGGCCTCAACCACGCAAATATCGTTGTTGTTATAAATATAGTTTGGTAGCCCGATGTTTGATTCATAATCGCGTAGCATTCCACCGTTAATCATACACGGCTTTTTTCCAAGCTTATCAAGGATAAAACCAATCATTGCAGTTGTTGTGGTTTTTCCTGCCGTTCCGCCGACAGCAATATTATAATTATATTCATGAAAGAGCTTGGCTAAGAGCTCTGAACGTTTAAGAATAGGGATATTTTTTTGCTTTGCGGCAATCACGTCAGGATTATCGTCAGATATGGCAGATGATACACACAAAAATTCCAAGTCATCGGAAATTTCGCTGCCATCTTGCGGAACCAGCTTAATTCCGGCAGCTACCAGAGCAGCTCGATTAGCATGGTCTCTTCCGGCATCAAAACTTTGGTCAGAACCAAATACCTGATAACCTTTTTTCACAAAAATCTGAGCCAAAGGGCTCATGCCATTACCCGAAACGGCGCAAAAAGCAACTTTTTTCATATCCCATTTAGTCCTTAAAAAAAACATTATAAAGCTTCTAATACGTTTAGCTCATTTTCCTTAATAATCTTTAAATTTCGATAATCAATTTCGATATAAGTTTGATTATCTCCGTCAACATTAACAGCCAAAGCCACACCGACATCTTCGCCGCCAAAAGTTGCATATAGAACAGCCGCTCCGCTGATTAAATTTGCCAAAAGGTTGGGGTTATCTTCTGGAGACTGTGCTGCAGCAGAGTTTGCCTGAGTTGGATTCTCATCAACATTGGTGTTTGCCAAGCTATAGTTCTGCTGAGCATTACCATATTTCTTTGAGAGCAAGTTGTAATAATACTGATAAAGCTTCAAGGTTTTTGCTGCATTAGGCGTGTCGTCGGAAATTTTATCACTGCGCGCCAAAACACGATAAAGCTTGTCGGAATCTCCAAAGATAAGATAAGCGGTAGAAAAATCTTTAAGCGGATTCGGCAATCTCTCGGCAAGGAACGAGTTTGTATAATCTTTCATCGGCTGAGGAATAAGGCGCACGCCGGATTTTTCCACATCAGACATGCTGGTACCCCAAACTAAACCAAGCGGCGCTGAACCATAAGTATTTTTCAGATTGTCTAGAGCCTGAGACAGCGTCTGCGGAGCCGCAACATTTGTTTCAGTCGTTGGTAAAGGCGCAGAAGCCGCATCTTTTTCCAAAAGCGCAGCGGCACTGTCTTTAGCCTGATTTTCTTGTTGTTTTTGTTCATATTCCTCAGAGAACAAAATATTTTGATAAAAATCAGAAGAAGCTTCCTGAGCCATTGCCACAGAAGCTGAAATAATAACGGAAAGAGCCGCTCCGAGAAATAACTTATTGCGCATTTTATCCAAATCCTTTAATAAAAAAATTGAACACGGATGATAATTGATATATATGTAGTATTATAAAAACTAATTACAAACAATTTATTAAGCAAAGATGACAGAGAGCAAAGAAAATATCCGCACATATCTGATAAGCGTGGGCCGAGAGATTGTCGAAAGCAAAGGGATGGAATATCTAACCGCCAGAAAATTGTCTGAGGCCTCAGGCTGCTCGGTCGGAACGATATATAATCAGTTTTCAAACATGGATAATTTGGTTGCAGCCATAAACCTCCAAACCTTAAAAAGATTGTATGATAAAATGGCTCAGGTTAAGCCGGACAGAAGCGCTTATAAAAATTTGAACACTTATCTTGATATCTTTGTCAGTTTTGTGCTGCAAAATTCAAATCTTTGGTTTTTGCTGTATAATTATCACCTAAATGCCAGCAAGCAGCCGCAAGGCTACCGCGCCATGATTATTCGCATGATGCAGTTGTGGCAGCCTTCATTTGATGCGGTTTATACCCATTTGAATGCCCGCAAGAAAAAAGTCGCAAGACAAGTATTGTGGCTGAGCTTGTTTGCCATGAGTTCATTCTTGACCACAACGATAATTAATGACTTCCGTATGGTTAATAAGAAAAACCTCTGCAAATTGTTATTAAACACTTATTTAGCCGGGTTAGCAGTCTTAAAGCGGGGATAATATGATTGACGTAACCATAAGGGCGATTGATAATTTTTTTCGCTATATAAACAGCCCCGAAGTCGTCGAGAGCATTTTTAACAACCGCTTTTATACCATACTGGCGGTTGTTATGCTGATGAGAATAAAATACGCAACTTACAGCAGCATGTTTGTCTGCGCTTTGGTAAATATCCCCGGAACAATATTGCATGAGCTGATGCATTTTCTGGTCGGTCTGTTTTTGAATGCACATCCGGTAAATTTCACATTATTTCCCAAAAAAGATCCTGTTGGCGGCTATGTTATGGGCAGTGTCGGCTTTCGCAATATAACCTTTTATAACGCGGTTCCCGCAGCGCTGGCACCACTAATATTATTGCCTTTGTCTTTTTATATAAATCGCTATGTTTTGCCCTATATCCCGCATACAATATTATGGTATATCGGTTATGTGCTGCTGCAAACAATCATTATCGAAAACGCGATTCCCTCAAGGGCAGATTTCAGAATAGCCTTTATGTATGTTTCTGGCATAATTCTTTATGGCGTTTTATTAATCGCTCTTTTGTTGATGCTGTGAAGCTCTTGACAATTAGCAAAAATCAATTAAAAAGAAAGAACATTTTTTATTATTAATCTAAATTTATAATTATGGGACAAGAAAATTTATCTATTTATCCGTTTGAGGTTATTTATACGGATGGAACAAGATCAAATCACCCCCAAGAGGGAAAAACGATTTGGGGTGTAATGTTTTGCAATAGAGGCATCAGCTTGCAATCATCACCGGATATTTTGTTTGATGAAGCGCAAAAATATTGCCAAGGTATAAAAGTCGGAAAAAAGACTTGCACCTGTGGCGATAAAAGCTTTTGGGAGCAGGTTATTCGTCAAGGAAAAGCAAAAATCGCAGAATTAAATGCTTTTATTGAAGTGCTTGGCGGCACTCCGCTCAAAGGGCGGATTTGGACGAAAGACACATACCGGTCAGATAACGCATGGTTAAGCTATTTTAATGAAGAAATTGGTCTTTCTTATTGCAATAGGGATGGTTATTATATAAAAACCCGCCCGATTGTCTGAGCAAATACCAAGAACAACAAGGGCAGCCCGCAAGGCTGCTCTTTTTTGTTAGGCAGCCAGAGTGGCGATGAGGTCGCGGAGGGCGCGGTGTGCGGCAGGATTTTTGATTTTGGAGAGGGCGGAATCAGCTCGATATTTTCTATGCTGAACAGCGGATCACTTTTATTAACGGAAAAAGGGATGCCTGCGCCGTAAAGTTGGCTCGGACTTACTCAGGACACCCTATTTTATTCTCAATTGCGTATTGTGCCATAGCAATAAAATCTCCATTATGCCCGCGGTCGTTGATATAATAAACTATAATTTTAGTTTTATCTTTTTTCTCTTCTTTTATATCAATTTGGGCGATCCAATATCTTTTTAATACTTTAGAAATTCCAGCTTCGCCGGCAACATTATCAATATATGTATTATGAACAGGTATTCCGCATTCATTATATTTTTTTATTATGCGGCTATATACATTTTGCAAAGAATCATCAACTTTCTCTTAGTTCGTTAACATTAGACGCTAAACAGCTTGTGCAAAGGGCTAAAAATAAAATACATATATGCTTTTTCATTTATTTTCTCCTATATGCAAAATGACATTTATTGTATTGATAATAGCCATTTCAAAACATTTAGATGTTTAATACCTTTATTGTTGCTTTCATCATAATCCATCGTTAACAAGAATTTAGGAAAATTATCATCTATTGCTTGCAAAGGCTCTAATTCCTTTTCCAATGTTTGTTGAGTATTAACAGTCAAAGATACTTGATAATATTCAAAAATGCCACCGCTTTTTGTTGCAACAAAATCTACTTCAGTCAGTTTTCCTTTAGAATAAATTTTACCTAAAAATACTTTGTATCCTCTTCTTATTAACTCAAGATAAACGACATTTTCTAGTATGTGTCCTGAATCTCCCCCTTCCTTGCCTAATAAAACTGTTCGCAATCCAAGATCGGCAACATAATATTTTGCATTACCTTCTAAAAATTGTTTTCCTTTAATGTTAAAAGGTTCGCATTTATAAAGGAGATAACTGTCTTCTAAGCCCTGAATATATTGACTTATTGTAGGGACAGAAACGTTAAAACCTGAGGATTTTAACCCTCTTTCAATTCCTCGCATTGATGTCTCATTTCCTATATTATCAAATAAATAACGAACGACAGCATCTAATTTGTTTCCATCAGCAATATTAAAACGGCGAACTACATCTTTTTGAATAGTATTCAAATAGACAGTGTCCAACAAATAGTCGTTGATTAGTTGTTTGTCAGAAGCAAACATGGTTTGAGGAAAACCGCCTTCTCTGATATAGTGCGAATACACGTTAGGTAAAAATGTTGTTTCCTCTTTATATGCTTTGTTTTGAAATAAAATAAATGGATTTTTAAAAGCCTCAAAGTATTCTTTAAAAGATAATGGTTGCATCTTGATTTCTATATATCTTCCACCTAATTGGTTGGCTAAGTCGCTGGAAAACATATAAGCATTCGATCCTGTCAAATAAACATCAATATTTTCTCTGAGTCTTAAGGTATTTGCAACAACTTGCCATTCGTTTAGTAATTGTATTTCGTCAAGGAAGACATAATTCATTTTTTGAGGAGTGAGCTTTTGAGTAATGTAGTCCAGTAAATTATCAACACCACTCAAGCGATTGTTACTTTCTATTGTTAATCCTATTTCTCTAGTTATTAAACGGTCTTCAAGATTTATGCTAATAATCTGATTTTTATCAGCCATCTTATGTGCAAGTAAATCTGATTGATAAAGATAAAAAAGCATTGATTTTCCACAACGCCTAACTCCTGTTATGATTTTGATTAAATCGGGTTGATTTTGCCATTTTTTTAATTGTTCGAGATATTGAGGTCTATCAATTATAATTTCTGTTACATTTCTCATATTTTATCCTCCAATATTGTTAATTGTAATTTACATTTAATAAATGGTCAAGTGTTTTGTAAACTAAAATTAACACTTTTGAATTGGATTAAAATATTAGTAAAAATAAAATCTAAGCCGCCAGAGCGGCGATGAGGTCGCGGAGGGCGCGGCGTGCGGAAGGGTTTTTGATTTTGGAGAGGGCGGCAACCAGCTCGATATTTTCCAGGCTGAACAGCGGATCACCTTTATTTACGGAAAATGGGACGCCTGCGCCGTAAAGTTGGCTCGGACTTTGGCGGCGGATTTGGCTGTCCATACCGTCAAAGAAGTAGTTTATCGGAACATTCAAAACCGAGGCAATATCCCACAAACGGCTGGCGCCCATGCGGTTTAAGCCGCGTTCGTATTTTTGCACTTGCTGAAAAGTTAAGCCAAGCGCGGCGGCTAATTTTTCTTGAGAAAGGCAAAGCATTTGCCGGCGCAGGCGCATTCTTTTGCCGACATAAACATCAATCGGATTAGGTTCTCCGTTGGCCATTCTGCCGCGAGATTTTATACGTTTGACATCCATGATTTTTCTCCCCGAACATTAAAAACAAAAAAAAGACCACTTTTTTTGCAAAAGCGGTCGGGAAGTTGAACAATCATACATAGTTAAATGACTCTTTTAGTCTTTGGGAGGGAGAAATCTCTCCTTGAACATACACTAAAAGCTTCCCAACCATGTTGGGATTTCTATATCGCCCATATATAAACTATGGGCGACTAACTATGTATGAGGACCGTTCAAAGTCCCGCACCACTCTCGCAGCGCTAAACGCAGGTTTTTCCCCACGCCTGACTTTCAATATAAATGATTTTTTTTAAAATTCAATAAAGATGTTTAAGAAGTTGGGCAGCGTATATTTATGATAATAAAAATCTATTTTTTTATAAAGCTTTACAAATACCAGTTTTGCAAAACATACCGCCCGACAAAGAACAGAGCAACACAAACAACAAAATAAATGTTAACAAATTCCCCGAAAGCGTATTATTATTGTTTTGCGCTAAAGGAGTGTTGTTCAGTCCCACTCTGTCCGGTTTGACTCTGCCCAAAGGTATTCACCGTGTTGTCAAATGGATTATTATTCCTATTCTCAATATTGTCGTGAATGTTTGAAGAGCCGAAACCATAGTTATTATCAGAATTGCCCCAAAAGTTTGTGCCATATTAAAGCAACCTAATTTTATAGGTCACCCCATGATGAACTTATGCACTAACTCAACGGCTTACATCCTGTGAAAAAAAATAAATTAAAAATTGTAGATAAGTTAAACATTAACAGTTTTTCAAAACACCATGCCAATACAAACAAGACATCAATAAAGGAGGCTTTTTTTCATATTGATAATGCTGTTAGCCTAAAGTTGCAGAAACCTCCCCTTATTTACAATCACATCAATGAAAGGATTTATATATTAAAAAAGTTGATAAAATAGATATATTGAATCAAATATAAAAGAGCCGGAATGGATAGAATTATATAGGATTTTTTGAGATTTGTTTTACGCTTTTTCCAAGCATAAACCGTAGGTGCAATTATTATCAACAATATTGTTAATGTCATAATGGTATAGTTAAACCTATTTTCATATACCCAACCTAATGCCTCTGCATTCCATGGCATGCTGTCACTTGTCATATCATCTGGATATGTTACTGCAATGATAAAAACCGCAAAGGCATATAATCCTGACAGTAGATAAAAAGGTATGAGTTTGATTTTTTTCATAATTGCACCTTCGGTTAAATTTATTCAAAGTATATTCAGCATTTATCTTAAATACAATAAAAATCACCAACAGTCTTTATCATATTTTACATTAAGAATCATATCATGTCCATATTTCTTAAATTTATCGGTAAATTCATCCATCCTATCTGTTAAATCAATACACCCTTTAGAACCATATTCTTTACCTCCGTGGATTGAAAGATTAGTTCTATCTTTATTATCTGTTCCTTGAGCGGGCTCCAACCAAATGCGGTTATTACCCCAAGAATCTTTTCCTCCAGGCCATCCTCCCATGATTCCAAAACCATATTCACTTTTTAATTGTCCTATTTTACTTTGGTCTTTATAGAAGTTCTGATGTTGAGATTGTCTTACCAACCATTTTCCCTCAGGCAATGGACCTTTATCTTTTACGCTGTCATATTCTTTACATTGATAATCAGGTTTACCCGACATTGCTTTCCAAGAATTAGTTACCTTATTATTTTGATGCCAACGTAATTCCTTTCCATTAAAATCAAGATATGCATTATTGTTTTGCGCTAAAGGAGTGTTGTTCAGTCCCCATTGGGTGGAATTATTGTTTTCTTGCCCAAAGGT
This sequence comes from uncultured Pseudomonadota bacterium, assembly GCA_949295935.1. Taxonomy (GTDB): domain Bacteria; phylum Pseudomonadota; class Alphaproteobacteria; order RF32; family CAG-239; genus HGM16780. The sequence continues at coordinate 7,004 of CASFMW010000046.1, read as the reverse complement.
TTACTCTGTCCGGTTTGACTCTGCCCAAAGGTATTCACCGTGTTGTCAAATGGATTATTATTCCTATTCTCAATATTGTCGTGAATGTTTGAAGAGCCGAAGCCGTAGTTATTATCAGGATTTCCCCAGAAATTAGTACCATATTGAGGGTAATTCTTCGTTATCCCTTGATTGTTGTAGTTCTGGATAAGTTTGTTTTCCTTATCTTGTCTTGCAAATTGATATTCTAACTCATCACGGGTAGAAAAGCCGCTGTGATCGACGCCATAGCTGTCAATCTGACCTTCACCGGTCTGATAACCGAGTGGCGACTGAAATCTATTATACATATCCATTGACTGTACCTCTATGAAAAAAATTACGAAATTAAAGTCATAGTCCAGTAGTCGCAGAAATTATATTAGCATATTTTGATATTTAAATCAAATCGCAACCTGTGGAAAAGTCCCGTTTTTGTGAATAAATGCAAAATTTTTCTGGGGATAACGTATCCGGCTGGATAATGCCCCCACATCCATAAAATTCAATAAAGATGTTTTGAAGTGTTTTATTGTTATGTCACAAAAAAAGCTCTTGATTTTCATCAAGAGCTTTCTATTAAACAGGATTATAAATTATTCCTGACCTTTGAACTCAGCCATATGCTCAAGCAAATCGCGTTTGTTCTTAAGGTTTTCCTCAGACTTGTTCATCAAAGTCTCATAGCGTTCCGGATTCATCTTATTGACAATCTGGAAACGAACTTCGTTAGACATATAGTCAGACAAAGGACGAGACGGAGCTTTTGAATCCAAAGTCAACGGAGCTTTACCGGCTTTGATGTTGTCCGGATTATAGCGATACAACGGCCAGCTTCCGGTTTCAACAGCCATCTTCTGGTGTTCCAAACCATCAGCAAGGTTAAAGCCTTGAGCAATACAGTGAGAGTATGCAATGATGATTGACGGACCGTCAAAAGCTTCGGCTTCATTCATGGCTTTGATAACTTGAGAGTCATTGGCGCCCATAGAAACCTGAGCCACATAAACATTGCCGTAAGACATGGCAATCATAGCCAAATCCTTCTTCGGAAGCTCTTTACCTGCTGTAGCAAATTTAGCAGAAGCACCCATCGGAGTAGCCTTAGACTGCTGACCACCGGTATTAGAGTAAACACCTGTATCAATAACCAAGATATTGATGTTCTTACCGGAAGCAATAGCGTGGTCTAAGCCGCCGAAGCCGATATCATAAGCCCAACCGTCACCACCGATAATCCATACGGATTTTTTAATCAGGTAGTCGGCAACGCTGTCTAAGTGCTTAGCTTCTGCCTCGTTGATAGAAGCGAGTTTAGCACGAAGAGCTTTTACATTGTCGCGCTGAGCATCAATTTCAACATCGTTAGATTGCGGGTTAGAAACAATCTTTTCAACCAATTCGGCACCAATCTTATCCTTGAGGCTGTTCAACAGGCTCATGGCAACATTCTGCTGCTGATCGATTGAGAATCTCATACCCAAACCAAACTCGGCATTGTCTTCAAACAAAGAGTTTGCCCAAGCCGGACCATGACCTTTTTCATCTTTAGCATAAGGTGTAGTCGGCAAGTTACCAGAGTAGATTGAAGAACATCCGGTAGCATTGGCAACAACCATACGGTCACCAAAGAGCTGGGTCAACAACTTGATATAAGGTGTTTCACCGCAGCCGGCACAAGCACCGGAGAATTCAAACAACGGCTGAATCATCTGGGTTGTCTTCGGCAAGTTTTTAGCAACTTCCGTACGTTTTACATAAGGCAGGGTTTCAAAGAAGTCCCAGCAAGCCTTCTGTTCTTCCAAATGATTTTCGATGTGATCCATGTTAATGGCTTTGCGAGCCGGATCAGCTTTGTTCTTAGCCGGGCAAGCGCTGACGCAGATGCCGCAGCCTGTGCAGTCTTCCGGAGACATCTGCCAAATAAACTGTTTACCGGCAAATTCCTTACCCTTATAAGCAGCAGACTTAAAGCCTTTCGGTGCATTTTTGAGTTCTTCTTCCGAAGCAACTTTCATACGGATAACACCATGCGGGCAAACGATAGAGCACTTACCGCATTGAATACAAGTATCAGGATCCCAAACCGGAATTTCGGTTGCAATGCAACGTTTTTCATATTGAGTTGTAGCTGTCGGCCATGTACCGTCAACAACTTCTTCAAAAGCAGAAACCGGCAGCTCATTACCACGATCGGCAATCAACTCTGCAGTCAACTTCTTAACGAATTCAGGAGCATTAGCCGGAACTGGCGGAAGCATATGCAAGTTAGAATCAGCAGTAGCCGGAACATTGATTTTAACCAAATGTTCAAGCGTAGCATCAACGGCTTCAAAGTTCTTTTGAACAATAGCGTCGCCCTTCTTGCTATATGTTTTCTTAATAGCGTTTTTAATCTGAGCAATAGCTTCATCTTTCGGCAAGATGTTAGAAATTGCAAAGAAGCAGGTCTGCATGATGGTGTTAATACGTTGACCCATACCGGTCTTACGAGCAACATCAATAGCGTTAATGGCATAGAAGTTAATCTTCTTGTCAATAATAACCTGTTGAACTTCCTTCGGCAGGTGGTTCCAAACTTCCTGTCCGTCATAAGGAGCGTTCAAAAGGAAGGTAGCTCCCGGTTTAGCGATTTTCAAAATATCAACTTTAGACATGAACGGGAACTGGTGGCAAGCAACAAAGTCAGCCTTGTTAATCAGATAAGCAGCTTTAATCGGATTATCTGAGAAACGCAGGTGAGAAGTTGTCATAGAGCCGGACTTACGAGAGTCATAAACGAAATAACCCTGACCATATTTTCCGGCATCTTCTGCAATAATCTTAATTGAGTTTTTGTTAGCACCGACGGTACCATCAGCGCCAAGACCGAAGAATACGGCACGAACAACATCTTTGCCTTCGGTGTCAATGTCGTCATTGAAGGCCAAAGATTTGTGGGTAACATCATCTTCAATACCGACCGAGAAGCCGTTGATAGACTTAGCGGCAGCGCCGTTATCATAAACAGCTTTAACCATTCCCGGAGTAAATTCTTTAGAAGACAAGCCATAGCGGCCGCCCAAGATTTTCGGCATAGCTTTGATTTCGCCGTTAGCAAAAGCTTGAGTCAAGGTAGCAACCACATCAAGATAAAGCGGTTCACCGATAGAACCGGATTCTTTAGTGCGGTCAAGAACATTAACAACCTTAACGCTTTCAGGCAAAGCTTTGAGGAAAGACTTTGTCGGGAACGGACGATACAGGTGAACTTTAACCAAACCGACTTTATAACCGTTGTTGTTGAGATAGTTGATTGTTTCTTCAACTGTTTCAGCGCCGGAACCCATAATAACGATAACTTGTTCGGCATCTTTCGGGCCGATATAGTCAACAACATGGTATTGACGACCGGAGATTTTAGCAAACTTGTCCATTTCTTCTTGAACAATGCCTTCAACAGCATCATAATATTTATTAGATGCTTCACGACCTTGGAAGAAAACGTCAGGGTTCTGAGCCGTACCGCGAATAACCGGAGCTTCCGGACGCAGAGCGTGCTTAGAGTTAATATTGGTGTCGATACCATCAAGCATAGCTCTCAAATCATCATCAGAGAGGAGCTTAATTTTCTTAATTTCGTGAGAAGTACGGAAACCATCAAAGAAATGCATGAACGGCACGCGAGAACGCAAAGTAGAAGACTGAGCGATAGCGGCAAAGTCATGAACTTCTTGAACAGAGTTTGAGCAAAGCATAGCAAAACCTGTCTGACGGCAAGACATCACATCAGAGTGGTCGCCAAAGATTGACAAGGCATGATAAGCCAAAGAACGAGCAGCAACATGCATAACAAACGGGCAAAGTTCGCCGGCGATTTTATACATGTTCGGGATCATCAGAAGCAAACCTTGAGAAGCCGTAAAGGTGGTTGTTAAAGAACCAGCTTGAAGAGCACCGTGGCAAGCACCGGCGGCACCGGCTTCGGACTGCATTTCCTGAACTTCAGGAACAACACCCCAAAGGTTTTTCTGATTAGCAGCAGACCACGCATCAGCCCATTCACCCATCGGAGAAGACGGAGTAATCGGGTAGATGACGCAGACTTCATTCATGCGGTGAGCAACGGAAGCGGCAGCTTCGTTACCATCCATCATTTTCATCTTAACATCAGACATATTATTGTATTTCCTTAATTTTAAGTTAATAAAAAGCTTATTTAACAAGTATAAAGGCATACTCATCACATAGAGCCATAGATTCTCTATGCGCGTTTTATAGCATTAAAAAATTCAAAAATCCATCAAAAAAAGCAAGAAGAACAACAAAAAAAGCTGGACAAACAACAGAATGCTTGACTTTTTTGTCTAAGTAGATATAGTAAACCAGATTTTATAGTTATTATGTCACACTTAATTTATATTATTATGAAAGAATATTATGAAAAAGTTGAAAAAACGCATTGCCTCAGTGTGGAAGCTGAAAGAACAGAAGCTTTAAATATGGCTGTAGAAAGTATGCTGAAAGCCTTCTATGCCGAGTTATATCATGCTTCATGTAAAAGTGTTTCATTGGATATTTTGCCTTATAAGCCACTTTGTTTGGAGCGAAGCTGTGAAATGGGTACCATATGGAATTTTTTTCAGCAGCAAGAAAAAGAAGTTATGGGCTTTGTTTATTTTGCAGGAAATTGTTATGAGCTCGTAGCTTTTATTCAGGCTAAAAAACTAGAAACAAAGCTGTTTTGGTTTACCTATGGTCTTCTGGCAACCATGGGGCAAGACATTCCCAGAATTGAATATCTCATAAACTTGTGTCTGAACTGCCCACCGGGTAAAATAAGAAAAGACCAAATAAAGAGGATTTTTGCAGCTCTGATGGTCAAACATCTGCGTAAAACAAAAAAAGATGGCTTTGCGCCATACAGCAAATGGCTTTGGGAACATCATGAATGTTTGTCGCCACTGGAAAAGATAAAAATTGTCACGATATTAACCGATTCTGAGCATCGTGATGATTGCGCGCTGAAAACATTTTGCCAACCGACAAGCGGCAAAATATTTTGGATGTTTGTGCAGCTATTGTGTTTGATTTTCTTATTGATAAATAGCATGATAGTTTTTTCGGTTTTTCCTGGAATAGGTGTTTTCAATCTGATAATTTCCATCATCTTGGTCATCGCCAGCTTGCAGGTTTATGTCGGATTAAAACGCTAAGACTTATGAAAGAAAAGAACAGGCCAGAAATCGCCTTGTTCTTTTTTTTTATGAAATTAAAATGGCTTGACATTTTTGTCTGGGTGAGTATTCTGACCATGGTTTAGAAAATTATTGTGTAACTCTTAATTGATTTATCATTATGGAAGAATATTATGATGTTGTTATGAACAACGGAGGGGAAAAAATTGTGTTATCCCCCGAACGGATTGAAAGTCTGAATTTGCAAATGGAAAAGCTACTGCTTCATGGTGTTTCAAAAATCAAGGTAGGAAAGGAAAATTTGAACATAACCAGCAGTTTTTATGAATACAACATAAAAAGACGGTGTTTTTTTCAGAAGAAATCATTTGATTTTTCAAATTTTGCAAAATGGTCGTACCAAAACAAGGACGAGATTAAATGCTTGTTACTGTATATTGCTTTAAATGAGGACGAGGCTGCCGAGTATATCCGTGAATATCAGGATGAAGACAAGCTTGCATGGTTCTGCTACGCTTTGATTAATATCAGCATGGTGACATTTGATAAAATTTATAATTTGCTGCATTTTGCAGCCAAATATCATCCCCAAGGAGTTAGCGCACAAACGATGAAAGATTTTTTTACACGGGAAATTGCATTGAATATCGGGCATTACCCGTATAGAAATTTTGATAATAGTCCGAATTATGCGCATTATGGCAGGTGGCTGCTTGAAAATTTTAACAGTGTCCCTTTGTCGCTAAAGTATAAAGTTGCGTGCGCAATCCCCAATCCGGAAAATGTTGATATTTCGATTTTGCAGAAACAGAGCAATCCATTAAAATTTATGCGAGCATGGCTGATAATAAACATTTTGTTCGTTATGTATTTAGCTTGTGTTTATCTCTGGGTGTCGCCAAGCAACATAACGCTAAGAACGACAAATTTGCTTATTGCGATTATCTTTTGCGGTATAGGCTATGGTCTTTACCGTAAATTCAGATACTAAACAATTTCCCGAAAGCGGCTTAGGCTCCTTTCGGGATTTTTTTTATAAAAAACAGTTGCGGAGAAATTTTTGATAAAGTAGAATAAAAAGCGGAGTAGGGAGATGAAAACAAAAATTTTAATAATTGGATTGAGTTTGATTGCTTGCGGATGCAAATTGCCGTCGCGTATAGACCTGACTTTATCTCCAGAGGAACAATATACACAATGTGTAGAGATTGAGGCGGAGAAGTTGGCCAAGAGCGGCGCTTTAATGACGGGAGATACAAAAAGACAAGCATGGGAAGTTGCCGGTTATTGCATGGATAAAACCTGGGTGTCGGATGATGAAATCAAAGGCGGTGCCGAAAGAAAGGCCTATGCGATTTTAAGAAGCTATATCAGAGATGATTGTGACAGACATCCATGCAAGTTGTATAACCGGTTTTTAGAGGTTGATTATTAAAATTTTTTGATATAGATTAAGCGAAGAAAAAATAAAGCGGGCATAATTCAATGGTAGAATGTGAGCTTCCCAAGCTTAAAATGCGGGTTCGATTCCCGTTGCCCGCTCCAGTTAGAAAACCGCGAAAGCGGTTTTATTAGTGGAGCGCCAAAGGGTATCGAACCCGAGAGGGCTCGCTAAGTAAAAAGGCAAAGGTTTTTGCCTTTTTATCTGCAAGAGCAGCGCAACATCTTAACGAGGAAGGGCGAGGTAGCGCCCGCAGCGAGTTTAGATGCTGCTGGTTCATCGTCAAAGTATGGGGCAGAGAGTAAAAATTATAAAAAAGTATCATAATCACAACACCAAATTAAAAATAAATTAAGCACATAAAATAC
>CASFMW010000045.1 GCA_949295935.1 uncultured Pseudomonadota bacterium | reverse complement strand
GCTCAGCGCCGATGCCATTTGCTTAATTCCATTTAACTTTCCCCCGGGACTTTTTTACTTGTCCAATTTTTTGGGGACAGTTCATCAAAGCGGGCTTTTTAACTTTTGTCCGAAAGATATTATTCGGCGCTCTTGTTCTCTTCTTTTGCTTTTGCAGCTGCTGACAAATCGTCGGCAATACGAGCAGAACGACCGCGCAATGCACGCAAGAAGTATAATTTTGCACGACGGACTTTACCGATACGTGATACTTCAATCTTTGCTACATTCGGAGAATAAAGCGGGAATACTCTTTCTACGCCTTCGCCGAATGAAATTTTTCTAACGGTGAATGATGAATTCAAGCCATCATTCTTGCGGGCAATGCAAACGCCTTCATATACCTGAATACGTTCTCTGTCACCTTCTTTTACTTTGGTGTGAACTTTTAAGGTATCTCCCGGTTTGAAGTTCGGGATGTTTTTACCTTCGGTGAGCTTTGAAATTTGCTCTTTTTCGATGTTTTCCAATATATTCATGGTTCTTCCCTTTTTTAATTTTTTAACTTTATATACCTAAACCTTTTTCAAATCAAGATATTTTTGATAAAGGTCCGGCCTTCTGGTTTTGGTTACTTCTATGGCTTGTTCTTGGCGCCATTTGGCTATATTTTGATGATGACCACTTAACAAAACTTCCGGAACTTTGTGACCTTCCCAGTCTATTGGGCGGGTGTATTGCGGATGTTCCAGTAAGATGTTTTCAAAGCTCTCGTCGCTCAAGGAATCTTTGTTTCCTAAAACTCCGGGGAGCAAACGGATAACCGCATCTAGCATGATTAGTGCTGCCTGCTCACCGCCGGTCAGGATATAATCGCCAATGCTGATTTCCTCAACATTATAGGCTTCTAAAACTCGCTCATCTATTCCCTCAAAGCGGCTGCAGATGATGCTTAAGTTTTCTTCCGCGCTCAGCTCGTGAACTTTGCTTTGTGTCAGAGGAATACCACGAGGACTCATACTGATTATTCTTCCCGTTTTGTGGTTGGCTTTTATCGCCTCACTCAAGATATCGGCTCTCATAACCATTCCGGCGCCGCCACCGCAAGGGGTGTCGTCAACCGATCCGTATTTGTCCTTGGCATAATCTCTGATATTGACAGTCTCTATTGACCAAAGGCCTTCGCTTAGTGCTTTTCCGGTTAATGAATAGCCCAGAAACCCCGGAATGAGCTCCGGAAATATCGTGAACAACTTAACCTTCAGCACCGGCTTCGTCCTCTTCTTCGTCAATAAAATTCATCAAAACACTTTCGACAATAATATAACCTTCTTTAATATTTACCTCCGGAACATAAGCCTTGCTAAAAGGTATCATCTCTTGACGATTGTCCTCTTTCAGCCGCAGTTCCAAGACATCTCCCGCACCGAAGTTATAAACACCGATAACTTGTCCGACAACCTTGTCTTCTCCAGCCTGTTTAACATCTAAACCAACCAAATCGTCAAGATAATATTCCTCTTCTTCCAAGTCCGGCAACTGTGTGCGATCAATGTAAAGCTCTATGCCTCTGAGGCTTTCCGCCGTGGTGCGGTCGTCTATGCCTTTTATCTTTACTCTTAACAGTTCCTTTGAATGTCCGGTGACTTTAATTTCAAACTTTTTGCCAAGCTTGTCTTCCACAAGACCATATTTATCAATATCCGTGTCTTTGGCGGTATAACTTTTGACTTTTACCTCTCCTCTGATCCCGTGGACACCGACAATCTTGCCCAGACATACTTTTTTTGCGTTTGTCATTATTGTCTTCCGTTTGTCATAAAAATAACCTTAATCTTTAAGAATTATTCAGCAGAAGAATTGGCTTCTTCAGCAGCAGCTTTTGCAGCTTCAGCGGCTGCAGCAGCTTTTTCTTCTTTTTCTTTCATTCTCTCTAAGGCTTTTGCTTTAGGAGCAGATTTCTTTGGCTGATTGCGCAAAGCCGGAGCTGCGCACAAACCCAAATTAGCAAAAAGCTTTTGCAGTCTTTCGGTCGGTTGAGCTCCTTTTGAAATCCAGCTCTTTACTTTCTCAGCATCAACAACCAATCTCTCAGCGCTGTCTTTCGGAAGCAGAGGATTGTAGGTGCCTAATTTTTCAATGAATCTACCATCACGAGGAGCTCTTTGATCGGCCGCAACAATGCGATAAAACGGACGTTTCTTTGAACCACCGCGTGATAATCTGATACGTACTGCCATTTTTATTTCCTTTCGTTGTGTTATTAAATTTCAAATTTCCGCCTTATGGCTAAAACGGAAACCTGTTGTTCTTTCCGCCCGAAAAACCTCCGAACGGATTTTTCTTCATCATCATTTGAGCAGCCAAGCCTTTCATTCCGCCCAGCTTGCCCATTCTTTTCATCATTGTCGACATCTGCTCATAAGATTTGAGCAATTTGTTGACGTCATGAACTTCTACTCCGGCTCCTGCCGCTATTCTCTTTTTGCGGGAGGCTTTGATAATATCCGGCTCGCGGCGTTCCTTCTTGGTCATTGAAAGAATTATCGCCTCTTGCTTTTTTATCAAATTGTCGCCAACGCCTGATTCTTCAATCTGCGCTCTGAACTTTGACAGTCCCGGAATCATCCCCATCAAGCTGCCCAAGCTTCCAAGTTTTTGAACCTGACGCAGTTGGGTGAGCATATCTTCAAGGTCGAACTTGCCTTTCATCATTTTTTTGGCGACTTCTTCCGCCTCTTCGCGGTCAATCTTTTCCATGGTCTTTTCAACCAAAGAAACAACATCGCCCTGACCTAAAATGCGTCCGGCCAAACGATCCGGATGAAAGGCCTCAAACTCATCAATTTTTTCGCCAGTCCCCAAATATTTTATTGGAGCGCCCGAAATCATACGCATTGATAAAGCAGCACCGGCGCGAGACGAACCATCTACTCTGGTCAAAACAATTCCAGTCACACCGACTTTATCATTAAACTCTTTGGCAACATTGCAAGCATCTTGACCTATCATTGAATCGGCAACCAGCAAGACTTCCGTCGGATTGGTGATTTCTTTTATCCGGGCAACCTCATCCATTAAAGCTTCATCTATATGCAGGCGACCGGCCGTATCTAAAATAATGACATCATAACTACCGCTTTTGCCTTGTTTCAGAGCGCGGCGGGCAATTTCTTCTGGCTTTTCCCCTTGAACAATCGGCAAGGTATCAACACCAATCTGCGCACCAAGCTGAGCTAATTGTTCTTGGGCGGCCGGACGATAAATATCTAAAGAAGCCAGCAAAATCTTTTTCTTGTTTTTCAACAAATTTGCGATTTTGGCCGAGGTTGTGGTTTTACCCGAACCTTGCAGACCGACCATCAAGACACATGCCGGCGGAACAGCTTTGAAATTAAGCCCGCTTTCATCCGAGCCCAGAAGTTTGACCAGTTCATCATGGACAATCTTAACAACCATTTGCCCCGGTTGGATTGAGCGGACAACTTTTTCACCCAGTGCTTGCTCTTTAACCTGTGCGATAAAGCTGCGAACAACGGGAAGCGAAACATCTGCCTCCAGCAAGGCAACGCGAATTTCGCGCATAGCCTCGTCGATATCTTTTTCATTAAGCACGCCGCGTGAGGTTATTTTTGAAAAGGCCGCGCTTAATTTATCCGTTAATCCGTCAAACATCTTTTTCCTATAAGCTATTGCACGACAGTGGGCGAAAACTCGCTGACTGCCGGCACCCCGCAGAAGTGTAAAATTTCTTTCCTTTGGGAAAATCCTTTTTATTTACTTTGCGTTATAAAGATATTTTTCATAAAAGTCAATATGTTTTTTAGATTGTTTTCTCTTTTTCCAAATTTAAAACAAAAAAAAATAACATCAGGTTTGCCTGATGCCATTCTTTACAGATTTTAGATTACTTATTCCTTGTGCCACGGCGGTTAATTTTTGGCTTTTGGGAAACGCCGGACTGTAAGTCTTCTTTTTGCAGAACTTTTCTATCCATATCGAACGCTCTGTCCGGTTTAGAGTTGTATACTCCGTCCGGCTTAAAATCACATACTCTGTCTGTTTTGCGCTCGTAAATTCCGTCAGGTTTAGAATCTTCCTTACCCTCCGGAGATGGAAGCAATGATTTCAATCCTGTGAAAACTTTTGTCTTTTTCACGCAAACAATACCCAGTATCAACAAAAAGAATGCCGCTGCAAAAACATAAAGTAAAAATACTGTTGTCATAATTATAAAAATTTTGAAGGTTAATAATAAGAGTTAATTATAAAATCCTTATTTTTTTCTAACATATTCCGAAGCTTTGTCAAGCGTTATCCTCAGCCTCATTTTGTGGTGTATGGTCTAAACCATAGCCGGTTGCACGAACCGTACGAATATAGTCAGCCCCATATTCATTTAATGATTTTCTTAACCTTCTGATATGAACATCAACCGTGCGGGTCTCAACATAAATATTTGTTCCCCATACATTTTTAAGCAAATATTCTCGTGAAAATATTTTTCCCGGCGTTTCCATCATCATCTTCAAAAGTCTAAACTCTGTCGGACCCAAGTGAATAAAATTCTCTCCACGAAAGACCTTTTTTTCAACCAAATCCATGCGGATATCTTCAAAAACCAGTTCCGTTGCTGTTTGCGGTTCAGGCGCGCGCCTCATTTGCGCCTTTACTCTCGCGACCAGCTCAGGAATCGAAAACGGTTTAGTCACATAGTCATCAGCACCGGCGGTCAGGCCTTTGATTTTATCTTCTTCTTCGCCTTTTGCGGTCAACATAATGACCGGAATATTTTTAATATCAGGCTTTGAACGCAGCAGCTTGCAAATTTCGACACCAGACATTTCCGGAAGCATCCAATCCAAAATTATGACTGACGGCTGATGTTTTTCAATTTCGGCCAGCGCAATATTTCCGCGATTGACGCATTTTACCAGAAAGCCTTCTTTTTCCAGATTATATTTCAAAAGAAGTGCCAGAGCTTCCTCATCTTCTACAATCATCACTAAATTTGCCATGATGTTCGTCCTTTTTATGTTAACTCATAGCCTAAGCTAACAGGTTTCTGTTAATTTTGCCTTAAGGCCTTGATATTTGTCTCATAATCATCTGTTGAAAATATGGCTGTTCCGGCAACCAGAATATCCGCCCCCGCTTTAATACATTCTGCCGCAGTCTCAGGATTAATTCCGCCATCAACTTCAAGTTCGATATCATAACCTGATATCATCTCTTTGATTCTAGCAATCTTTTCAAGCTGCGAATCGATAAAACTTTGTCCACCGAACCCCGGATTTACGCTCATTACCAAAACCAAATCCAGCTTATCCAGCACATATTCCAAAACGCTTTCCGGTGTTGCCGGATTAAGCGAAACGCCGGCACGGCACCCCAAAGAACGAATTTCATCCAGCGCTTTATCCAAATGTGTAACTGCCTCAGCATGAACTGTTATAATATCTGCTCCAGCCGCAGCTATGGATGAAAGCATTTTCTCGGGATTAGTAACCATCAAGTGCGCGTCAAAAACCAACCTACTGCGCGGTCTTAGTTCTTTTATGACCGCTGCTCCAAAAGTTAAGTTTGGAACAAACACACCATCCATCACATCTAAATGCAGCATATCTGCGCCGGCGGCTTCCAATCGGCGAATTTCTTCTTCCAGATTTCCAAAATCTGCCGATAAAAGGCTTGGAGCAATTTTTACCATTTTTCAATCTCCTTTATTCTTATTTTGCTCTATTATATTCTTTGCTGCTTAAAATACTCTAAATAAAATTTTATCTTCTTGATTTTTGCAAATTGGCTATTACCTCCTTGACTGGCAATATTTTTTAAAAGGAGATTTATCATGTCTGAAATGGCCATTAAAATTTGCGACCTCAACACAAAAGACTTAATCAAAGAGCTCAATGCTGCCTTTGCCGAAGAGTGGCTGGCTTATTATCAATATTGGATTGGCGCACAAGTTGCTGCCGGCGCAATGCGCTCAGTTGTCAGCGCAGAATTTGAAGAGCACGCCAAAGAAGAGCTTGAACATGCTGAAAAAATCGCAAAACGAATCGCTGAACTCGGCGGAACACCTCTTACCCACCCGAATCAGTGGGAAAAAGTTGCAACTTGCAAATACGAAGAGCCCAAAGACTCTTGTTCAGCAAAGCTTTTGGAGCAAAATTTGTCGGCCGAACGCTGTGCCATTGCTCGATATCAAAAAATTTGTGAGATGACACACGGAAAAGATTTTGTAACTTTTGACCTAGCTCTAAGCATTTTAAAGGACGAAATTGAGCATGAGCAAGAGATTGATGATTTAATTTGCTCTATTTGGGCTAAATGTGACCAAAAGTAACTTTCATTCTTTAAATTTTGTTTATAAAATATTTTCATTATTTTTCAACACCATAACCCCGCTGCTATTAATAAAATTAAAAATAGCAGCATTTTTTTTATTTTTTCTATTGACAAAATTTTTAAAATATATTATCTTTATGTCGAATTTGTTGAACAACTCTAAATAATTCTCAAAAAGCGGGCAACATAGACCTTCCTTCTAAAAGCTCCAAATAAAAAATATGGTCTACCGCTTTAAGAGAAAGTCTGCCGCCCTAAACTCAACGGCAGGCTTGCTCACGAGGCCGCATCCCCTAATGCCGGCCTCGTTTTTTTATTTCCTCAGAATAAGTTCTTGACTTTATTTTTCACAATGCTACAAAAAAGTTAATTATTAATTATTCTATACATTATACTATTATGAAAAATAAAAAACGTTCTTTTATCTCCGGTCTTATATTAAAAATTTGGAAAAAAGCACAGAAAGAGCTTTTGCCAATCGGGGAAAGTTTTATTGATTCTGAAGGAAAATATCCTTTTGAGCTTTTTTATGATGATGGCAGCCGTTCTTGGAAGCCTGCGCCTCACCACAAGCGTCCTTGGGGGATTATTGTTAATTCCGCTGCAATTAGACTTCGTGCTGCGCCCAAACGGTATAATTGGGATGAAGCTCAGGATTATTGCAGCAAAATTTGTATTAACGGCAGAGTTGCTTCTTGTGGCAGTTTGGCCTCATGGAAAAAAGTTGCAGAACTTTCACCTGATGAGTTTCTAAAATTAAATCATTTTTTGGTATTTTTAAAAGGTGACCGGCTAGATAACTCTCCTTTATGGACAACTTCATCAGAGAGCTTTTTTCGCGCTTATGCCATAAAGCTCGGAGAAAATTCATCAACGTTGAATCAAAGCAAAACATTTGGAATTAACGAAACAAGACCTGTTATTGAAGGTATTTAAAACAAAAAAAACTCAGTTCCCTAGGGAACTGAGTTTTTTATGCGTTTAGAAATTAAATTTCTCCGGCAGCATAGCGTTTGGCCATTTCAGACATCGGAATAGCCTTAATCTTATCAGCCTGACCAGCCGCCCCAAAGGAAATGTAACGAGCTTCGCAAACTTTCTGCATTTCCTCAATTGCAGGTTTGAGATATTTTCTCGGGTCAAACTCTTTCGGGTTCTCGGCAAATATCTTGCGAATCGCACCGGTAATAGCCATACGGCAGTCGGTATCAACATTAACTTTGCGAACACCGGACTTAATACCGCGAACAATTTCTTCAACAGGAACACCAAAGGTTTGAGGAATGGCGCCGCCATAGGCATTAATCAAATCTTGCAATTCTTGCGGAACAGAAGAAGATCCATGCATAACCATGTGCGTATTCGGAAGTTTTTTGTGAATTTTTTCAATAACATCAATAGCCAAGATGTCGCCATCCGGTTTTCTGGTGAACTTATAAGCACCATGAGATGTTCCGACAGCAACCGCCAAAGCATCAAGATGGGTTTCTGCGACAAATTTAGCAGCTTCATCAGGATCTGTTACCAAGCGTTTTTTATCAATTACGCCTTCTGCTCCATGACCATCTTCTTTATCGCCTTTTCCGGTTTCTAAAGAACCGATAACACCCAGCTCACCTTCAACTGAAGCACCGACAGCATGTGCACGAGCAACAACTTCTTTAGTTACTTTTACATTATATTCAAAAGAAGACGGTGTTTTGCCATCAGCTTCCAATGAACCATCCATCATAACGGAAGAATAACCGTTTACGATAGCAGACTGGCAGATATCTACCGATGAACCGTGGTCCTGGTGAATACAAATCGGCAATTCCGGAAACATTTCTATTCCGGCCTGAACCATGTGGCGAATCATCGGATCTCCGGCGAATTTGCGCGCACCGGTTGAAGTTTGAAGAATAACCGGAGCATTAACTTTTTTTGCAGCCTGCAAAACTGCAATAACTTGTTCCATATCATTAATGTTAAAAGCAGGAACACCGTAGTTGTTTTCTGCTGCATGGTCAAGAATTTGACGCATTGTTACTAAAGGCATATATTATCTCCTTAAATCAATTATTTTCTATTTGCGAATATAGCCCCTACTCTCTTTTTTGCAAGCTTTTTTTATTTTTATCCGACGAAAGCGGCTTTATTTTATCAAATTTTAATCTTTTTAGATTATGATTTTTTGCATGAGTAGGCTATCTGAACTTTTTAAGCCGATTAAGGCTGTTATTTCCCCTTTATCCGCCTTTTTTGCCGGAACACTATTAACCTGTGCCGGTTATGCCTTGTTGACTTCTTATTTATCATTAAAAATGAACAAGTTTGGTGTGTCGACTTCGCAAATCGGCATTATCTTATCTATGTATTATATCGGTTATATTTTGGCGGCGCTGACAGCTTCAAAAATCATTAACAAAGTCGGACATATTCGCTCGTTTTCAACCTTTATATCTTTATTCTCGGCTTTGGTACTGGCGCATATATTTTCACAATCACCAGTGTTATGGGGCGGGCTTCGCTTTTTTGAAGGATATTGTATCGGGGCGGCAATGATGTGTCTTGAAAGCTGGCTTAATGCACGCGCCAATAACAAAAATCGCGGGTTGGTGATGTCTCTTTATATGGTTACGACTTATATGGGCTCCGGTCTGGGGCAGCTTTTGCTTAATATTCCGGATACTAACGGCGTCTTGATTTTGGCTCTGGTTTCTATTATTTTTTCTTTGGCGCTTATTCCGATTTCGCTCACGGCTTTGCCCATGCCGGATATTTCCGTGCAGAAAAATATGAAACTTCCGGCCTTGTATAAAATTTCTCCGGTCGGGGTGGTCGGATGTTTTTGCAGCGGAATTTTTGTCGGTGCATTTTATACGCTCGGTACAATTTATGCCGTGCGCAGCGGACTGACTTTGCACCAAACGTCACTCTTTATGTTTGCCGGTATTCTCGGCGGAATGTGTGCACAAATTCCGGTCGGAAAATTGTCTGACTTGATTGATAGACGGTTTGTTATTCTTTGGGCCAATGTCTTGATGTTTTTCGTCGCACCTTGGGTTCATGTGTTTATTGACAACGGAACTTTTGCTTTGACCTCTGCTGCTTTTGTTCTTGGCAGTTGCACTTTTATTATTTATCCGATTTGTGTTTCTCACGTTAATGATCTGATTCAAAATGAAGACCGTGTTCCGGCCAGTGGATTGCTTATCATGCTTCAAAGCCTAGGTATGGTTATCGGCCCAATTATTATTTCCGTTATCATGCAGCTCTTTGGGGCTTTATCTTTCTTGATTTGTCTTTCCGTCGCGGCGGCCGGATTTGTTATTTTCGCCTTCAAGCATATTGCTTTCCGCGATATTAAATACATCAAGGTTACGCCGACAGCACCGCAACCAACTGCCCCGACACCAGTCTTTCCTACACTGGCTGAACATGACAGCGTTGTCGATAAAACCAAAAACTTTTTAGCTGATAAAAAACATTGATTTTTTTGTTGTTTTTTTACTTAGCGAGCCCTCGATACCCCTTGACGCTCCACTAATAAAACCGCTTTCGCGGTTTTCTAACTGGAGCGGGCAACGGGAATGCGCGATTACATCGCTCGTCACAGCAGCATGGCTCTACATCAAAGGTTGGGGCAAAAGCAGTACTCAAGATTATAAAAAGTATTATAATCAGTTCAGCACAAACCTATTTTGGAGGACTGCTTATGCC
>CASFMW010000044.1 GCA_949295935.1 uncultured Pseudomonadota bacterium | reverse complement strand
TGGTGTTTACCGGCAGCAGGAATAATATCCTCAATTTATTACCACCAACAAGAAGTTAATATGGGGTTAGCCTATGGAAATGGGACACAATTCACAGAAGGCACCGAAGCTTGGTCGTCGTCCGAGGTCCATAACTACTCCGCGTGGTACTCAGACTCTTACCCCAGTTACGGTTTGGGCTACTACCCTAAGGATACCAGCTACGAGGTCCGCCCCGTCCTCGCTTTTTAGCAACAAAAAGCGGCGTATAAAACGCCGCTTTAAAACTGTTACCCTCTCTCTTTTAGACGGCAGAACCTTTTTTGAGCTTTTGCCGCCCGACGATAGCACTGATATGATCAAATTCTTCAAAAGAATGATAAGCATAGTCAAAACTCTTGGCATCGCAGTCATAAAAGACCTTATTTGCCATTAGCTCTATTGCTTTATCAATCCGCTTAAACGCGGCATTATAATCATTATCAAAATCGTTTTTGGTTTTTTGCCGAACAATATCACGATAAGCTGCAATAACCTTTGCTGTTTTATCCGCAGAATCAGTATAGCCCTTAGATTCAAAATCACTCATAATCTGGGCTGTTGTCTGATAGAAACACTTGTTTGTTAAAATGCTTCTCTGTTTTTTGTTACTGCCGTCAATAATCATGATATTATCCGCATAACCTCCTTATAAGAAGTCGTCTATCACAAAAAAAATAAAAACACAAGTACTTTTTAATAATTTTTGTCCAAATATGAAATTAATCACATATTTCCGCCTCATAAGCATTAACAATTTGCGTATCTTCTTCTTTTTCGCTGCGTGTAATTTCACAAATCAAAAGCTTGTCGGCATCGGCCAAGCTGTCAAAAATATCATCTCCGATATCATTCAAAACAATTTCATCATTTTCATTGCGATGTAAAACTGCAGAATTTTCTTCTGGAGACAAAGTTATTTTTGGATTCTCTGGAGCGCCATCTCTTTGATAGAGAAGCAGCAATACCTCATCTTCATCATTGACAACAAAGTCAAAAACTTCAAAATCATTTTCATTATTCATAAAAAAACCTCCAAATTTCAATAATTGAGCATATCCTATCAAAAAAAGCTTTACAATCCGTTAGCAATAGGCAATAAATTATAAAAACCAAAGAAACCGCAATGAGAATATTAATAGACCGCTTTATTGAATTACTAAAATGGCCGGCTGCAATTTTTATGTTGGTATCACTGCCGGCGCTTTTCAAGTCGTTTCATGCATTTCAGTTCATGACATGGAAAAACCTTGCTTTGGCGGTGGGATTATGGATGTTTTTTTTATCAAAAAGCATGTCAGATGCCGGGGTAAAGGCCAATATTCAGATAATTGCCCATGAGTTTACGCATGCGTTTTTTGCCTTTTTAACATTTCACAAAGTCACACATATCAGCATTGCGGGCGATAATTCCGGCGGAGAGATGTCGTTTAAGGGAAAAGGCAATTGGTTGATAATAATTGGGCCATATTTCTTTCCGTTATTTTGTTTTTTTTGCATGATAGGAATATGGGTTTACACCTGGTTTGCCCCAATGAACATAATCTTAAACGGCATATTGGGTTATTTTTTAGGGTGGCACATAGATGCAGTAGCCTCACAAATTCATGAAAAACAAACTGATTTGCCCAAGGTAGGATATCGCTTTTGCCTAATGTTTCTTCCGGGAGCAAATTTGTGGATGTTAGGATCAGTCATGGCTTTTAACAGCCGCGGCTGGGAAGGTGTATTTATCTATCAGCGTTTTATAAACTATCTAAATGCCAAAAACTACGACATTGCCGTTAATTTTATATTCGGTTTACTTTAAGCCACCGGATTTTTTGGCAGATAGATGGTAAAGGTTGTGCCGCTATAATTATTTGAGGTGACGGTAATATTTCCATGATGGCGAATAATAATTTGCTTGGCGATAGACAAGCCGAGCCCAGTGCCTTTGATGTTTAAGTCTTTATGTTCCTGCATACGATAAAAACGCTCTGTTAATCGAGCCAGATTCTCCGGAGAAATTTTTGGTCCTTTGTTGTTTATTGAGATAGCCAAAGCCGGCCCTTCTGCCACGGCAATGCTTTTTGAAGGTGGGATAGCATCAACATTCTGAACCTTAATTGAAACATTGCTTTTGCTCAGGCCATATTTTATGGCATTATCAGTCAAGTTCTGAATAATTTGCTTAACCTGATGACCGTCAGCCACGATTTTCCCAACATTGTCATCAATTGATGGAACAATAATAATATCACGCTCTTGAGCTTTGATATCAAGGGCTTGTTTGACCTCAGTAATAATCTTTCTGATGTCAACGACTTCGGAGGGTTTTTCATCTTGAGAAAGTTCTATTTTTGAAAGAGAAAGCAGATTCTCTATCAGCGCAGACATATATTCTGTTTGGTCCTGCATGATTTTCAAAAATTTTTCGCGCGCATCGGGGTCGTCTTTGGCGGAGGTTAATAGTGTTTCGATAAAGCCGGAGATAATCGCCAAAGGTGTGCGCAATTCATGGCTGGCATTGGCCACAAAGTCAGACTGCATTTTTTCGATTCTCAAAGACTTTGTCATGTCATAGAGTGAGATAACGGCAACGGCGCGCCCTTTAGACTGCCATGGCAGCGCCTTTATATGAGCATAGAGCTTTTGCTGTTTGGGTTTTTGAATATAAAAAATAAGGTTTTCAGATTCACTTTCTTTTTTCAAAACTCGTGAAGCCGCCTCAATAAAGTTGTTTGAATCAAAAATATTTTCAACATTTTTATCTGTAATATTGTTTCCGAGCAAGTTTCTTGACGAGAGGTTTGCACCCAGAATATTTCCCGAGCGGTCAACCATCATAATCGGATCGGGCAGGGTGTCCAAAACGGCGGCATCAGAAATACTCTGCGCCTCAAGGTCATCAGCTTTTTGCGCCCAAAACCGATGCATAGCATTAACCGCTTGCACAATTTCCTGTGTTTCTTTTTCAGAAAGCTTCATGCCACTGTCATTAATGTCGCCGCCGCTGGCCAAAGAAGAAACATATCGCCGCAACTGTTGGAGCTCTAAGGTAACGGGTAAAAGCAAAACCAGATTAAACGAAACGATTGCCGCATAAGAAAAAACGGCAAGCCACGGCGAGATGATATTAAACACCCCTAAAAATCCGAGCACGAAAGCCGACGGAACAGAGAGTATCAACACACGGTCGATAAAACGATTGTTCTTTTCAATATTCAACCAAGAGCGTTTAAATTTTAAGTGCATATTATTCCCACCGAGATTAAAAAAACTGGACTCATCTTTGAAATAGATTATTATAAAAGAAGTTTAAATTAGTTTAAGTTTTAGAGAAGAAATGACAGAAAAAACAAACGCAACTGTAACGCCGATGATGGCACAGTATTTAGAGATAAAAAGTCAGCACAAAGACTACTTGTTGTTTTATCGCATGGGCGATTTTTATGAGATGTTTTTTGATGATGCGGTAACCGCCTCAAAAGCGCTGGATATTGCCTTAACCAAAAGAGGACATCTGGATGGGGCCGAGGTTCCGATGTGTGGTGTTCCTTTTCATGCTTATGAAAGTTATCTGGCAAGACTGATTAAGCAAGGCTACAAGGTTGCGATTTGTGAGCAGACCGAAGACCCCAAAGAAGCTAAGAAGCGTGGCGCAAAATCTGTTGTTAGACGCGAGGTTATAAGACTTGTAACTGCCGGAACGTTAACCGAAGACACACTTCTCGATTCTAAAAAGAACAATTTTATGATAAGCTTCTGCCGTCAGGGAGATGGCTTGGGTTTATCATGGGTTGATGTTTCGACCGGAGATTTTTATACTCAGTATCTTTCACTAAAAACCAAGCCCGAAGAACAAGTTGTGAGCTCAGTTTTGGCAAGGCTGTCACCGGTTGAAATCATTGTTTCAGACACACAGTTGCAAAGCCCGAAACTGTTTGAGGTTTTTAATGAATACCGTGAAAAGCTAACCGTTTTGCCGCAGGCGCGCTTTAATCTGGAAAACGCCAAAAAACGCCTGCAAGATGCCTTTGAGGTAAACACGCTGGATTCGTTCGGCAGTTTTGAAAAAGCAGAGATTTCGGCAGCCGGTATTTTGGTCGACTATATTGAGAATACCCAAAAAGGCAAACTCCCGCGCATTGAAAAGCCGATAAAGCTATACGAAAATAATGTCATGGAGATAGATGGCGCTACGCGACGGAGCTTAGAGTTGCTGGAGTCAGCCTCAGGCGATAAAGGTGCAAGCTTGTTGAGCGTTATGGATAGAACAATAACCGGCGCTGCCGGAAGATTGCTTGCCTCACGAATAGCCTCACCGCTGCTAGATATTGCCGAGATAAACAATCGCTTAGATATTGTTACATACTTTGTTGAAAATGAGAGAACCCGCAGCGATTTCAGAGAGCTTCTGCGTGGTTGTCCCGATGTTGAAAGAGCAGTCAGCCGCTTGAGCTTGGGACGCGGCGGCCCAAGGGATTTGGCAGCGATTCGTTTTGCCTTGGAAGTTGTGCCAAAGGTCAAAAATCTGCTGTTTAAAATGTGCTCTAATCCACAGACCGAGATTATTGATAATTGCCCCGAGGCGGTAAAATCTTTGGCAAAAAAACTCGGTTATCACGACCGCTTAGTTGCTCATTTGGCCGAGGCTTTGGAAGAAGACTTGCCGCTGTTGGCGCGTGACGGCGGCTTTATCCGCAGTGGCTATCACGCCGGTTTGGATGAGGTCAGAAGCTTAAAAGAAGACAGCCACAAGCTGATTGTGTCACTGCAGAATAAATATGCCGAAGCCACGGGGATTAGCAACCTTAAAATAAAATATAATAACGTGATTGGCTATTTTATTGAGGTTCAGAGCAAATATGCGACCGAAATGCTGGAAAATAAGGAATTTATCCACCGCCAGTCGGTTTTGAATGCCGCCCGCTTTACCACGGTTGAGCTGACCGAACTTGAAAACAAGATTCGCGGCGCGGCGGACAAGGCCTTGGCTTTGGAGCAAGAACTCTTTGCTTCACTGGTTGAAGAGGTGATGATTGAGGCCGAAGACATCTCAAGAACGTCAAAAGCCTTAGCCGAGCTGGACTTAGGCGCCGCTTTGGCGGATTTGGCGGTTGAGAAAAATTATTGCCGCCCGCTTGTGGATGAGAGCTTGAGCTTTGAAATTGAGGACGGGCGCCATCCGGTGGTCGAAGCCGCGATTGAAAAAGAACACGATTCGGCCTTTGTCGGCAATGATTGCAAATTGGGCGAAGATGAGTCGATGATATGGCTGATAACCGGACCGAACATGGCCGGTAAGTCAACCTTTTTAAGGCAAAACGCCTTGATTGCGGTCATGGCGCAAATGGGCTCTTATGTGCCTTGCCGCTCGGCCAAAATCGGTGTGATAAATAAACTGTTTTCGCGTGTGGGAGCCTCGGACGATTTAGCCCGCGGCCGTTCGACTTTTATGGTTGAAATGGTTGAAACCGCCGGCATATTAAATCAAGCGGACGAACGCTCCTTTGTTATTTTGGACGAGATTGGACGCGGCACCGCCACGTTTGACGGTTTGTCGATTGCTTGGGCGGTGGTGGAGCATTTGCACGAGGTTAATAAATGCCGCGCCTTGTTCGCCACGCATTATCACGAATTGACCAGCCTTGTGAGCAAGCTGCCCAAGATGTCGCTTCATTGTATGAAGATTAAGGAATATAACGGTAATGTCGTGTTCTTGCATGAGGTGATTGAAGGCGCGGCAGACAGAAGCTATGGTATTCACGTTGCCAAGCTGGCTGGCTTGCCGCGAGTTGTCTTAAAGCGTGCGTCCGAAGTTTTGGATTATCTTGAAAAAGAGGGCAAAAGCAGCAGTATCCGAGAGTTGGTTGATGACTTACCCTTGTTTGCGGTGGCTAAAGCCCAAGCCGCGGAAGAAGAAGCCCGCGTTGAGGCCAGTGAACGCTTGTCGCCTTTAATCGAGCTCATAAACGGTATAAATCCCGATGATTTATCCCCGCGAGAGGCGCTGGACAAGCTTTATGAAATCAAGGCACAAGCTAATAATATGAGATAATTTAAGGAAAAACAACAGTCTACAAAATGGTAAAATAATACCGTTAAATAAAATGTTGAAAAATAATGCAATTTTTATATTGACAACGCAAAATCTTTCAGTATATTAGGCAGTGAATTTAACCTTTAACAAAGAAGTGAGTTACAATGAACACATATGCAACAAAACCGAGCGACATTGAAAGAAAATGGTATGTCGTAGATGCAGAGGGTGTTGTCTTGGGGCGTTTGGCAGCTAAAGTTGCCAGCCTTCTCCGCGGCAAGCACAAACCCTGCTTTGTTCCGAATTTGGACTGCGGCGACTATGTCGTTGTTATCAATGCCGACAAAGTAAAATTGACCGGTAAAAAATTGACCGACAAGAAATATTTCAAACACACCGGCTGGATTGGCGGTATCAAAGAAACCACCGCAGGTAAGATTTTGAACGGCCGTTTTCCGGAAAGAGTTATCGAAAAGGCTGTTGAACGCATGATTTCTCGCAATCCGCTTGGCCGCAAACAAATGACCAAGTTGAGAGTATATGCCGGCTCAGAAAATCCGCATGCTGCCCAAAACCCGATTGTTTTGGACATGGCTGCTTTGAATAACAAGAATAAGAGGAGCGCATTATAATGGCTGAAAAGATTGAATCATTGAAGGATATTAAGGCAGCAACCAGCGCTGCTCCTGCAGAAGTTAAAGTCCGCAAGTCTGTAAAAGACAAGCAAGGTCGTTCTTATGCAACCGGTAAAAGAAAAGACGCCGTAGCTCGCGTATGGATTAAGCCGGGAAAAGGCAATATCACCATTAACGATAAATCAATTGACGAATATTTTGCTCGTCCGGTTTTGAAGATGATTATTGCTCAACCGTTTGAAATTACCAACCGCGTAAACGAATTTGACGTTGTTTGCACGGTAAAAGGCGGTGGTTTGTCTGGCCAAGCCGGTGCAATCAAACACGGTATTTCAATTGCTTTGAATGAATATGAACCGGAATTAAGAACTGTCTTGAAAAAGGCTGGCTTCTTGACCCGCGATGACCGTGTTGTTGAACGTAAGAAATACGGTAAAGCTAAGGCTCGTCGTTCTTATCAGTTCTCTAAACGTTAATCGTTTGAGCTTAAGATTAAGTTACCAAAGAGGTGCGAATTTGCACCTCTTTTTTTTGCGCAAAAGTTAAAGATTGAAAAAATAAAAATTTATGCTATAAGAAAAGACCATTTTTTATTATTAACTCAATTATTTTTATTTATTATGAGAAAGGTTCAAATATTTATGCTCACTCTGATAATGGTATTATCAGGAGCATCACTGAAAGCGCAAGCAGTCCATGAAACAGAATTCCCGGACTATGACTACAAAACCAGTAGTATTTTAGTCACACCGAATTCTGCCGGAAAAGTCTTTGATGTTGGTGATGGATATTTTACCCTTTTGCTTAATCGTGATACCGAAACTTTAGAACTTGGTCGAATAGGTAAAAAGGGCATAACCACGCTAGCCACAATGAAAAAAAATGAAGAGATTTTTACTTATGTTCCGCAGAAGAAGGAAAAATACGTAGACTACTATATTCGAAAAAACGAGTTTACGATTCTGACGCATTACTGGGAAAAACGCCGCATAGGCTTTGGCTACAACCGCGTATTTCGAGTTATTGTCAGCGAGAATGATCCGTTAATGGGGCGCAATATTGAAGTTTATTGCGATTCAAAGCGCATTTTGGTGCATAAATGGGACTAAGGAAAGAGCGGGGACGACAACGTCCTCGTTTTTTTTATAAGTAAGGTTGACAAAACGACAAAATTATGATATTTTAAGGAAGAAACATTAAATTATTATAGTTATGAAAAAGATATTATTTATGGTGGCTCTGCTGTCACTTACATTGTCGTCATGCACGACTTCGTCAATTATCAGAACTTATGGCCCGACTATGGGCACAATAAACCGAGCTGAACGGGTTGCAAAATCCTACGTGCGCAGTTACAATTATTACAAGGAACAGCTTCCTTGGAAAAATACTGTAAACGGTACTAGGGTACGGTATACATGGAATAAGTCAACAACATTAAACCTTGCTTGGTACGACACAGAGATTATAAATGAAGGAAGTTATATTTCAATTTATAATACTCAAACCGGCCGCCTTGTTGGTAGAATGTCAAAATACGCAACGGATAGAAGATCATTTCCTGTTCGTGTATATTTGCCATATGATGGAGTATTTTATGATATGACAGCCGACATCACAACGCTGGGTAAGACAACGAGACAAGGAAATGTCATCATTTATTTGATGATGGGAAATCGTCGAGTAGAAAGCTATTCCATGCGATGAAAATCTTAAAGAGCCCTCCCCGGAGAGCTCTTTTTTTGTTGAGATTTACTTTTCCTTTAGAAGCAAAGAGGTAGAATGAACCAAACAACAGGGGAAAAGCCATGAAATACGCGCACTATCTCTTAATCGAAGCCATTGGAAAACTTTTAAGTGAAACGATTGACGTCAACGACCGCCGCTTTTTAAAAGGAAAAAAGCTGACCATAGATGATGTTGATTTCTTAAAAAGTAAGGGGTTACAAACAATATTTGCGGCCGAACCTTCGGATAATGATGTAGAGGCTTCAACGGTTTTAGGGATGATTGCAGCTCGCCTTTGCGGCAAAAACACGGCTTATACGATAGGAGACTGCGGATTATGCAAAATAATCTCAACCACTACCGGCGTTTTGCAAAGAGAAGACGAGCGCGTCGCGAAGTTTAATCACAAGCACAAACATTTTATTTTAAACACTGTTCCTGCATGGAAGCAGGTCAAATCCGGAGAGGTCATTGCCGAGCTTGAATTAACGGCGCCGGCCATAAGTCAAGAAGACGTTGATGAAATGCTTCTCTATTTATCAGGCAACACGGCGTTAATAAGTGTGAATGATAGCTATCCTCGCAAAACCGCCTTTGTCTATGTCGGCTTATCAGACAGTCCGGAAGAAAACGCTCATTTCACAGCACAAGTTACGGAGTTAATCCAAAACTTTTCAGCGCTGGAGCTAAAGTTTGAAGGAGAATACCGCGCGCGCTATGACATAGAGAGCGTCGCTGATGAAATTCAGTCTGCCGAAAATGCCGGATATGAGTTGATTTTCATCATTTCACCATGCCGCAGTGTTTCGGAAGATGACGTTATTCCAAGTGGTATGAAGAGATATGTTGAAGAACTTGTCTGCGCATCTGTTCCTGCAATAGGAGCATCGGATATGTATATCGGCACCAAGCGCAAAGCAAGGATTATTGCCTTGCCTTATGACTATGCGGAACACGATTCTTTGCTACATTATCAAGAAATCAGCAAGGCAATAGTGCTTGAAAAGTTAAACAGCATAGACTTCAAAACTACAATCAACGCACCATTAAAAGAGGGCGGAAAATTAACCCGAGAAGA
The DNA here is from genome assembly GCA_949295935.1 of uncultured Pseudomonadota bacterium. GTDB lineage: Bacteria > Pseudomonadota > Alphaproteobacteria > RF32 > CAG-239 > HGM16780. The sequence goes on along the minus strand of CASFMW010000044.1, from coordinate 754 downwards.
AAAAGCGCGCTTAATAGAAATTCAAGAAGGAAAAGATAAAGAAAAAAAGGCCAATATCGGAATAGTAATTTTGGCAGCCGGCCGTTCATCAAGAACCAAAACCAACAAGCTTTTGACCGAAAGAGACGGCGAGCCTCTGTTTATGAATGCGGTGCATGCAGCCTTACGTTCAAAGGGCAAGCCGATATTTGTCATCACCGGACATCAACATGAAGAAATAGAGGATTATTTGAAGGATGAAGATATAAACGTGGTTTATAACAGCGATTATATCTCCGGCGTAAGAACGTCAATCAGGCTGGGCTTAAGACTGATGCCTGCAAGCTGCGATGGAGCGATTTTGCTTCCAGCCGATATGCCGAATATTACGGAAAAGCAGTTAGACAAGATGATTGACACTTTTGAAAAAGGCAAAGAAAAACAAGTAATAATGATGAGCTACCGCGGCGCTAAGAAAAATCCGATATTATGGGGCAAGGAGCTTTATCCTGTGGCAGATTTAGTGCCTGAAGGCTCAGAGTTGCGGACGGTCTTTGCCGAGCATGAAGATTATACCAAATTGATTAAAATAGCCAAGGAAAGCACATTGCTTGATGTAACTTATCCGGCGGATATCGAACAACTGCAAAAATAAACGATATGATAATTTCAAAAAAAAGAGCGTTGTTGCAAAACACGCTCTTTTTTTCACCACACTCCCGCCTTATTTTAAAATCCATGTTGCATGCTTAGCAAAAATATGATATATTAGAGT
>CASFMW010000043.1 GCA_949295935.1 uncultured Pseudomonadota bacterium | reverse complement strand
GATTATTGCGACTATTGCGCAATGTAAGAAAACAAAGGAGAAAGAAGATGAAAAAATTACTCTATACAACAACAGCATTTGTTCTTTGTGGCGGCATTGTGCAAACAAATGCGGCCTGTATCGCCACTCCAAGCTGTACGGCAATGGGATATAGCAGTACATCAAGCTGTACAAACGGCATTAAATGTCCGTTTGGTAATTATTGGAATTGTGATTTAGCGAATAAAATCACAGAATTAACCAATAAAATAACGGAACAAACAAATAAAATAACGGAGATAGAACAGAAGATAGTGGAACAAGAGCAAGAAAGCTCATTAAAATCTTGTCAAATTGGGCATCTTTTTAATTCAGATAAAACCTGTTCAGTAACAGCACAATCAGGAAAAACGCCGATTGGTGTTGTAGTCTATGTTGATGGATTTGGTCATGGACAAGTAATGGCATTAAATTCGATAGGGGATTATAAATGGGGAGGCTATGGTACAGATATCTCGAGTTTGCCGAATTATGGCTCAGCAGCGGAAGCATTTTTGGATTTGGATAGTTGTGGTAACACAGCAAAAATAGTCGCAGCGGGAGATAAGAGTAGGTATCCGGCAGCCTGGGCGGCACATGAGTATAAAACAGAAGGAACAAACGCGGGAGATTGGTGCTTACCGGCGGCAGGAATATTTACCTCAATTTATTACCACCAACCGGAAGTTAATATGGGGTTAGCCTATGGAAATGGGACACAATTCACAACCAGCACCTACGCTTGGTCGTCGTCCGAGTACTATAGTAACCACGCGTGGCGCTCGGACTTTAGCAATAGTTACGGTTTGCTCACCAGCAACAGCGGCATTAAGGATAAAAGCCGCGAGGTCCGCCCCGTCCTCGCTTTTTAGGTTTTTATTTCATAATACCACAAAGCGGAGCATTTGCTCCGCTTTTTCTGTTGTTGACTTTATTTTGGGTTTGTAATACCTTGGGGCAAGTTGAGTAAAATTTTTTCGGTAAAGAATATGGTTAAAGAACTGTTAGCTCCTGCCGGTGATATTGAGGCCGGTTATGCCGCTTTGTATTACGGTGCTGATGCCGTTTATCTCGGATTGCAAAAATTTTCGGCGCGCGCAACGGCGGTTAATTTTGATGAGCCAAACTTAAACGCTTTTGTGGGCTATGCTCATTCTCTTACGCCAAAGCGAAAAGTTTATGCGGCGATAAATACGCTTGTGCAAGAAGCTGAACTGGCGGATTTGATGCAATCTTTGGATATTTGCGCGCGTTGTCATGTCGATGGTGTTATCATTCAAGACCTTGGTGTGGCAAAAATCGTGCGTGACTATTATCCTGATCTTGAGCTTCATGCCAGTACGCAAATGGCCGTTCATAATAAAGAAGGGGCGCTTGCTCTGAAAAAGTTTGGTTTTAAGCGCGTGGTTTTGGCACGAGAGCTCTCTGCTGCTGAAATTGCCGAGATTACCGCTATTCCTGATTTGGAAACCGAGGCTTTTATTCACGGTGCACTCTGTTATTCTTACAGCGGGTTGTGTCTGTTTTCTTCAATGGAGACGGGGCGTAGTGCTAATCGCGGAAAATGCCTTTATCCTTGTCGGGCTTGCTTCAAAGGAGAAGAGGGTGATAAACACTATTTTTCTATGAAAGATATGGCGCTTGAAAAAGATGTGCTTCATATGCCGGCTTATTCCCTAAAAATTGAAGGGCGTAAAAAATCTGCGCTTTATGTTGCCGCTGTTACCGATTATTATCGTCGTATTCTTGACGGTAAAGGGGCTGATAAAAATCGTGCCGAAAATATCAAACAGATTTTTTCTCGTCCGTGGTGTGCGTTTCATTTTAATGAACATACCAAAAATGTGGTCGATAGGGATTTTGTCGGGCATCGTGGTTTGGCTATCGGCAAAATTGCAAAAGTGCAGAAGAAAAGTTTTATCTTTACCCCGAACCATCTGATTGCGCGTCACGACGGATTGCAAATTGATGTGGCCGGTGAGGAAAAGCCTTTTGGTTTTTCTTTACAAAAGCTTCGTGTCAATGGGCAAAATGTTTTTGAAGCTAAAGCAGGGCAGGTGGTTGAAGTCGGGTTACCGCCAAAGTCTCCGGAATTAAAAGTCGGTGATGTGGTTTATTTGGCTTCGGCTAGCTCGGTTAAGGGGGCTTATCCTTATATAAAGCCAAAGTTTGCAGAAGTGTTGCAAAAGCGGGTGATTAATGTTCAGATGGTGGTTGAAAATAATCTGCTATCAGCTTGTTGTGACGGGATTTCTGTTGTGATTGATGGGGAGTTTTCAGTTGCACAAAATCCTGATAAATTTTTTGAGGCAGCACGTGCGGCTTTTGATAAAACCGGAGACACGCCGTTTGCTCTCGGTGAATTTGTTCTTGATAATCCGGATAATCTTTTTGTGCCGGTATCTAAACTTAATGATTTGCGCCGCAAGCTCTATGCCGAATTGCCGGAAACGGTTTATGTGGCTCGGAAGTTGCCTGTTTTGCAAAGCCGAATTAAGACAAGTCCGAAATGGCTGATTAAAACGGATAAGCTTGAGACAGTTTCTTTGATTAATCTTGATGATGTTGCAGAAGTTATTTTTATGATATCTTCGACAGTCAAACCGGAAATGTTGTTATCTATTCCTCAAGAAAAACTTCGCTTGGCTTTGCCAACGGTTTGTCGTAAGACAAAAATTTATGAGTCACTTATTCGTGAGTTGTTCGGGCTAGGCTATCATAAATGGGAAGTTGGTAATTATTGGCCGTTGCCGTTATTATCTTCTCTTGGTGCTGATATTAGTTTTGATAACAGTCTATATGCTCTTAATTCTTATGCTGTTGCAACAGCTGCAGAGCTCGGTGCGTCTCGGGTGACACTCTCGTTTGAAGATACGTTAGATAATCTTTCAAGCCTTATCGGGCAGTCTTCATTGCCGGTTGTGTTGCCTTTATATAGTGATGTTCCGCTATTTACCAGTGCGGTTTGTATTCGTGCTGGTGATTGCAAAAATTGTACGCATGGTGAAAAATGGATTTCTTTATCAAAAGAAGGTGTCTCTTATCAGGCTCTTTCTCGTGATTGTCAAATATTTATGTTTGATAAGCGCGCGTTTGCTTTTGTTGCCGATGAGGCAAAACAGCTAGAGCCCGATTTTTATCGTGTTGATTTTATGTATAAGCATTATTCAGCAGAGCAGGCGGCTGAGCTTTGGTGCAAGATAAAGAATTTTGAGCCGCTGGCTGATGTTATGCCAGGGAATCTGGTTCGCGGAAGAATATAACGGTTATTCTTCTTTAGAAATAGATTTTATCAGCTCGTTTATTGTTTCTTTGTCATAAGGCAGCGGCTGCTCTTTTTCCATGCCGGTTTCTATTTTTTCTTCGACTTTTTTCATGTCGACTTCGTGGCTGTCATCTTTCATTTTGAGTGTGTGATTCCACTGAAATACGGCTTCGGTTTTGCGACCATTTTGCCAGTAAGCATTGCCTAAGTGGTCGCTGATGAGCGCATTGGCAGGTTCAAGTTCAGAGGCTTTTTCAAGATAAAAGACGGCCTCTTCGTAATTGCCAATTTTATAAAAAGCCCAGCCCAAGCTGTCGGTAATGTGGCCGTCGCTGGGGGCTTGGTTGTAGGCGTCAACAATCAGAGACATGGCGTCTTCGATGTTTTTGCCTTGTTTGAGCCAACTATAGCCAAGGTAATTTTGAACATAATAGTGGTTTTGGCTCAATATTAAGGCTTGTTTGAGTGAAGATTCTGCTTGTTCCCAGTCGCCGTTTTGTTCGTAGGCGATGCCAAGTGCATAATGAATTATCCAAGCCTGAGGATTGTTGGGTTCCATAAGGGACAAGGCTTTGCCGTAATATTCTATGGCATCAGCATATTTTCCGCGGAGGCGCATGACATCACCTAAATCCAGATTGGCCTGAAAACTGTTTGGATCTTTTTTGATGATCGTTTTCAGCAATATTTCAGCAGCCTTGTAATCCTCCATAAGAACGTAATCTGCGGCTTTTTTGATTTGTACAGTGTTATAGCTTTCGGAGGTTGGGGAAATTTCATCATAGACATCAATGGCGTCTTGATACATTTCTCTGCTTTCGAGTATGTCTGCTAACATCAGTTGTGCCAAATCATAATTCGGGTTTGAATAAATAGATAAGCAAATGAAGATATGGGCAATATCTGTTCCTGAAGAAATTTGGCGCATGTTGGCGGCTATGCTAAACAATGCTTCCGAAAGACCAATGTCAGAGGAATCAATAATGGCTTGAGTGTTTTCTTGTGTGGCGTTGGCTGTTTTTTGAGCAAGATTTTGTATCATGTCAAGAAACAGTAGTTCGCTGTTAAAGCGTTCAAGCAAGGCAACGGCTTTTTCTTTTTGTCCGGTGCGGATATAAAAATTTGATATGACTTGCAAGGTGCGGAAAGACATTTCGGTCTTTTCGTCATTAACCAAAACTTCGTAGTGTTTTTGAGCCTCTTTATTATTGCCGAAGTAATCTTCAATCATACCGGCATGGAAATGATATAAAGATTTGAAGCCTTTGTCTTCGTTTAGTATGGATATGGTTTCAATGGCTTTTTCTTGGTTGCCCATGCCGACATAGACCCAAGATGCAAGCAAAGGCGTTATGAATTTTGTATATACCGGATTGCCGCCGAGTTTTTTTAGTGATGTTAGGGCTTGAGGATAGCGGCCGGCTTTGGCGTCATCAACGGCAATGATGATATGTGTGAAGTTATTGGTGTCACCTTTTTGTTGCGATTGTTTGGCAAATTTGGCAGCTTCGGATACTCTTCCCTGAGAAGCGAGTATAACATAGATGCGCTCGAGCAGCTCTGCATTTTCGGGATCAGTTTGTAGAGATATCATGTAATAGTCGGCAGCAGAGTTAAAGTCTTGTCTTAAATGAGCGACGCGACCAGCTAAATAGGCACCGTAGTCTTTGGGGCGGTTGTCGTTTGTTTTTTCTGCTTTGGATTCTGAAACTGCTTGCGAAGGGGTTTTTGTTTGCGGATGTGACAAACCTTTTTCTGCGCAAGAGTTAAATATTATAAGACTGAGAAAGACAACAACTAAGCTGACGTATTTTGCCATATTTATATCATTCCTGAGATTTGTATTGTGGCTTTACTGCCGGAATCATTAATTCTTTTGTATTTTAGCGATTTTTTTTTATCATACAACAGGATTTTGCTTTTTGTGCATTATAATTGAAAATTTTTATGTTTGTGCTTGCAAAAACTTTGGTTTGATTTTATTCTGCCGGTATGATGTCGACAGATAATATGAGCATAAAAGATATTTTGGATTGGTATATTTGGGCCGGTGTTGATGAAACAGTCGGCGATGAGCCTTTGTCGGCTAATGCTCCTGTTGTGGCAAAAGCGGATGAACCAAGACCTTTGCCGGTTATCAATATTCCTAAAAAAAATTTAGGCGAGTCGGGAGAGCGAAAAGCAACGACGGAGCTTGCTCAGGCAACGGTTAATGCTTGTAAAGGTGCTAAAGATATTTGCGCTAAAGCAAAAACGATTGATGAGTTGCGCTCTTTGGTGGAGGCCTTTGATGGTTGTGCACTTAAGCTGACAGCAAATAAAACCGTGTTTGGCGGCGGAAATCCGCAGGCCGAGATTATGCTTATCGGAGAAGCTCCCGGAGCTGATGAGGACCGGATGGGGATTCCGTTTGTTGGACGGAGTGGGCATCTGCTTGATAAGATTTTGCAAGCGGCTGGTTTTTCTCGTGAAGATGTTTATATTACCAATGTTTTGCCTTGGAGACCTCCTGGGAATCGTACGCCAACAACTGCTGAAGTTGCTGTTTGTTTGCCCTTTCTTAGAAGGCAGATTGAACTTATTAACCCTAAGGTAATAGTGCTTTTAGGCGGAAGTGCGGCTAATGCTTTGTTAGATAACGAAGATCCTATTTCAAAACTCCGCGGAAAGTGGCTTGATTATCCGGCAGAGAATGGTGTTGTTATACCTGCGCTGGCAACTTTTCATCCTGCTTATTTGTTGCGCAATGCTGCTCAAAAGGCTAAAATCTGGAGCGACTTCTTGCGCCTTAAAAAGAAAATTGTTTCTTAAAAACTTATCCACCGTCTTATCATTTTAATAGTATTTTAAGCAATCTTAAAATAATATATCTTTCAGAGTTATAACTTTGATTGTGGGATTTTATCATGACAGGTAATAAAAAATTTCTTTTCTCAGCTTTGGCTTTTGTTATGGCTGGTTGTGTCAGTGTGCCGTCAGTGCAGGCTGCTGATGATGCCATATTGTATAAGATTCATGATGTTAAGCCGATTAAAAATGATGCTGGTGCTTTGGTTGGTTGTGACTATAATGCGACATTTTTTAACCGTACAAGTTCAAATTTGAAATCTGCAGACATTAATTTTGTTTGGTTTGATGATACTGTCAATGCTATGGCTCAACAGGAGCAGAAAAAAGAAGAACAAGCTTCTTCTCGTAATAGCAGAAATAAAAAATCTAATCAAAAGGTGTCTGAATCTTCTTCTGTTGCGTCTGTTTCTTCTTCTATTCAGTTAGCAAATTTGGCACCGGCACAGCAGAAAACTATTCATGCAAAAATTTCTTCCGATAGATGTTTTTTGCTTATCGGTGATGTTTCTTTAACTGCATCAAACTGCGATGTAGCACCTGCCGATAATGCTTCAGGTTCTTCTTTTAAGGGAAATCAGGGGTGCAATGGTTTGTTTAGATTTGTTCCGGCTTCTGATCCGCAATATTACAGTGAGTTTAAGCAGATTTCTCCTGAAGAAGAAAAAGTTCAGCAGGAAAATACACGCATTGAACAGCGCAACAAAATTAACCAAGCTTATGGTGAAACATTAGCTCAGTTTAAAAAAGTTACGGCTGCTTTGAGCGAAATTAAGGGAAATGTTAATCCTGATGATGTTGAAGCTGCTCCTGCCGCCAGTGTTGATACTGCTCCTGTAGTTCAGAGCCAGCCGGCAGAAGTTTCTGCTGCAACTGCTGTTGCAACTGCACCGGTTGCAAATGTTCCGGCACAGATGGACGAAGCTCAGCTTCAAGATAAGTTAGATCAGCTTTTTCCGGAAACAGCTGCTGAGGGACAGCCAGAAAACTTAGTTCCTCAGTCAGGAAAGTAAATCTTATTTTATTATAGATTATGTGATACGAATCGGAGAAGAAAATGCGAGCTGTGAAATTTGTCGCTTGTGCGGCTTTGGTGCTTAGTTTTTTTTATAATGGCCATGTTGCAGCTCAAAGCTTTTCTTCTTCAGATTATTCCGGCAGAAGTGGTTCGTCGTCTTCTGCCGATGTTTTTTTTGGAAAAGCGTCATCTTCGGAAAGTTCTGCTCAGTCGGGTCGTGCGTCCGGTCTTTGGAAAAGTGACACGAATTCTCAGAATAGTAGCGCTTCATCAGCAAAAATTGATGATTTTTGGAATAGAAAGTCGTCAATAACACCGGCTTCGAGTACGACTGTGTCAAAAGGTGCTCAGGTTACTCCGCAAAGTTCTGTAGATGCTAATCAGCCGTGGAAAACTAATGCTCAGATGTTTTCTAAACCTCAGGAAAATGTGTCAGCTTCTGAAAAAAAGACGGAAGCTTCAAATGCTGAGATTAAACCCGTAAAAACAGCCCCCCAAGAGCTTGATTATGTTAATACAGGATTGCCTTGGAAAGAAACACTTGATGGAACAGAACGTGGTAGAATCGGTTTGTATCAGCAAGGGGCAAATTTCAATAAAGATAATTCTTTTATTTTTCTTTATTATGATGATTTTTCGGTTAATCGCTCTTTGGGGGGAGAAGTGCGTTGTAATGTACGCTTTGTCGTGACTACAACGTTGGATAGAAAGCTTAATAGTCTTAGTGTTAAATTAGTATGGCCAGAGATTGAGACTGGTTTGAATTTTTATGATGTTGTTCCGAATACGGATACATATTTTTATTATACATTGATGGGTGACGGTTGTTATTCTATGGATAAAATTCCGAATATTGTTGTTAATCGCTGTCGTGTCTCTAAAATGTCTGCAAGGGACTGTGCTTCTAAAATTCGTTGGTTGCGCAAGAAATAGTTCGTATTTCTTTTCTGGTAAATTAAACTTTATTTTTTTTGAGGGGCGGAAAGTAAGGTGCTTTGTGGTATGAAAAAAATTGGCGTGATTTTCGTTCTTGTTTTTTGTTTTGCGGCGATATTGGCTGATAATGTGTGGGCCGGATATGAGGTGGATAAGGCTCTTTATAATCAAATTTTAGATGATGAAATTATCTCTGATGATGATATTGATATATATGAAGAGATTTTTGAGGTGTTGAACGAATCAGACTATGATGAAGTTGATGATTTGCTCGAAGATTTGGATGGGGACTTGCTTAAAGGTCATGTCTTGGCGGAGAAATATCTATCAAAAAACTATATCTCAACCTATGAAGAGCTTAATCAATGGTTGGAAAATTATTATGATTTGCCGCAGGCTGCACGAATCTATCGTTTGGCAGAAAGAAAAGCCTTTGGCGGAAAAGTGAGTTCTGCCGAAAAAAGTGCGGCCTATGTTCGCCCGCTGCTGAATATGGATAGTCCAGAATATCGCAAGCTTTCAAATGCACAAAAATCTTATGTTCAAAAGCAAATTAGAAAATTTTATACGGCCATCAACAAAGGAAAGACAAGAGTAGCGCGTGGTGTGTTGGAAACTAAAAAATTCCGCATGACCATACCTGATAAATATTGGGATGAGATGGCAACAACTTTAGCTTTGGTTTATCTGTTAGACAATGAGGATAGGTTGGCTTATCAGTGGTCTTTGAAACCGGCTCGTCGGAGCCACAAGGTTATGGCTTATTGGATTGCTGGATTGGCCTCATGGAAGATGAAGCGCTATAAAACAGCCGGTGATTATTTTTCTCGCTTGGCAAAAATCGAGAAAAATGATGCTTGGTTGCAGGCTGCAGGAGGGTTTTGGGCTTATCGTACTTATATGCGCCAAAACAAGCCCAAAGAAGCGCAAAAATATTTGAAAATCGCGGCTAAATATAATCGCACTTTTTATGGAATTTTAGCGTCTTATATTTTAGGAAACAAGCTTGACTATAAGTGGGAAAAAACAACTTATTGGAATGATTTTTCAACGACGCTTTATGCCAAAGATATGGTTAGTATTCCAGCCGTGGCGCGGGCGGTGGCTTTGTTTCATGCCAAGCGTCCGGATTTGGCCGAAGATGAGATTAATAAGGTTTATAAAACTTTGACCGAGCCGCAAAAAGAGGCTTTGATGTTTTGGGCAGAAGAAACCGGAAGGCATTCTTTAGCATTGCGTCTTTCTAATAATTTGAGTCACTATGACAAACAAATATATTATGATGCCTGGGCATATCCTATTCCCGAATGGGAGCCCAAGGATGGCTGGAAAGCTAACAAGGCTTTGTTGTTGGCGGTTACAAGACAGGAATCGTCTTTTGACCCTGAAGCGGTCAGTCCGGCAGGGGCGAGCGGGTTGATGCAGCTTTTGCCGAGTACGGCGGCTTATGTTACTAAAGATAAAAAGCTTAAAAAAGACAAGTCGGTTTTGTTTGAGGTTGACTATAATCTTTCGGCCGGACAGAAATATGTGAACTATCTGTTGAACAAAGATTATATCAATGGTGATTTGTTCCTGATGCTGACAGCTTATAACGCTGGTCCGGGAAATTTGCTCAAGTGGCAGAAAAAGATGAAATATCAAAATGATCCGCTGTTGTTCATTGAGCTGATTCCGGCTAAACAGACGCGTATTTATATTGAACGCGTTATGGCGAATTTTTGGCTGTACAGCTTGCAGCTGGGGCAAAATCCCGAGAGTTTGGAACTTTTGAAAAGCGGACAATGGCCGGTATTGTCTTCCGGCGTCGATTATCAATAAAATTATTGTTTTGGTAACGATTTCGTGCTATACTAATAATGATTAAATATTTTTATGGAATTACGTGTTGTTGATTATTGTGTGGTTTAGAGGCTTCGTCGGACGAAGAACTTAGTGTTAGCGTGCTTCGTGAAGATTGATGAGACCGATTTTTTCCATGTGAGATATTTAATTTTATAAAATGGTTTAGCTGTTTAGCGACAGAGAGACTGTTTTTGAAATGAATGTGTAACTTAAAAAAATATAAAACTATGATGGGAATATCTATCTTAGTCGGATTGTTCATTATTTGGGCAATATGGAAAAAAGGCTTTCAGCTCTTAGGTGGGTTGTGGTCTATAATAGAAAAACCTGTGGGCTATTTGCTCTGGGGAGTTGCCATTTTTGTGGTAATTTCTTGGTTTTTCTGAGGTCGCGTTTCGGCGCGGCCTTTTTTGTAACAAGAAAACTACCGGCTAGGCCGGTAGTTCCAAAGAGCTTACAGCTTTACAGATAAAAAACTCCTTTGCTAGAATAAAGTGACGGT
>CASFMW010000042.1 GCA_949295935.1 uncultured Pseudomonadota bacterium | reverse complement strand
AACTCTCATCTTAATTGATGTAAAATTCCATCCTGTCTGTCTTACTTCACTTCAAAAGAATCTCTTGGTTCCTTTTTGAAATATCACAGACTTTATTATCTTTTATTCAAGACATACCGTCTGCGTATCCCCTCTTATTTTTCCATATTCAATCTCTGTCTTTATAACCTGTCGCCTCATCAGGTGACGAAGAGGTTTATATTCTAGCTTGAAGCAAATGTCAACATAAAAAATCAAAAAAATGTGATTTTTTTTGAATTTTTTCACATCTAATTGATTTTTCAAGTAAATTTATTGTGATTTTTTTTATATTCTTTTTATTTAGTGGCTTTAACTCATTTTTTTGTTTACATTTAAGAAAATTGTGATATTTTGTCCAGCGAAACCTTATTACTTATTTATTATTAACCCTTAAATTTTTAAGTTATGAAAAAGTTTTTTGTTCTTTCGTGCTGTGCCGTCCTTCTTTTATTGACGGCTTGTGGTGGTTCTAAATCCGAGTCTGGATCTTCTTCTGGTTTGTTTGGAGGTTCTTCTGAGCCTGTATGTGTTACTGCTTCAGAAAACACTGTTGTGTTGCTAACAAATCCTACTAGTTGTAACGTAGAGAACACGGACAAAGGCTGTTTGATTACGTTCAAGACAAAAGTTGGAAAACAAGCCTTTCTGGTTCCTTATCAATATGATTTGGATTATTATAAGGAAAGATACCTTACTGCGAATGGTTCGTTTGAAGAGTTGCAGCTGAATCCCGGGCAATTATTCAAAAAAGACACTGGCTTTTCTATGAAAGGAAATGTTAGACCTTATGATGGAGCGGGGATGACGTTCCGTTTGCCTAATAACAAAATGCTGACCTTCGTTGCTGTTTATCTATACGATGAAGAAGCTTTAGGCATGGCAACAGTGAGAGTTCGACATTTACCATTGATTTTGACAAACAAGGTAAAGCTACCTATCATTAATGTAAATGTTACGCTAGCTTCATCTCCTGACGAGGTTGTATCACCAATTTACATTCCGCTTGCGAATGATGAATTATCGACTCCAACGGATATTACGTTGTTGGTCAATGAAGGAAAAATCAAAGGATGTAAACTATTTAACTTTGAATAACTTATAAAAAAGAGCCTGAGGTAATTTCTCACGCTCTTTTTTTGTGATTTATTTTCTTTTTTTTAACTTTAAGCCATTATAATTTTTCCAACTTATGTTTAATTTTGGGATAGTTATCATGTTTAAAAGGCTTATTTTTGCTTTATTTATTTTAATTTCTGTTTCTTCTTGTTCTGAAAAGCAACCCATTGTGGGAATCGATGGTTCTGCGATTCCTCCGGCTTTTGCTAATTTTCCGGATATGCCTTTTCCGGCTTCTGCTTATGTTGACTTAGAGGAGACCAAAGCTTTAGGCAGCGGAAATAACTGGATTGGAAGCCTTGTATTTAACGTTGATTATTCTCCTAGCGAAGTCTTTGACTTTTATATGTCTGAAATGCCAAAACTCGGATGGATTGAGGTTGCAACCGTACGTGCAAGAGTGAGCCACATGACTTATATTCAAGGAAGAAGAGCTGCGCAGATTCTTATAGAAATGGATTCTTCCGATTCTTCTATGGTAACAATTACTGCGATTCCTAATGAAAATGTGGTCGGCAAAGGAACTATTAAATAATGAGACGCTGCTTTTTTACTTTTGGCGGAAGCCAGTTTTGGGAAGATGTTTTCTTTTATCAGAAATGGCGAATCCAAAGAAATCATAAAACAAAAGAGTTCAGACTGCTTGATCCTTGGGATATTCGCCGCTATGAAGGCGGCTTTGAAGAATGTCGCCAAGCTTTTGTTCGATTCATATCTCTTTATCAACTGCCGCGCCAAAAAGGGCATATGATTATTATGATTCATGGCTTTGGCGATTCTAAAAACATATTTAAACCAATGTGGCGTGCGGCCTTGCAAGATAATTATCTGGCGGCGGCCGTTAATTATCCTTCAACGCAAAAAAATCTTAATTCTTTTGTAAAACAATTTAATTTTTTTCTTAATCATCTGGAAGATGTGCAAGAAGTTTCTTTTATTTCGTTGGGAATCGGCGGAATCGTTTTGCGCAAATTGCTTGCCTCTAAAGAGCCATGGACGCAAAAGTTGAAAATCAATCGTGCTGTTCAAGTCTGTCCACCGAATCAGGGCTCGGCTTTGTTGACAAAGCTTGCGTCTTTTAAATTCCTGAGAAGAATTATGGGGCCTGCTTGTGATGATTTCTCTCCTAAAGAAGTGCAAAACTGGGATAAACTGCGTCTTAAAACAGAAATCGGAGTCATTTATACGCAACGCCCGGAAAAGGGAATCTTATTCTTTTTACCCCAAAGCTGGTATAAATATTTTTATGTGCCAGATGTTGTAAAGTTTAAAGGTGCAAAAGAAATTTTTTATGTAAAAAATTTTCATCTCAATCCTTTTAACAACGAAAATATTGTTACAGCATGTTTGCGCTTTTTAAAACATGGTAAATTTTAAAAATATCAAAAAACTGTAACACTTTTTTGGTATTTTTTATGTTAATATATAAGGTGAGAACAGATGAAGTCTTTTTTAGTTAATATTCTTATTATTGCGGTAGCTGCTGTATTATACTATATGGGCTTCTTTAAGTTTCTTGCAAGTTCAACGACCTTGTGGGTTCTTGCTGCTCTTGTTGTCTTGCTGTTATTATTGAGCGTCAAAATTATCGGGCTACCAGGGAAGGAGAACAGAAAATGAGTAAGTTCCTTTCTGTCTTATGTTTATTTATGAATGCGGCTTTTTACTGTTTGACCGCTCCTGTTGCTAATGCCCAAAACATGCAAAACCTTGACCCTAATTATAGTAGCTATGTTCATAAAGAAGCCTCTAAAAACCCTTTTGAGCCTGATGATTTCATCAAACTTTCAAACGAATCTGATGCTAGTATTGTTGACGTTGCCAAAAAAGATGCTGTCTTGAAACAAGTAGAATTTCGTGCAAAGCAAGAAGAGATTGTTTTGAAAATGTGGCTTCACGAAATTGCCGGAGATAGTTCTATTACTAATGTTGTGAACAATGCAATAAAAAAAGCAAAAGAACAATTTAATGATGTAAAACAAGATGCTTCTGATTTAGCTCAAGGGCGATCATTAATTGATATTGTCAAAGAGGATGTGCAAAATACTATTAATAACACTCCTTCTCTTTCGGAAATGGCTGATAATGTGATGGGCTCCCTTGGTAACCTGATGAAAGCTGGTTGGTATACCAGTGATTTAAAAAATGCTCTTTATGGGCAAAATACGGTTGCTAAGGACTTAAATGATTTTCTTAAAAAGAACTATGGTAGTGATGCTGGTCTTTTACAAGCTGGGCAGGAATTGGTAAAACTCGGTGAAGAAGCAAAAACATTACAAGAACTTGTTGATTCCAATGATTTAGTCCAAGACGGAAATGGTGAGCTTTATGTTTATGTAACTGAAGATGGGCAGCGAATCTACTTTGTTAAAAATGAAATGTCCATGTTATCAACCCCATATACAACCATTAGCGGAACAACAAAAGGTTGTATGCCTTTACCTGCTAAAATTGCAGAAAATAGAAGCTGTTTCTTTTGTCCGTTATTCTTAACAATATTCAATGCAGCTCAAACCATGGCTACAAATGCTTTTTCAAAACTTGCCACTCCTATTGCGACTGTTCTTATGGTGGGATTTGCTCTTTATATTGCATTTTTAGTTTTACAACATGTAAGCTCTATGTCTGCTCAAACTTCTGCAAAATTTTTGAATTCTCTTTTTATTCAAGCTTTTAAGGTGATTTTTGCTTATCTTTTGCTTATAAATCCTAATTTTGTTTACGATAAATTTATCGGACCGGTACTCGATGCTGGTACTGAGCTTGGCGGAGCTTTATTATTTAATGAAGGAAGCGGCTACATGGAATGGTGTAGCGTAGAGGAAAATATTGAAGCTAAAACGCAAGAATTTATTACAGGTGTTGAAGGTGACCCTTCTGCTCAGCTTAAAGAAGGCCTCATTCCTTCATATCTATATGTTAAAATTAGTTGTTTTATTCGCTCTGTTCAGGCTGAAATTTCTACAATGCAAAGTATTGGTTCTACGTTGATGTGTGTCTCGAGAAACTCTGCAGCCGAAGAAAACTGGGGCGGAATTCCTGATTTTAGTATGATGATACAAGGCTTTATCATCTGGGCAATTGCAATGATTATGTCTCTTGCATTTGCTTTTTATCTAATTGATGCGACTGTGAGAATCGGAATTTTGGGAGCTCTTATGCCGTTCTTTATTGCTTGTTGGCCATTTAAACCGACTCGTGGTTATACTAAAAAAGGATGGGAACTTTTCTTAAACACCTTCTTTGTTTATGCAATGATGGGATTAGTGGTTAGCGTCAATTTACAGCTGATTGTGCAGGGACTGTCTACCGGTGAAGGAGGTTTAGATGAAATTGAAAGAGCAATAAATGGCAATAACATTTATACGCTTAAAGATCTTCTTGATATTGGTTTCTCTGGTTTTCTCGTTTTAATTGCTTGTTGTTTATTTGCATTCAAACTAACTGGACAAGCTAATGCAATTGCTGATCAGTTTGCCGGTGGTGCAGGTGAAAAAATCGGTACAACAATTGGCACCTTGGCTTACTCTGGTGCGACTGGCGCAACTAAATGGGGATATGGCAAAGCTAAACAGGCTATGCAAGCTGCAGGTGTTTCGGCTGCAGCCAGAAAAGTTGGAGACAAGGTTAAAGATAAAGCCTTAAGCGCCATTGGAATGGGACGTTATTCCGGCAAAGCAGGAAGAGGAACATTATCAGGTACGACCGGAGCAAATAATTCCGGTGGACCGAACGGAGGTGCCGGTGGACCGAATGGCGGTGCCGGTGGACCGAACGGTGGTGCCGGTGGCCCGAATGGTGGTGCCGGTGGCCCGAATGGTGGTGCCGGTGGTCCGAATGGTGGTGCCGGTGGTCCGAATGGTGGTGGTGCCGGTGGTCCGAATGGTGGTGCCGGTGGTCCGAATGGTGGTGCCGGTGGTCCGAATGGTGGTGCCGGTGGTCCGAATGGTGGTGCCGGTGGACCGAACGGTGGTGGCGGCGTAGATCCATTGCAACAGGCTTATTCTCAATCTTTAAGCGACCAAGCTTCAGCACAACAAAATTTGGCGATTGCTAGAGGTAATTTTGCTGTTGCTTCAGAGCGTGCTGATGCTGCTAGAGGTTCATCTATGGAAGGTCAACGTAATGCTGAAAAAGCCGCAGCCTACCAAAATATGTTAGCAATGCAAGGACAAGTTCAGACTGCTAATGCTAACGCTCAGCGTGCAGAACAACAACTCGGGGGCAAGTCTCCTTATAATACAGCTCAAGCCAAAGCCGATAAACAAGCTTTTGACAATGCTAATAATAATATTGCAATGTATTCCGCAATGCATGCAAATTATCATCAAGAAATGCAACAGCTTGATAACACTATAAATACTTCAAAAGATTCTAATGCTGTCGCTCAGGCTCAGGCTCGCAAACAAAAAGTAGCGGCAGAACAAGACAAGTTGAAACAAGCTATGGCTGCAGAAAAGAAGATTCGAGATGAGAAATTTGAATCTCTCAGTAATATTGCAGGAACTCAGGAAAATAGAGAACGTATAGCACAAGTTCAGCGTAGTATTGATTCTTATGAAAAGAATAAAGCATACTATGGCAATAAGAGTGGACGCGAAACTTATGAAAATTCTATTGATGAAAAAGTTCACAATGATCGTCTAAATAAAAATCAATCAGACCAGATGAAAAACAATAATGAAATGCGTAAAAATCAAAATCTGATTGACGCTGCTCAAAAACAAATTGAAAAAGAGGAACAGCTTCTTAGACAGCAGCAAGAACAAGCTAAAAAAACAACTGACGAGCAATCGAAAAAACTCTATGAGCAGCAAGTTAAAGAACGTGAGGCTATGATTAACAAAGCAAAGCAAGAACTTGCTCAAATGAAACAAAAAGACCAAGATTATAAGAAAAATGCTAGACAACTGAAAGCTCAAGAACAAGTGCTTAAGCAAGAAGCCCAAAAAGCAGCTAGTGATCGTGTTTTCTACAATAAATTTGTAGATTCTGATCCTGCAAATAGCGATCGCTATAAAGATAAGCGTGGTTTGCAATCACCAAACCAGAAAGAATATGATTTTGAAATCAAAAGTGCCATTGATGGTTCTGAGGAGAATCAGGATAGAATAAAACAAGTTAATGACGAAATAGATTATTATCAAAATAATAAATCCTCTTTAGATACAAAAAGTGGGCAGCAGATTTATGAAGATTCTATTTCTGAGAAGACTCACAATGATCGTCTCAACAAAAATCAGCAAGAACAAAATAATGCTATGGAGGAGATAAAAAAAGGAAAAGATAAAATTGAGCAAAAACTTAAAGAAATAAACGAATTAAAAAATAAGATGGCTGAGCAGAGAAAACAGCTTGATGATTCGCAAATTAATACTAATCAGCAGCTCAATGATTTGAATATACTACTTAGAGCGGCTCAAAATCATCTTGATAATTTAAATGAGCATCAAAGACAAATGACTGCCAGAGTGGCGGCCTTGTCAGATATGGAAAAATATTTGAAATCAGAAGCAGAAAAAGCTTCAAAAGCACGTGACTTCTACAATAAATTTGTTAAACCGAGGAGAACAAAATAATGTTTAAGTCGGTCAACATAGGCAAAATATTTCGCGTGTTGCTGATGGTCGCAGCGGTATGCCTATTATTGACCGCATGCTCTGATGAAAGTGGTAACGGCCCCAAAAAAAACAACCCTTTAGGAGACTCTCAGGGGCAAACAGCCGAATCCATTGCGGCTGAACAACAAAACTGTTGGCAAAGCTCCATTTTGGAGATGATGTACAACCAGATGGGCGTTTATGCTATGGGAATGTACAAACAAATTTGTGATGGTTCTATGGCTCTGATGTTGCTCGCTTTTTGCATTTGGTTGAGTTTTCGACTTTTGCGTCATGTTAGCTCTTTTCAAGAAGAAAATATAGGAGAAACTTGGACCGAAATTCTAAAGCAACTGATGCTTTGTGGTGTGTGTGGAATGATAGCAAATTCCGCCGACAATATTATTTGGGTTCTAAACCATGTTATTTTTCCGCTTTTTTATGCCTTTTTAGAATTTGGGAGCGAATTGCTCAATGTTGGCGTTAATGCTGGAGGAAAGGCTTCGGAAGTCTGGTTTTTAGGTGAGCAAACAACTATAGAGCCAAATATAGCTTGTGCGGCTAGTGAATTATCTCCAAACTCAAATGGGGAATCCTTTCCTCAAGCTCCATTGCAGCTACTTTCCTGTTTGACTTGTAGCATAAACAGCCGCCTTAGTCTGGGTATGAGCTCTGTTCTAGAGTCTTTAACTCAGGCTGGTTTTATGGCAATGTTTGTTGGCTTTCTTATTTATTGTATCTTTTGGTTTGTGAAAATTGCTTTTATTTTCTATATGGTTGATGCACTTTTCCGCTTTACGATTATGGTGTCTTTAATGCCTCTTTTGGTGTTGGCTTATGCTTTTCAAAAAACACGCTCCTTAACTCGTAACGGATTTACATCTTTGATTTCTTCCGCTGGCTATATGATGATGATTGCTTTTGTAATTGCTGTTTGTTTATTAGCCTTGCAATCTTTTATTCAAATGCCTGAACTTGGTCTTAATATTCAAGATAAACATGCTTATCAAGCTGATCTTAAATCGTTTAGCGTAGCTCTTATTTGCTTATTGCTTATGGCGTTTTTGTGTGTTTCAACCATGAATATAGCAAAAGACCTTACAAGTGAGTTTATCGGCGATGCCGGTAACGATAGCTTCCAAAAACAAGCAGGAAAACTTACGGCCGTAATTGGAAAATTTGTATTTTCTAAGCTAACTTTAGGCATTGGCGCTCTTTTGATGAAAGTTGCGGTCATTCGAAAAGCTAAAAACAAATATGATGCAGTTACCGGAAAAATAGGTGAATCTTTGAATAAACTTGCCGGTCGTCAAAAAGAGGATTAGAACATGAAGAAAACTCTTTTGACATATGATTTTTTTTATAAATACAAAAAATATTTTGTATTTTGTCTCTTTGTGCTTGGTTGTATTTTAATCTCTTCCGATGTGTTTGCTGCAAGTAACGCTGCTTGTAAAATTTCAACCATGCAAGAAAAGTATCAGTCTTCTTGTTATTCCTGTCTTATTGTAAGAACTCTTTTGGAACAATTTATGGCCGTAGGAGGAAGAACTTATGCTCTTTGTTCTGAGGCTGGGGTCAAAATATTGTTGCTTGCCACCTGTCTGTGGTTAGCATTCTTTGTTCTTAAAAACTTAGCGTCTTTGGCAAATGTTGAGCCAATTTCAATTGTTAACCAACTTCTTAAACAACTTTTTAAGGTTTTATTTGCCTATGTGGTGATTGTTTCAGGAACAAATACTTTTGTTAATTATGTTGTAAATCCTGTTTTGGCGACCGGTGCTGATTATGGATTAGCTATTATTGAAGGGGCTAATAATACATTGGGAATGCAAGCATCCGGAAAATATAATTATGAAGGAGAAAGTCTTTTTTCTAATGATGTGATGAACAAAATTATCGGGGTAACAGAGGGTATTGATCGGGTGGTATCAACAAATCTTGTTATCGGACATGCTCTTACCTGTCATTCTGTTAATGCTGGAGCTTGGCGGTTTGATTTGTTGGTTGTTACTATTACAATTCCTGATATTTGGATTTGGCTTTGTGGTGCAATTATTTGGTTTTTTGGATTTATGCTTACGCTTGGCGTCAGTTATTATTTGCTTGACTTGTCTTTTAAAATCGGAATATCTATTATTCTCTTTCCGATAACGATGGGATTATGGCCGTTTTCCTCAACCTCGGACAAAGTTATATCCTGTATTAGAACCATCCTAAAATCTGCAGCTATTTTTGCTTTTCTGGTCATTACCACAACTTATGGAATGTCGCTTATCAGTGTGGCTTTGCGTGATATTACCGAATTTTATAGCAGAATCGAAAACGGAGATTCTAAATGGGTATCCGAGACTTTTGACATTACCGGATCGTTTTTCCTTATTCTTATGTTTGCTTATGTTTATGCCTTTTTATTGGTTTCAAAAACAATTACCTCTTATGTTAATAAGTTCTTCAGCGGAGGTATCCTATCCGGTGCAAATCCGATGCATAGCGGTGCTACCATGATGACTGACGCGGCTAAACGTCCGGTAATGGCGACTGGACGTTATGCTAAAGATGTAGCTCGAGAACAAGGCGGAAAAGCCATTAAACAAGTCGGTAAAGGTGTCAGTGCTGCCGGCAAAGGTATGACCAAAGGAGGAAAAGGGTTGATGCAGGCCGGTAAGGCTATGAGTTCTAGCGGGTTGGGTGCTATTGCCGGTGTGCCGCTTATGGCTGTGGGGGCCGTTGTTGCAGGTGGTGGATATGTCGCTCAAGCAGCAGGAAAAACTGTTCAAGGCACAGGCTCTTTGATAAAGAAGTCAAAAGATAAGCCCAAACCAACGGGTAAATCTGGAGGAAATAGTTCAGGCAAACTAGACAATTCTGCTAGTGGTCGCAACGGTAGTGGTAACAGCGGCGGAGGAAACGGCGGCGGCGGTAACAACAGTGCTTCGTAAAAATTTAGAATTATTAAATTTTAGGCAACATTTGTTGAATATACTTAGGAAAAAAGGAAAAAATGGAACAACGTAATGTAACATATTTTAACAAAAAAATAGCATTAGTTTTGCTTTGGCTTTGCTGGTGTTGCGTTTTGTTGTACCCTTCTTTTTCTTTAGCCGGTAGTTATACAAATTGCATTCCAAGTTCTGCAAATGGAAAATATACGACAGAATGCCCTAATGGGCAAATTTCTCGCAATGATATTAGTGTTCAATGTGTACGCAATCAAAACCAAAACACCTGTTTAAATACTATGCCTGTAGCTGGGAATGTTGCTCGTATTCCGGAAGATGTGTGTTATCGAAATGCAGGTTGGAGCAACAAACGTAATCACAATGGTGTTGACTATGCTGCAGGAAAAGGAACACCTGTCATTGCCGCTGCCGATGGTATAGCTACCGTTAATATGTGTGTTAGCGGTGGTGGAAGAACTGTTATTCTTACTCATACAAAAGCATCTTCATCATCTGACGGAGTTGACATTGTTAATAGTGGGTCTAATAATTTTTATACGACTATCTACATGCATTTAGCATCTATTACTGTTGGTAATGGGGCTCAAGTAAAAAAAGGGCAGCAGATTGGAACTGTGGGTGGCTCTTCTTGCTCTGGCGGAAAAATTATTGAAAACGCTTATGGCGATCACCTCCATTTTGAAATGCGTGATGGAAATGGCGGTGTCGGATCGGGAACTGTTCTCGATCCATTTTGCAGTGATATTCAATCGTTATGTGAAACTCAATCATCTAATAGATTCTATGAAAACACTTCAACATCAGGTTATTCTCCTGGGCAATGCCGTGACTGTCTTTCGAATCCGGAGGCTTGTCAAGCTTCTGCAGATGTTCCAGAATATATTCCTGCTGATAGTAGTTTAACTCAGACTTGGGAAGGTTCTAGTGGGCAAGCTGCTGCTAATGAATTGGCTTCCACCAATGACGGGGACTGCAAATATAGTTCTTATCGTTCATCTTTTGATACGTGTTTCTTCTGTGACATATTTAAAATTCTATTTAATACTGCAAGTAGGCTTGCTGAGATGGCCTATAATACATTAGCTGGTAGTGTAATTGTTCTTGTTTTAGTTGGAACTGCTATTTGGCTTGCATTTCTTATACTAAAATATGTTTCATCATTTGAAACAAAAGATCCAAGAAACATGCTGAAAGAAATTTTTAATCAGCTATTTGTTGTTACTGTTGTTATTCTTCTTTTGCAAGGAACAACGAGTGTGGGCTTTATGAGTCTTGTTATAACCCCAATTTTTGAGACGGGAATTTCTCTTGCAAATATTGTTTTGGCTGATACATCAGGCAATACTTGTCGAACAGATGTCCTTTCAGGCATTGTTAGCGACGGAGGATTACCCGTTTCTATCGGCACAAGTATTGTTTGTGTTATTGATGCCCTTCAAAACAGGCTTGCAGATACTATTGCTCTTGGCTCTACCTCTATGTGTGTTGGATTTTTTGTAGAATCATGGCATCATATTCCTCTTATCCCTCATTTAGGGTATGTATTAAGCGGGCTTGCTATATGGATTATGGGGCTTTTATTGTTGCTCATTTATCCGTGGCTTTTGATTGATGCGTTATTGCAACTTTGTTTATCTGTGATGTTCTTGCCTATTGCAATTGGCTCATATGCATTCAAATACACCAGACAGATGTTTGTCGGTAAGGTCTGGGGAGCATTTATGTCTGCTATGTTTATGTTTGTCTTTTTAGCAATTGTTATCTCTATTTTATTGATGAGCATTGAGCTTACTATTGGAGAAAATTTTAATAAAACACTTACTAATGATGCTACGGCTTATTCTTCGATTTTACAAAATATCGGGTGGTGGACATTAAGCTTTTTGAAAATAGTCTTTACATTATTCCTTTCATGGGCGGTCCTTGGTGAAGCTCAATCTTTTGCAAATAAATTTGCAAGTGGAATCGGAGCAGGAGGAGGACTTAAAGCTCCCGGAAATATTGGAAAAAATGTAGGAACAATGGCAAATAGTGGGCTTAAAGGTGCTGCCTTATGGGGATTTGACAAGGGAAAAGCGGCAACAAAAGCTGCCTCGCCTCTGGTTTCAGAAAAAATAAATGACTTTAAGTTGACTAGAAATAAAAATCATATGAGCAAACGACAAAATCAATTTGCAAATAAAGGCAAAGTTAATGCCGATGGCTCTGTTTCTTATACAAACCGCTGGGGACGTAAATTTACACAAACACAAGATGGCTATTCTTACAATACTATTTTTGGTCGAACCGTTACTAAAAAGGTGACAAAAAATGAAAATGGCGCTGAGGTCTATACAAAAGAAAGAAAACATAAAAACGGTAAAATCACCTCTGTTTCCAACGATGGTTATATTAAAAAATCTGTAATGACCGATAAAAACGGAAATAAACAAGAAAAAATTAAAATGACTACGGCTGCCGGCAACAAATTAATCAAAGACGATGGTTCTTTGAATCAGGTTGCGATCAATAATATTATGCAAAACTCCGGCTTTTCTTCTGATGAAACGCAAGAGGCTATTATGCAACAGCTTATGCGTGAAAGATTTGCTAACTATGGCATTGCAACAAAATATAATTCTTATAAATCAAAATCTTTTAATAAAGGTGTCGATGAAAATGGAAATTCGTTCTTTAGTGTGACGTTGAAAAATTCTGACGGATCAACTTCTGTTATGTCCATGACCTTTAATCAAAAAGGGAATCGGGCCATGACCAGCTGGGAAGAAATCGACTCTAGAGGTAAAGCGACCAAACGCTCTTCTGATGGTATTTTTAATCTCAAAGAAAGTTATAGTTATAAAAAAGACGGCACCATTGATGAAGCTTCTTATGATGCTAAATATTCTGCATCAAGATACTATTACGAAACCAGTGGTAAAGTTATTGATGCTAATGGAAAAGTTGCTCACAGTGTTCCTATTGATGAAACTCTGTTCAAAGATGATGATTTGCAGAAATTTGGTAACCAAGTTGCTCATGAAGGGACGCCTCAACCTCTTTCTGGATTTAAATAAAAAAATTCTAATTTGTACACATATTGTCTTTTTTTGGACTATATTTTCTTGATTTCTTATATTCTCAGATTATTATATAGTCAGTTATTGCTTGAATAGCTATTATATTAACAGACGAGGTATAACAAAATGGAAGAAATTATTTTCCCGAATCAAATAAGAATGTACAGAAGACTGCGTGGCCGCTCTATGCAAGAGCTTGCTGACCATTTATCAGTTAGTCTTTCTGCTATTTCAAAAATCGAAAAAGGTTATCGCAGAGTTGATCAAGAACAATTGGTAAGAGTGGCTGAGTTTCTTGATTGTCCTCTTCAGGATTTGTTTGTTAATGAACAAAATTCTCAGCTTGAGGTTGTTCAATCTTGGCGTCGCGAACAGGAAAGAAGAAATAAGATCAATGAAAAAAGTGGTCTTAAGACTCTTGGTGCTGGTTTGCGTCAAATCCGCAACGAAAAAAATCTTACTTTAATTGAAGTTGCTGAAGGTTCCGATATGACCTTGTCTGTTTATCATCGTATCGAAATGGGCCAGCGTGAAGTTTCTGATAAAGAGTTTAAAAATATTTCAAAAGCGCTTGGCATGGAGCCTGAAAAACTTAAAGAAGAAATTAAAAGCCTTGATGAAAAAGGCTTGCTTGAAGAAATCATTCAACGCAATGATTCAAAGTATAAATTGTTGTCAACACCAAGAGGTGCTATCTCTTCTTTTGTTAGTGCCACTCAGGAAGTTCAAAAAGTTTCAGTATATGGCACAGCAGGTAAAGATGGCGATGTTATCATCGATTTTGAAAACGAAACCAAAAAAGTTCCTTGTCCGCCACAGCTTGTCGGAAAGAAAGATGTTTATGCCGTCAACCTTTCTACAAGAAGATTGGGTACATTGTTGCCGACAAGATCTGTCTTGTTTGCTAACCCGAATGATGTTGTCAGCGTTGGTGATATTGCGATTTATTACACCAACGAAAATGAAGCTAAAATTCTAAGCATTCGCGAAGATGAAAATGGCGAGCTTTATGGCTTGCGTTGGAATCCTGATGAACGCATTAAAATTGGCAATGATGATCTGACTAAGGCTCATAAGGTTGTTGCAATTTATCTTTAATAAAGATAATTTTTGAAAAAACTCCGCCAAAGCGGAGTTTTTTTGTTTTTATTAACCTGTAATTTACGAGATTGCACTATTATTGTCCCATAATTGATACAGAATTTTATAGAGCGAAAAAAAATTGGCTGAGGGTGATTTAGAAAAAAATGCGGATTTTACACAGATTTACAACAGACACCATGGAGAAGAAGCCCCCATTGTGGTTGCTCAGCGCTATTTAAATATTTTTAGACAACTTCACATTTTTTCACAGCACAAAAGAAAAGAATTTGAAGAAACTTTGGTTAATCTGCCGTTATCGATAAAAAGAGCTTTTTCTCAGCTTCCGGGAGGTTCAGTTCTTCATGAATTTGTTAATGAACTTGAACTTAAAGCCGGTATGGAAGTTTCTGACAATGGAAGCGCCCCTGCTCCGGAATCAGAAACACAATCTTCTCGTTTTAACAATGATATTTCTCAGGCTAAAATTTTAGCAAATGCTTTGGCGGAGGCTCAATCTAAAGTTTCGACAGCATCACCGGCGATTTCTCAGGTTGAAATCAGAAGATTATCTGACGAGCTAAACCAGAAATTTGATGCAATGAAAAGAGATTTAGAAAAGTCTGTTTCCACCCAAGAAATTGACCTTAAAAATCTTAACCCATCTGTTCTTGAAAGCATTCAAAAAGCTATTGAAAATAAAGTTGCCAGAGGAGGAAGTGTTTCTTTTCCCGAATCTTTGGTTGTTTCGCCCAGTCCTGAATTTAAGGATAGCATTGAGCAGATTGTTGATAAGTTTCTTGCAACCACCCAGCAAAACCAAAAGAAAAATACCGAAGACTTAGCAAAAATTATTAGCGAATCGCAAATTAAACTGGCTCAAATTATTAATGATAAAGGTAGCTCTTCTTCCGGCAAAGAAATTGCTGATGCCTTGGCTAATGTTATTGAAAAAAATGCAGAAGCCAACAGAAAAGCTAATGCCGAACTTATCGACGCTCTTAAGTTGGTTAATGTTTCTCGCATAAGTGAAGATGGCGTACAGACAATCGTTCAACCAAGTGTTGATGTCGAATCCATTATTGATAATATTGTTGAGAAACAAACAAATATGTTTAAAGAATTTTCCCAGAGACAATCTGACGCTCTCGGAAATGTAATGTCGACCGTCCTGAAAGAAACAAATTTATCTTCAATGGAAATGTATCATCATGCAATTGATTCATTTCAAAAAGAAAGTTCAAAAATTTTAGAAATGCAGCTTTCTATTCAAAAAGCATTACTTTCAAATTCTAAAGATTTAAGAAATTTTGTAAAAAAAAGCAATGAAGATACTTATCTATATAATAAAGATAATGAACAATCTAATATGCCTTCTAATGTATCTGATATTAGTATGATGGCTGATGCTTTGTTAAGTCTTGGCGAAAATCCATCTAAGAAAAAGAAGAAGAAAAAGAAGAGAAAAAAGAACGATGAGCTTTCTGATGACTTAGCTTTAACAGTTTCTAATTATCAAAATTCTATTAATGAAAATCAAACTAGTTTTTCTCAATCGTTAGATTGGACATCTAAATTAAACGATGATTCTTCTCAACATGAAGCCACGAAAGCCGATTATCTTGATTATTTTCCTGCTGACAATAAAAACCTTGAAATGTCATCTGATATTCGAGAAAATAACGACCTGACTCAAAATGAACAGAATTCTAATTACATCGACGAAAACACTTCTAATAACAATGAACAAGAATGGGCGTATGTTGAAGATAACGGTTCTACCGCTGACGAGCAAAAATGGGAATATGTTGAAGATGATGCTTCTGCCGGTGATGGGCAAAAATGGGAATATGTTGAAGATGATGCTTCTGCCGGTGATGGGCAAAAATG
>CASFMW010000041.1 GCA_949295935.1 uncultured Pseudomonadota bacterium | reverse complement strand
GCGAATTCAACATAATATTACCTTTCATAGCTTGCCTTCACGACTCGATTATAGCATAATTTTATCATGATTTCAAGTATATTTAATTTTTGAGGTGGGTGTGTGGTGAAAAAATCCCATCTAAAATTTACGGTGTTGACGAATAAAACTTTTGGCGCTAAATTAATTTGGTTGATTATATTTTTTTATGGAGTTCGTCTTGGCTGATTTTTGCAAACATAATGTTATTTGGGATCTTGATAATACACTCTATCGTATTACGCCGGAATTTGCCGATATGCTCGACGAAGCTACGGCAGTTGCTGCTATTGAAGACTTTCATCTGCCGCTGACTTTTGAAGAGGCGAAGGCTAAGGTTAAAGAATCTTATGCAACTTATCGTGATGGTGGTGAAGTTTTTGTGCGCGACTATGGTATCTCTCCCAAAGACATGTTTGTGGCTTATCATAACCGCAAGCCGATTTCTCCTATCGTTCCTTATGAAGGCATGCTCGAAAAACTCGAAAATCTTCCAATTAATCAATTTATTTTTTCGACAAGCTCCCGTAGTGTTTGCGAAAAAATTTTGCGCCATATCGGGCTTTATGATTTTTTCAAAGACCGTTTTTATTCGGTTGAGGATTTTGACTGTTACAAAAAAAATGAAAATGCCGATGTTTATCGCAAGCTTTGTGAGCGGATTAAGGTTAATCCAGATGACTGTATTTTTGTTGATGATAGTTATT
The DNA here is from genome assembly GCA_949295935.1 of uncultured Pseudomonadota bacterium. Classification (GTDB taxonomy): domain Bacteria; phylum Pseudomonadota; class Alphaproteobacteria; order RF32; family CAG-239; genus HGM16780. The sequence continues at coordinate 10,838 of CASFMW010000041.1, read as the reverse complement.
CCAACCTTGAGTTTGCTAAAGAAATCGGCATGACAACCGTGAGAATCTTTTATAATCAAAACTCTGCCAAAGATAAGACCTATATTGATGCTGCTTATAAGGGAATTGAAGCTTTTCTTGATGATTTTCCTAGGCTGCTTACTGACTGCGCTATTGCCTAGTCATGCTCTTCATGAAAGCGGCGGCATAAATCGCCTTCCATTTGATAGTTTTTGTGATTATCAAGTTTTTTCTGCTCACGCAGAAGCTCTTTCTTGAAAAAATCTACCAGCGGTTCCATCTGCCGCATGTAGGCTTTTATCAGGTCCTGTGTCGCTCTGTCGCCGTCTCTTTTGTTTTTTATCTCAATCGCCGGCGTGTTTTTTATAATTGCCTCGATGCTTTCTTTTAACTTAGGCAAAAAGTATCTGAGCGCCGCAGCATTTATTTGTTGGTGTGTTTGCTCATGTCGCAACACGACATTATATTCACAAGTGCCATATTCTAGCTCATGAGATAAATATATCACCGGATCTTGATAGCCGACAAAAACATCTATATCAACCGGCAAAACGCAATAAGTACCGGCCTTGTTTCTCATACTTATCGTGTTTGCCGAAACTTTATGAGTCACGCTTACTAATGCCAAGCCTGAGGCAAAAAGTCCCTGTTCGACAATGCCGTATTCTTCACCTTCGCGGGTAAGTTCTATTTTGCTCTTTGTTCTATCGTATCGAAGTTTGCCATATGAGCTGGTAAACTTGATTTCAGGCGCGATCGTATATTCAGAGCAAACGTCTGATGCCCCTGCTCGAAACGAAATTAAGATAAATGTTAATACAAAAAAAAGTTTTTTCATGTATCTTACCCTAAATGAATATTCTTAATTTTGGGTTACGCTAATGCATTTTTCTAAAATTTTTATTGCGGCTGCGCTTATATGTGGCTGTGTGACGATGGCTCATTCGCAATATTTGCGCAAAAAGCTTAAGCCGGCGTTTTTTATTCCCGAAAATGAGCTTGATTATCAAGAAAAACTGCCACCGATTGTGCCTTCTCAGGCAATTTATAATACAATAAAAAAACTCTCTGCCGATGATAATAAGCAAAGCGTAGTACTCACACAAGAAGATGAACTTTTAACCCAAGACAGTTTTTCTGATAACACTCCTATTTTTGATGAACAACAGCATCCTGATTATAAAGAAAAATATGATGACTATCTCAAAGACCTTGCTGTTATCGGGCAGACAGGAAAAATCCCCTTCAACAAAACGCTTGAAGAGGATTTGAAAAAGATGAACTCAAATTCGGCCTTTGTCGTTAAATAACTTTTAACTCAATGCCGGTCGGCTGATTTTGCGATAAATATATACCGCGATCGGAACTCCGAGTAACATTCCCCACAGACCTATCATACTATGAGCAATGTATAAAATAATTAATGTCATAACCGGATTGATATGCATGACTGACGAAACTATTCTTGGGTTCAAGACATAAGCCTCTAGTGTATGAATGAAAATTATCATCATCAGCGCCCAAAAGCCAAGCTCCATGCCTCCACTATTGACCGCCATTAAAATTACCGGAACTGATGAAATCCACATTCCCAAAACTGGTATCAGTCCACACATGAAAACGATTGTGCATAATAACACTATCGCCTTTACTCCCATCAGATGCAAGAAAAAGGCCGTCAGTATTGTGTTTACTGCAGATATCATTAACTGAGCGCGAAAATTTTCACCGACAACCTTGGCAAAAAGGATAATACTATCAGAAGTTTCGCGATATGATTCTGCTAATCTTGTAAAACGTAATCTTCTGACCCCACGGGACAATATCGGTAAGTCATACATTATCAAAAAGCTAAACAACATCGCAAGGAAGAACCAGCCGATATAATGAATTCCTTGTTCCAGTGCAGAGCTGACGGCATTCCAGGCGCTGACGACTAAACTCTCAGGAAAAAGTGCCTCTTTTATCTGAGGTAAAAGCGGCGCAATAAATTCGTTTGTACTCAAATTATTGTTCATCCAATTTTTTACGGAGCTCATGCTTTGCGGAAGCTGCTCCGTAAAGTTGATTGTCTCAGACAAGATACGAGAAGGAATATAAGCCAAAAAAGCGGTTACACCAAACAAAAACAACAGATAAAAGCACACGACCAAGAATCTGCGATTTATGTGATATTTACGACGAATCCAATGGGTTACACCTGAAACAATAAAGCACATGATAAATGTGATAAAGACCAATCCAAACATATTTCTGAATAAATACAGCAGTCCCATAAACACTGCCCAAATGAAATAAACACGGTTTACGCGAATGAATTCAGAAATATTAAATGTCATCGTTTTTTCCTTTATCTTTTATCTCTTTTTTGCAGGTTAGCAATTCTTTGTAAATTATGGATTAATATTTATTCTTTACAGAAAAAAACCTGAGCATTTAACTCAGGTTTTTAGTTTTATTTTTCAGCTTTTTTCTTTTCTTTTTTTGCGGCTTTAGCTTTTTGAGCTCTTGCCTTTGCTTTTTGCTGTTTTTTCTTTTCAGCCTTTTTCTCAGCAATTTCTGCGGCTTTGGCCTCTCTTGCAGCCAGAGCCTCAGCTTTTGCCTTATTGGTATTTATGGCTTTTTCCAAATCTTTTTCAGAGCAAAGACCAATTGCTACCGGATTTTTTGGGCGAATAACGGCAGAATCTCTGTGTGTGCCGTTTCTGATTGCTTCAATCGTTGGTTTGGTTGTGCCGACGAGTTTGCAAATTTGGGCATCCGTTAACTCGGGACAATTTTTAAGAATCCAAGCAACGGCATTGGGCTTATCATTTCTTTGTGACGGTGACAAAACCTTTTTGGCTTTGGCATTTTTTTCACGGACATTGAGTTCCATTTTATTTGCCTGCAAGCGTGCGCTTCCATCAGCCTCACAGCGTTTGATTTCTTCCCAAGTTAATTGGTTTGTATCAACCGGAGATATGCCCATGATATTAAAAGCAACATCTCCATCAGCAATTGCTTGTATTTCCAACTCATGCAATTCGCAAAAATCTGCAATCTGTATAAAGCTCAGCGTCGTGTTTTCTACCAGCCATACTGCCGTGGCTTTTGGCATTAATGGTGCTGTCATTTTTCTTCCTTTCTTTTTTGCATAAAAAAACATTCACTATTGCCTTAAAGAATAGTGAATGTTTTATGATTATACAAGTTATTTTTTTAACTTTAAGCTTAATATTTACTATTATTTTGATATATTCGAGCCAAATTAAGGTATCCATTGGCCAACATATCAGCAGCACCCTGATATCTTGTCGCCTGTATTTCCAAGGCATTTACCGCGGACAGAGAGCCTGTTGCACTGGTGCTAATCATCGGGACATGGCTGGTGGTTTTATTTTTACTGTCTTCAGACATGCTTTCTGTAGTGACATAGTCGTGCTTATAGTTTTCACCTTGTTTTATTTGCATTACGTAAGCTAAATCTTTGTTGGCGTCATAATCTTCCGTGCGGCTGATTTTGATGTAAAAATCGCCTTTTTTAGCTTTATATTCACCGTTAAGAAGTTGTTCCATGGCAATATGTTCGTCGCTGCCTTCTTCTGCTGTCGAATCGGCAATTAAAACTTCTTTTCCGTTTTTATAAGTATAAACCTGTATTTGCAGACCTTCGCCATTTTCTCCAAGCAAGCCATATTTGGCGGCCTCTTTGGCTTTTTCTTCCTGCTCTTTGGCATAGCCCTCTGGGTCTGTTAATTTTTTCAATTCATCGAGTTTGGCTTGATATTCGGATAAATCAAGAACGTTTTCGTCCTCGCTTGCACCACTTCGTAATGATATGCTGAGCTTACCATTTGACTGGACCTGAATTTTATACATATCCAAGGTATCATTATTGGCCAATTTGCCAACCGTGCTGATTCGGGCATAGTTCAAGCGCATATAGCCTAAGTCACGGGCATTAGCAAAGGTTTCATCAACATCATTGACGTCCGTTATGCTCTTTTCCCAGTGGCTAACACCGCTATCATCTACGTTTGTACTGCTTGGAATTGTAAGCGCCATTGCTTTTCTCCCTCTATGCTCCTAACTTTTTTAGTTTATCACAAAATCAGTCGCTGTGCAAATGTTTTCTGACATGTTATAGTTTTAGTTTATGAAGACTTACTGACTGTCCTGTTTTTTCTAGTTTTTTTACACCTAAGTCCTCAATATCAAATCCTTGTGCAGACAGAACTTTTGAAATGCTTTCATCCATAATAATCTCTCCATCATAAGTTTGGGAGATTAAATCTTCAATAAAGTCTTCTTTGCTCTCAAGTTCATCGGCTTTGGCTTCTATCAATACTACTCTTTCTGCTACAATCAGGTTTTCATCCGCCAATTCTTCAACATAATTTTTGGCATCACCTAAAATTTCTTCTGCGCATTTGGCTCCTTGCGCTATATTAGAAAACTGAACAGAGATTAATGTTTTTTCGTCAGATACTACTGACCCGTTATATTTTCCGGCCAGATTGTTTATGATATTCAAAACACCTTCATGTATTGAGGTAGAATATTCCTGAGGATTTTTATCATTGCCGTTGTATAGGATTCTGAGATATACATTAACCAGACCATTGGCATAAGTTTTTTCTTCTTTTACAACCGGTTTTTGTTGTTTTTGTGTTTCTTCCTTTTTTTTCTGTTGGTATGTGATATTGTTGAGTTTGCTCCATTTGCCGAAAGTTATGCGCAATAAGTCCCAATCAAAATCTTCTCCATGTATTTTTTGCGACATTAAATATGCTCCGACACCGGTTAGAAATACCGCAACTTTTATATCTTGATAGGTGTTCTTTGCCTCATAAAATGCCGCAACATTTGCTTCTTTTCCGTCAATTATGCTAAAAGCCTCATGCAATAATGAATTTGCCTGCGCGATATTTAGTTTGTTATACCGAGCAAGCTCCATACAGGCTCCATAGACCAAGAACCTCAAGCCAAGACGGTTGAAATCATCTGAGATTGAAATGCGGCTATCCATATGCGCTATCATTTGGCTTAAAAATTCTACAATTTTGCGCTTATACTTCATATCTGCTTCCGGAAAGGACGGAACTACGTCAGCGGCCATTCCAGAATTTAGATTATAAAGTCGAACAATTGCATCTGCTTTGCTTAAAAATTTTTTCTCGGGAATTATTTTTTTGCGGCGACGACGCAAACCAAAAACTTGCCAAGGAACTTTTTTTAATATTAACGGGACGGCAACAATTAAAAACAGCCCAAAGAAAAACAAAAACAATATTGTTTTGGCTGATTCTTCCGGCATAGTTTCATCAACCAGCGGAAGCGACAGGGTTACAACCAAATTAGCAAACAGCAAGCTGAATATGATTATCAATATCAGTTTAACCACTGCCATTGCAATGTTTTTGAGAGAGTTTGTTTGCTCTTCAACGGCAGAGTATATGCTGTTTACCTCGTTAAATTCATCATTTTTATCGCTATTGTCTTTGCTGAAAAAATTGCTGCTTTCTCCTCGCGCCTTTTTCTTGCCTTTTTTTTCAACGATGTTTACAAATTCTACCGTTTCTTGATAATTGTTATCCATGACATTGAATTTTTCTCTTATCAATTTGACAGACACATTATCATGCTCTAATTCATGGGCAAATTTGATGGCGGAATCGTGTTGTTCCTCAGGAAATCTTTCTTCCAACTTCCAGCCATTTCCTCTGTCTACGTATACTTCGTAGTGCGTAATATCTACCATTGCTTTTTCCCGAAAACAAAAAAACCTGAACTTATTTTATCAAGTTCAGGTTAATAAAGCTTAAATTATTTCGCAAGCTTATTTAGAAGTATCAGTTTTCAAACCAAAAGCAGCAAATTTGCTGTTGAATTTAGAAACTTGACCACCGGTATCAACCATGCGGTGAACACCTGTCCATGCCGGATGAGATTTCGGATCAATTTCAAGATTCATTTTATCGCCAGCTTTGCCCCAAGTACTTCTTGTCTTGCATTCTGTGCCATCTGTCATCACATAGGTAATTTCGTGATAATCAGGATGAATACCTTTTTTCATTCTTTTTCTCCAAAAATTTAAAACTTACATTCAAAGTTAGTGCTCTTATACATTAGACTCTTGATAAACGCAAGCTTTTTTTTTAATTTTTTGTATTTTTATCTATTTTTTTAGTTCCGAGAGTGAAACTGTGTTGATTCTGTCATCGTCAGCTTCAACATTTATTATCTTTATGCTAAAGTTTTTATAGCCTTTTTCCAGAAGATAACTACGCGTATTAACCGCACGATTCAAACTGATTCGTTTGTTTTGGAAAACATTTTCGCCACCTGAAATGCTATAAGAGATTATAGACATCTTGTTGACCTTGGGGTTTTGGAAAGAAGCCAAAGTATCATCTATGATTTTCTTTTGAGCATCATTCAAATCACTTTGATCCGAAGCAAAAGTTATAATACCTGTTTGAGAAGCTTGGTTTGCTTGTGGCTGAGATATAACAACTTCTCTTTTCGGAGTTTCAATCTTTACCTCAGGTGCAACGACCTCGGGTTTCGAAGCCTCAACCTTTACTTCAGGAGCGACAACCTCGGGTTTCGGAGCCTCAACCTTTACTTCAGGAGCGACAACCTCGGGTTTCTGAGCCTCAACCTTTACCTCAGGAGCGACAACCTCGGGTTTCGGAGCCTCAACCTTTACCTCAGGAGCGACAACCTCGGGTTTCGGAGTTTCAACCTTTACCTTAGGCGCCTTAACTGCTTTGGCTTTTTTCACCTTAGCTTTCGGCTTGGCTGTCTTTTTCTTAACAGTCGGGAAAAGAGGTTTTGAACTTGATATAGCAGCAGATGACGGTGCGCCCAAGCTGTCCAATACAGACATATCTATCACGACATTTTCTTCTGCATGCCCTGATGACGTTCCGATCATTAAGCTTATTGCACAAACCCCTAAAGCTACCGTTTTTTTCAGCATCTCTTTTCCTTCCTGTTCCGTTAGTTTATCAACGATTGAGCAAATCATATACCTTGTTGTTTAAATTTGCATTAACCGCAATGATATCTCCAGAGGCGATAACTGCCGACAAATCTTCCGTGCGAATGTCTTTTTGATTGATATCAAAAACACATCCTCCGGCTTCTTTTACGAGCATAATTCCGGCAGTCAGGTCATTTTCTTGCTGACCTTTGGCAACAAAAGCATCCGCCTTGCCGGCAGCAACATATGCCAAACTTAAATTCGAATCGCCTAACATGCGGACCGCTCCGGTTGAGGAGGCAAGTTTATTATACAAAATGCTGTCTTCGGCATGATTTTCTGCACGATGCGCAGATTCTGTGAAGACAACAGCTTCTGAAAGCTCTTTGCGAGATGATACTCTCAAGCGCTCGTGACTGCGGAAACCTTCTTTATAAGCTCCCATACCTTTTTCAGCAAAAAACAGCTCGTCTGATATAGGGTTATAAATAACGGCAGCCAAAGTTGTGTCGTTTTCACACATGGCAACTGACATTGTCAGGTATGGAATCGCATGAATAAAATTGGTCATTCCACTTAAAGCAGAAATTACAAAATATCCCCCTTGCGGATGCGGTTTTCCGTCTTCGGCAAAAGCAAAGTTTGGACGAAGGCGTGCCAGCTCTGTTTTTAATGTGCGCTCGGCTTTATTATATCCGTTTATCACAAAGGTGCGATAATCCTTCACCGAAGACTGCAGCTTTTCTATCTCGCTGAAATCTCTGGTCAATGACTGCGATGCTTTTTTAACTGCCGCAATCAGATTGGTTAAGTTCGGTGATAAATAAGACATTATTCCCTGCCCTGTTATTATTTTGCTCTTTCTACATAGTTGGCTTCAGCTGTGCCGACAACAATTTTGTCGCCCACACCGATAAACGGCGGAACCATAACGCGAACACCATTATCCAAAATTGCCGGCTTATAAGAAGAAGCGGCGGTTTGGCCTTTAACCACAGGCTCTGTTTCAGCAATGGTGCAAACAACTTGCAACGGCAATTCAACAGAAATCGGCTTACCATCAATAAAGCTAATGATAACAGCCATGCCATCGGTCATAAACGGACGAGAATCGCCCAAGATATCTGCCGGCAAGGTAAATTGATCAAAAGTTTCGCTATCCATAAAGGTTAAGCCGGTGCCATCTTCAAACAAAAACTGGCAGTCTTTTTCTTCAACCATTAATTTTTCAACAGTGTCTTCTGTTCTGAAGCGTTCGTTGGTTTTTGTTCCTTCTTCAACAGACTTCATTTCAACCTGCATGAAGGCGCCACCTTTACCTGGTTTAATGTGTTGAGCTTTTGTAATTGTCCATGGTTTATTTTTGTATTCAATAACCCAGCCAATTCTGATTGATCCTGCTAACTGTTTCATTCTTTTTCTCCATATTTACAATGTTAAATTCGGTGATTTTTTTGAGAATGTAATCTAAACTTTTAATTTTCGCAACTAAAATCTTTATACCACGATGATTTTATTATCAGATTATCTGCATCAAGCTTGGTGAGGTCAATGTCTTTTTCCTCAGCAAAAACGGCTGACTGTATTAAAAACAGCTCATTATACCAATTTATGAGCTCTTTTACAGAATCCGCACCTTGCTGCCAAAGCCTGAAAGCCAAGAAATCCGGCTCAGCTTCGCTCAAAATCATTGCCTCATGGCGGCGGTTGCGACTGATAAAGCCAAGAATCCGGTTTTTGTGTTTTTCTCTTAGTTTTTTGGCCTCTGTTGTCGGATTTTCATTTTTGCTTAAATCCAGCAAAATACCGTCAAAGTGATATTGTCCGCACAACTTTTCTGCTTGATCGCCGTAAGCCAAAACTAATTTATCTTGTGATTGTGCCTCTTGAACAAACCGGCGGCAAAATTCTTCCGGCAAAGAAGAATTCAGTAAAAAGCATTCGGCTTTGGTATTTTTTAATAGCGAATCGTCCGGTTCGGTTATGTATAAAATAAACTTTGGCATATCTTTATTGTCAGCCTTGAAACTTCTTCTCATTTTTATATTATATAGTCATTGTGTGGGTAATATACCCTAAGAATCCGTGAATGGGAAGTAAAATCGTGACCGAATTTGATTTTTTAGAATTAAACGATGCCTATGCTGCTCTCAACAACGCTTTGATCGAGTTGGATAGTGCTGTTGACGCCAAGCAAAAGGCTTTGGCTACGGAAAGAGAAAAGTTTGATGCTGACATTGCTAAAAAAGACACACGTATTAAAAGTCTTAAAAAATCTTCGGAAAAGGCTCTTTCCTCGATGGAATCAATTATTGAAAAACTTAATTTGATATTGGATAAAGATGGCGCAAATAACAATCGTAATTAATTCTCGTGAATATGCCGTTGCCTGTGAAGACGGACAAGAAGCTCGGCTTCTTCAGCTTTCTCGTTTGCTTGATGAAAAAGCTAAGCTTTTAACCACTGGCGGTCAACAAGTTAATGAAAATCTGCTGCTTGCCATGGTGGGGCTTTTGCTCGCCGATGAATTGACAGAACTTAAAAAAGGGCAAGCGGCACAGGTGGCGAATCCTGATACTGTCGACAAGAAACAAATTCTTGAGGCTGAAAAGCAAGCAGCTTTAAAACTTTTTGATATCGCTGAGCGTATAAAAAAGCTTGCAAATAAAATCGAATCATTATAATGTATAGATATGGAGAGGGTGCTGTCCGGTTCGTGACTTCCGTAAGTCTTCCGAGCCAACATTATATTTTAGGGAACTGTCTCTGAGCAAATCGTGGTTTGTTTATATGGTGCCCACCTAGTTGACAGCGGTTCGTGTTGAATACACCATGCACGGCTGTGACGGGCCCTCTCAAGTTTTACTAACCTTATTTTTGGAAATCCCTAATTCGGGATTTTCTTGTTTTAAATGGAAAGAAAAAAAAATTGCGTATTGTTTATTGCGGTGATGTGGTCGGACGCGCCGGACGCGACGCCTTATTAAACCAGATTAATACAATAAAAAATGACTTAAATCCCGATGCTATTTTCGTTAATGTTGAAAATGCTGCTCATGGCTTTGGGGTTACCCCCGGAATCTGTCGTGACTTTTTAGATAAAGATGTTACCGGCTTGACAACCGGAAACCATGTTTGGCAGCAAAGAGAGATTATTCCCTTTCTTAATGACTGCAAAAAAATCGTTCGTCCGCTTAATTATCCTGAAAATCTTCCCGGTCGCGGCTGGGCAGAATTTGTGCTGCCTAACGGCAAAAAAATCTTGCTGGTTCAGGTTTTGGGACGTTTGTTTATGGAAGCGGTTGACTGCCCCGTGCAAGCTTTGGAAAAACTCTTAAAAAGCTATAATCTCGGGCGAAATATTGATGCGATTTTGGTTGATATCCATGCCGAAGCCACATCTGAGAAACTCTCCTTCGGATATTATTTTGACGGTAAAGTATCTGTCGTTGCCGGAACACATACCCATGTGCCAACATCGGATTACCGTCTGTTGCGGCAAGGCACAGCTTATATTACCGATGTTGGAATGTGTGGAAATTATGACTCAGTTTTGGGGTTTGAAATCGAAGAGCCGGTTAATCGCATTGCACGCCGATATACCGGAAACCGCCTTGTGCCATGCAAAAGTAACGGTACGGTTTATGGAATCGTGGTTGATATTGATGACAACACCGGTTTGGCAAAAGAAATTAAACAAATAAAATATTAAGCTCTAACTTAAAGTTTGTTATAAAGACCTTCTCGTAAGGTCTTTTTTTTCACCACTCTCCCGCCTTATTTTAAAATCCATGTTGCATGCTTAGCAAAAATATGATATATTAGAGTCGTGAAGGCAAACTACTGGGAGAAGTATTATGTTTATCTC
>CASFMW010000040.1 GCA_949295935.1 uncultured Pseudomonadota bacterium | reverse complement strand
GGTAATGGCTGCTGTCAATGTGGTTTTTCCGTGGTCTACGTGGCCAATCGTACCGATATTGCAGTGCGGTTTGCTACGCTCAAATTTCTCTTTTGCCATGTTATAAATCCTAAGTTTATGTTGTTAAGACTGTTATTGAAAGGGGGAAAATTGGAGCGGGTGAGGGGAATCGAACCCCCGTCATAAGCTTGGAAGGCTTCTGCTCTACCATTGAGCTACACCCGCTTGCTTCTGCCTCTTTCGTAGAGTGCCCGAGAATTAAATGGTGGAGGGGGAAAGATTTGAACTTTCGTAGACCGAAGTCGACGGATTTACAGTCCGTTGCATTTGACCGCTCTGCCACCCCTCCATTTAACTTCTATCGGGTAAGAGGATCTTACTTTTCTGTTTAATCACTGCTTAGAGACTAAATAGCATTTTGCTGCGATTGTCAATATATTTTTTTATTTATTTCTTAATTTCTTTTAATAATTGTTTTATTTTTGCGGGGTTATGCTATTATGTCTTTGATTTTAACAATAGTTTGCTGTTGAGGTTTTTATGGCTCGTAAATTTTATAATGCCGCTCAGAAATCTGCGAATCCTGCTAAAGGGATTCTTCTTTATGGAAAACATCCGGTCTTTCAGGCTGTTGCGAATCCGAATCGCATTTTTCATCAAGTTTTTGCGACGGCAGATGTGGTGTCAGAAGTTAAGTCTTTGCTTGCTAAAGCGGGGCGAGATGCTTCTTTGCTGAAAATTGTTGAACGCAAAGAGTTTGATAAGCTGTTGCCCAAAGAAGCCGTTCATCAAGGTGTGGCTGCTTCGGTAGAGCCTTTAGAATCGGTTGCGTTGGAAGATGTTATTGCTCAAACAGAGCAGATTGATAATGCGCGAATCCTGATTTTGGATCAAGTGACTGATCCGCAAAATGTTGGGGCTATTATTCGTTCTTGTGCTGCTTTTTCGGTTTCGGCTTTAGTGGTGCAAGATAAAAATTCTCCGCAAGAAAGCGGTGCGATGGCAAAGGCCAGTGCCGGAACGATTGAGTTTTTGCCGATTTCTCGTGTGACGAATCTTTCTCGCGTCATTGATGCTCTTAAAAAAGCCGGATTTTGGTGTTTGGGATTAGATGGGTATGCTGAGGTGACGCTTGATAAGGTCAATAAGTCTGGAAAAATTGCTTTGATTATGGGCAGCGAAGGAAAAGGAATGCGTCGTTTGGTCGAGGAAAACTGCGATCAAACCGTTAAGCTTGTTATGAATCCTAAAGTTGAAAGTCTTAATGTTTCAACAGCGGCGGCTATTGCACTTTATGAGTTTTCTAAATTTTAGTCTGAGGAGAAGCTATGCCTTTTATGCTGGAAGTTGAAAATTTGTGTAAAAATTTTGGTTCCTTAGAGGCAGTTAAAAATTTGTCTTTTAAGGCAGAAAAAGGTGAAATTATCGCTTTGCTCGGGCCAAACGGAGCCGGAAAATCTACTTTGATGAATATGATTTCCGGTTATTTGTCTCCGAGCTCCGGCACAATACAGGTTTTGGAAAAAGATATTGCTCAAAATCCGTTGTGGGGAAAAGAAAATATCGGTTTTTTGGCTGAAGGTGCGCCGATGTATCCTGATCTGTCAGTGGCGCGGTTTTTGACTTATATGGCTGAGCTGCGTGGGCTTGAAAACGTGAAAGAGGCTGTTGCTAAGGCTGCTGGAACAGCAAAAATCGTGTCGGTTTTGCCGCAAAAAATTGAGACACTTTCTAAAGGTTATTTGCGGCGTGTGGGCTTTGCTCAAAGTATTTTATCAAATCCGCCAATCTTGTTACTAGATGAGCCGACTGATGGTTTGGATCCGAATCAGAAAGTGCATATTCGATCTTTAATCTCAGAAATGGGCAAGACCAAGACGATTTTAATCTCAACCCATTTGCTTGAAGAGGCTGAAACACTTTGTAATCGAATTTTGCTTATCAACAAAGGGCAGATTTTGGCCGACGGTACGCTGTCTGATGTTTTGAAACAGGCAAAGTCAAAAGATTTGGCTTCGGCCTTTGTTAATCTTACTACCAGTGATGAAGAGGCTTGATATGAATTCTTTGAAGGTTATTGTTAAGAACGAACTTATTCGCTATTTCATCTCTCCGTTGGCTTATGTTTATCTTATTGCTTTTTTGTTATTAAACGGGTCTTTTGCCTTATATTTCGGACATTTTTTTGAACGTGGGCAAGCAGACCTTTTGCCGATGTTTGCTTATCAGCCGTGGCTTTATTTGTTATTTATCTCCGGTATTTCCATGCGCTCGTGGGCAGAAGAATTTCGCAACAAAACTGTGGTGCAGATTGTGACGATGCCGGTGTCGGTTTCTCAACTTGTGTGGGGAAAGTTTTTTGCAGCATGGATTTTTGCCGGACTGGCTTTGGCGTTGACTTTTCCGTTTTGGATTACGGTGAATGTTTTGGGGGCGCCGGATAATCAGGTTATTGCGGTCGGGTATTTGGCCAGCTTTGTTTTGGCAGGATGTATGCTCTCTATCTCGCAGTTAATGTCGGCTTTGACAAAGAATCAGGTTGTTGCATTGGTTTTGGCCGTGGTGGCGAATCTGTTGTTCTTTCTTTCCGGCTTGGAATATGTGTTAGCGTTTTTCCGCTTGTTTGCGCCGTTGTCTTTGATTGATATGATTGCATCTTTTAGCTTTTTGACCCATTTTAGCACGATGAGTGCCGGTCTTATTGAGCTGCGTGATGTTATCTTTTTTACATCTCTTATATTGTTGTTTAATTTTACAACGGTTTTGGTTGTGAGCTTCAAGACATCGGGAACATCCGTGCTGATTAACTCGGCTTCTCGTCGGTATTATATCTTTATTTTTATTTTTATGATTTTGGGATTTTCGGGGCTTAATCTGTGGGCTAATAATTGGCTCAGAAGTTTGCGTTTGGACTTTACACAAGAGAAGGTTTTTACGCTGTCTGATACCAGTAAAAGAATTGCAGAAAATCTTAAAAGGCCGATTATTGCCAAACTCTATTATTCTCGCCTTTTGGAAGAGCGGAATCCGGCTGTGCGACAGATGTTTGATCGTGTGCGCTCGTTGTTAGCCGAGATATCACGTTTATCAGACGGGCAGTTTTCTTATCAGATTTATTATCCCGAAGTGTTTAGCGAAAAAGAAGATCAAGCTATTGCTGCAGGGCTTTTGCCGATGCCGGTGATTGATGCCTCACAAAACACGTTTTTTGGTTTGGTTTTGACAGATGATGTGGATAATCATCAGGTGATTCCGTTCTTTGCGCCGGAACGGCAAATGTATTTGGAGCAAGATATTATTGAAAAAATATTTGCCCTTAATCACCTTAAAAAGACTGTTGGTATTTTAACCTCGTTGACTATGTTTGATACGTTACAGTCGGATACGCAGGTTTCTCAGCAATGGGAGATTGTGTCTCAGATAAAAGAATTTTTTAATGTTGTTCATGTTACTAAGCCCGAAGATATTAGTAATCTTGATGTTTTGATGATTGTGCATCCGCGTGACTTAACACCCGAAATGGTGGCAAAAATCGAGGAATATACGCTTGGTGGCGGAAAGCTTTTGGTCTTTGCCGATGTGGCGGCTGAAGCAGAGAGAATCTATTCTCCGATTAATAATGATTTGCTTGCCTCTGATTTTGGTGGTTTAACTAAGCTCTGGGGAATCCAGTTCCATACCGAGGCGGTGGTTGCTGATTTGGATAACTCCATTTTGGTTGATGTGACGGATAACTACAAGACGAATCCTAGTTTTACGCAAGATTTGCTTCAGTTTATTCTTAAAGGAAATAATCTTAATCGCTATGAGCCGATTACGCAAAATCTTAAAGAGATTATGATGGCTTCGGCAACGACGGTTGAGCCGCTTGTTGCTGCAGCTTCAAGAATCGAGTTTGTGCCGCTGTTGACTGCCAGTATGCAATCTGAGGTGATTCCGGCTTTTGCTGCGCAGGAAAGTTTTCCGCCGGAAGTTATTTTGCAGAAGTTTGCTCCTGATGATAAGGCTAAGGTTTTGGCGGCAAAGGTTTCAAGCTTGGATAGGTCAATGCCGTTTGAGCTGATTGCCGTAGCAGATACGGATATGCTTTATGATAATTTTTGGGCTATTCAGAAGACGGTATTAAATACGAAATATCTTGTGCCGCTGCTGGATAATGCTAATTTTGTGCTTAATGCTTTGGAGGAACTGACCAGCGGTGAGACACTGGCCGGTGTACGCGGAAAGTCAGAGCTTAAACGTCCGTTTGAGGAAATTGAAAAGAAGCGCAAAAATAATGAGAGATCCACTCGTCTTAAAGAAGCTGAAATTGTTCAAAAAATAAACCTTTCTAAGCAGCAGATTCAAAATGTGTGGAACAAACGCGATTTTGAAGAGAGAGTGAATTTTACGCCGGATGAGTTGGCGATTATTGCAAATATTCGGCATAAACTTGATGATTTGCGTGCTGAGCTTAGTTTCTTGAAGCTTTCGTTTAACCAAGATATTAAAGCGGTTAATTTATGGGTGAAATTTATCAATATTTATGCTGTGCCTCTGCTTCTTATATTTATCGGAGGTGGCGTTTTGTTGCGTCGCGGTCGTGTTAAGAAAGTTGTTTTATCTCAAAAATTAGTGCTTAATTCGGCAGCACGAAAGTTAGCGCTATTGTCAATTTTGCTGTTGGGGATAGGTATTTATTCCGTATATCAGGCGGATAAGAGCCCATTGGCGGATTATGAAGATAAGTTGGTTTTTCCGAACTTGGCAGAGCAAGTTAATTTGGTTGATAGGGTGGTGTTGACAAGCCATGATGCGCAACTGAAGTTTGCTAAAGAAGATGGAATTTGGATGCTTGATAATCCGGCAGACGTTCCTGTTTATCAGGAGCGTATTCGCAGCTTGCTTTCGGCTTTGCTTAATGCTCGTTTTTATGAGAAAAAAACGGCTGATGCGGCTTTGCTTTATAAATTTGGCCTTAGTCCGATTGAAGATGCTTCTTCTCCGAATATCAGAATCGAGTTGCAGACATCTGATGGAGAAAATGTTGTGGCTTTTGAGGTTGGAAAATATGATATTGATATTGGGCGTGGGCAGCGTGCGGCTTATATCAAATTTGATGATCGCTTTCAGGTTTGGCTGGCGGCCATTGACCTGATTGATATTCAACCTAACTGGCAGGATTGGACCTATGATACATTATGGAATTTGCGATTTGGGCGATTGCAGTCATATAATGATGTGAGAGAACCAGACAGAATCTCTATGCTGATGAAGGAGCTTTTGAACTCTTATTTGGAAAAGCAAATCGAAAAGCCGGAAAATCTGGTTTCTGATTTTAGTCTGGTGCTTAATGGTGAAAAAGGAATTAAGGTTCAGTTGGATTTTTATAAGGCCGGTGATAAGTCTGTTCTTCAATATAAAGTTATAAACGATGGCGGAAATAATCATTTGAAAAATTTTGCAGCTTGTGCTAATAACCGTTTTTATCAAGTTTTAGCTCAAGATGTGGAGAAAATTGATTATGTCCTTAAACGGAAAAAAATCTCAGAATGAAAGACTTAAACAGGCAGCAACGGCGGCAAGCGTTGCTTTGTCTGTATTGTTGACCGTTATGAAGTTATTTGCCGCGATTTATACCGGATCGTTGGCTATTCTTTCTTCTTTGATTGATAGCTTGGCAGATATATTTGCTTCTTCGATTACATTTGTTGCGGTTAAAGTTTCTTCTTTGCCGGCATCTTATCGGCATCGTTATGGCTTTGGTAAGGCAGAAGCAATCAGTGCTTTGGTGCAGGCTGCTTTTATTGCCGGTTCGGGCGTGTTTGTTCTTTATGATGGTATTTGTCGTTTGTTTTCTCCGGCTCCGCTTGAAAAAATGGGTGCCGGTTTGGTGGTTATGATTATCAGCTTGTTGGCGACGCTTTTTCTTATTGCGTTTCAAAAATGTGTGGCTAAAAAGACAAAGTCTTTAGCGATAGAAGCTGATTCTGAGCATTATACCGTCGATGTTGCGACAAATATTGCGATTATTGTGACGTTGCTTTTGGTTTCGTGGTTGGGATTTTCGTGGATTGATACTTTAACGGCTTGTGTTGTTGCGGCTTATTTGTTGTTTAATGCTTATAAGTTGGCGGCAAAAGCTATTTCTATTCTTATGGATGCCGAGCTTGGGGCTGATGTTCGTAAGAAAGTGTGCGAAATCGTTATGGCGCTGCCGTTCAGCAAGGGAATTCATGACTTGCGTACGCGTGATTTGGGGGGCGTTTATATGTTTGAGTTTCATCTTGAACTTGATGGGGAGCTGCCTTTATCTGCCGCTCATGAGCTGACCGAACTGGTTGAAGATAATCTGCATGATGAATTTCCTAATGCGCAGATTATTATTCACCAGGATCCGGCAGGTCATGAGGAAGAGCGTTTAGATAATCGTCTGGTTAAATAAGTTTTTCTGTTTTTACCAGCGTATCCAGCTTTTGAGCCAGTTGCAATTTGTAGCTGGCTTTTATTCTGTCGTTTTCCGGAAATAAATCATCGGCTTCAACGGCGTGGATGTTGGCTTGGAAGGTGTTAAAGTTATTGCCGAAGCTGATGCTTTCTTTTCGTTCTGATAGATAGTTTTTATATTTTTGTGCTTCTTCAACATAGTCTTTCAGCAAGCCATTTCTTTGAGAAAAACGCTTGGTGTAAACAAAGATACCGGTTATTGCCGCAAAGATAGCTAATGCAGATATTCCATGTATTACTAAGCTTAAAACAAACAAATTTATTCCCATAGAAATGATGGAAGATATTTTTATGATCAGATTAAGCCAGCGACGCTTAAAGTCTTTTCTGAAGAACCAAATCGCTAAAGCAAGGCTAAAGCTGCAAGATAACAGTATGTAGCATTCTTTTCCAAAGTCGTTGCCGAGCAGGGCTATGCTGATTTCTGTGATGATCAACATTAATATGCTGATGCTCAAGTAGCCGAGATTGAGCTTTGTTTGCAAGTTTTTCAGTTGTTTTAACACATCTTTTTGCAAAAAGGAGAAGCTGCGTTTGATTTTGAGGGCGTTTTCTTTTTTTATTTCAAGTGTTACGGCACTTTCTGGAAACAGAGCTTTTAAGGCTTTTTGTTCGTTGCGGCTGAGGCCTTTGGTGCTGTCACTTTTTTTGATGAGTTGGATTTTTCCTTCTTTTTCTTCTATGTCTATGCGCTTTTGGCGGAAGAGTTCGAGCAGGAAAGAGCTAAAGCTTTTTTCATCAATTAAGCCCATAGATAAATATCTTAAAAACGGAGCAGTCTTTTTTAGCTTTAATTTTTTCTTGGAAGAAATGTCTTTTCTTTTCCAAGATAAAGCATAAGCACCGATGATTGCTGCTGCGGCAAACAGGCTAATGATGATGTTGCCGTAATCGCTTAAAAACCATGATAGTTTTTGCTGCCAATCAGGCGGGGTAAAATCTGCTTTGGGCAAAGATATAATGAAGTGCAATCCTTCTCCTGCAAAGAGTGGAACGGTGCTGATAACACCTATGGAATTTAGGCTGTTTTGTTCGATGATAACATCGTTTCTGAGTTGACCTGGGGTGCCGGAAAAAGCTATTTGCCCTAAAGGTTTGTTGGCGCCGGGGAGAGTAATGAATGCTCCTGAGCGCGCGATGACCAGATTCCAACTGCTGCCGGTTATGTCCCAGTAGATTTCGTTGAAGTCGTTATATTCCCAAAGATTGCGGTTTATGATATAGCTAAAGCGATAGGTATAAACGCCGGGGGCAAGATTATATTCTTGTTCAGGTAAAATTTGTTGGAAATTTCCTTGAGTGACTACTTTGTGTGGAATGAGTGTGTTATTAATGCTGACGCTGTTGAGGTTAATGTCTATTTTGTGGCGTTTCCCATCACGAGATACCGAGTATTTGGGTAAGGCTCTGATGAGACCGTGAGCCAGTTTTTTGCCATTAGCAACAACGACAACCGTATCGGTTATGCTGATTTGGCCCGTGCCCAAAATATCAATTTCTGAAAACAAAAAGGGTATGTGTTCTTGTGCCGGAACCAGAATCTTTTTGCCAAATGGGGGGAGGCTTATGTTTATGACTGGAAAGTCCGGAGCTTTTTGCTGTTGCTGCCATTGTTGGCGCTGGGGGGCTTTTTGTGCTTCGAGGCGTGCTTGGTCGCGGATGGTTTGCTGCTGAGCCAGTTCTTCTTCTGTGGTGGCTCTTTTGATGGCTTCATCATATATTTTTTCAAATGCAGATTTGTTTTGTTGCTGCATTTCCTGAATATATTCGGCGCTGTGTTGAACGTTCATGGCGCTGATGCCGTTTAGTTCGTCCATGCTTACCGAATCGATAATAACCTTTTTATCTTGCAGGCGCTTTTTTATAAAGTCTTCAACGGCTTCGATATCGCTTCCGTCGGGAATGCTCGGGTCTTTGACCTCCATGGGGGGCGGAAGGGCTTCTCTTTGCTTTAATTCTTCAAAGTTATTCAGCTTGATGGGCTGTGCGCAGAGGCTTTCCGTCAGTCCGAGAAAAATCGTGAAACATATTGTAAGAAAATGTTTTCTCATAAAGTGCACCTTTTTTTAATAAATCGGTTATATCTGTTATGCTACGCTATATTTATTAAAAGTTACTAAAAGGAGCAAAAAAATGAGTAATAAAATTGCGGCAGTGGTGTTAGCTGCCGGTAAAGGGTCAAGAATGAAATCTGATTTGCCAAAGGCGATGATGCCGGTGGCCGGAAAACCAATGATTAGACATATCTTGGGTACTCTTGATTCGATGAATGTGGATAAAATCGTGGTTGTAACGTCGCCGGACGGACAGATGGTTCGTGATGAGATTGCTCCTCATGCTTGGTGTATTCAAGACCAGCAACTTGGTACCGGACATGCCGTGGCTTGTGCCAAAGAAGCGCTTAAAGGCTTTGACGGCAAAGTTCTTGTTGTTTATTGTGATCATCCGATTATTACTGCAGAGACTTTTAATCGTGCACTTAAAAAACTGGATGACGGCTTTTCTGTTGTTGTATTGGGATTTACACCGGAAGATGCTCTTCGTTATGGGCGCCTTAAAATGAGCGGTGATACTTTGGAAAAAATTGTTGAGTATAAAGATGCAACCGAGGAAGAAAAAGCCATTAAGCTTTGCAACTCCGGTGTTATGGCTTTTGATGGTAAGGTGTTGTTTGATTTGCTCTCAAAAATTGAAAACAAAAATGCTTCCGGTGAGTTTTATTTGACTGATACGGTAGAAATTGCTCGTAAAGAAGGACTTAAGTGCAGCGCAATCGAAACCTCTGCCGAAGAAGTTGCCGGTGCAAATACGCAAGAAGAATTGGCTCAGCTTGAGGTTTATTTAAAACATCGTCAGCAAGGAAAATAAATGCGTTTTTTGAAGAATCATTGGTTCGGGCTTTTGTTGTCGTTGTTTTTTGGTGCCTATTTGGTGGTGTTTTTGTTGGTGCTGTTTGCCCCGACCAAAGATATTCAAAAACGCGGCTTTACAAAATGCAGCGCAAGTTTATATAATGAATTGAAGCTTTGTGATCGGTCAAGTTGGTGCTTGCTTAAAAATGTGCTTATCAATAACTGGTGCAATGTAACAGTTGTCGGAGACGGCGTATCGGCTTGGGTGAAGGGAGAACAGTCTACTCCTTGGGCAAATTATTTCTTTGAGCCCGAGTTGCAGCAAGGTGATGAGCTTCATCCTGAGCTTGTGAAATTTTATCAGGAAAGCACTGACTTGCCACGGCAGATGAACGAACTTAAAAATAAAAATAAAATTTTGGAACAGGAGGTTTTGAAACATGGAGAATCGGAGCAATCTTCCAGCTTGGGATTTGAGTGATTTATATTCCGGGATTAATGATCCGCAAGTTGAAAAAGATTTAAGTGCTTATTTGGCCTATAATCAGCAGTTGTCTGATAAATATAAGGGCAAAGTAGCTTCGTTAAGTGCGCCTGATTTTGCTAAGGCGATAAAACTCTATGAACAAGCCAGCGTTGCGGCCTCTAAGCTTGGTATCTTTGCTTATCTGAATATGGTTACTCAGATGAAAAACAAAGAAGCCGTTGCTTTTTACCAAAATATCAATGAAAAGCTGACCGAAAGCGGTAAGCTCTCAATCTTTTTTACCCTTGAGGTTAATGCTTTGTCCGAAGAGGATTTTCAGGCTTTGTTGAAAGATAAAGACGTGGCCTTTTATCGTCCGTGGCTCGAAAAAATTCGTCTGTTTAAGCCTTATGAATTGGCCGAAGATATGGAGGCTTTGCTGGCGGATAAGGCTTTGACTTCGTCGGCTGCTTGGGTGCGTTTGTATGATGAAACTTCGTCAAAGCTCAAATATATCGTAGACGGAAAAGAGTATAACGATGCCGAGCTCAGCAAGTTGTTGCAAGACAAAGACCCCAAAATTCGGGAGGCCGCCGGTAAGGAAATGAACCGTGTTAATAAAGAAAACGGTGAGCTTTTTACTTTTATCTACAACATGATAATCAAAGACAAAGCAATTAGTGATGATAAGCGCGGTTTTAAGTCTCCAATTGCCAGCCGCAACCTTGATAATATGGTTGAAGACGAGGTTGTTGACTCTTTGGCTGAGGCTGTGCGCGCTAAATATGCTTCAATCGCAGAGCGCTTTTATAAGCTCAAAGCCAAATGGCTCGGTAAAGAAAAAATTCAGTACTGGGACAGAAATGCGCCCCTGCCTTTTGCCGATGATAAAAAATATTCTTGGGATGAAGCTGTTAAGCTTGTGCTTGAGGCTTATGGCGAATTTTCGCCCAAGTTGCAAGAAGTTGCAAAAGACTTTTTCTCTCATAACTGGATTGATGTGCCGCCGCGCGACGGCAAGCGCAGCGGGGCTTTTGCTATGCCGATGCCTGAGCAGTTTCATCCTTATCTTATGCTCAATTTTGTCGGTAAGCAAAATGATGTGCTGACTTTGGCTCATGAGCTTGGTCATGGTTGCCATATGCGCCTTAGTGCTAAACAAGGTGACTTGAATGATGACACGCCGCTGACTTTGGCCGAAGTGGCCTCAGTTTTTGCGGAGATGTTAACTTTCCAATCCTTGCTGAAAAAAATTGATGATGATAAGGCCAAGCTTTGTTTAATCGCCTCTAAAGTTAATGACATGATTAACACGGCTTTGCGTCAAATCGCGTTCCACTTTTTTGAAACAAAGGTTCATGCCGAGCGTAAAAACGGTGAACTTTCCGAAGAGCGAGTCGCCGAGATCTGGCTCGAAGTTATGCGCGAAAGTCTTGGGCAATATGTGATCGTTGATGACGACAGCAAATATATTTGGCCCATCGTTTCCCATTTCTTCCATTCGCCGTTTTATGTTTATGCTTATTCATTTGCCGACTGTTTGGTAAACTCTCTCTATCAGGTCTATCGTGAAAAATCCGTTCCTGATTTTGCCGATAAATATCTTCATATGCTCTCTGAAACCGGCATCAAACGTTATGATGTGCTCCTCCAGCCGTTCTCTCTCAATGCTCATGACAAGAATTTCTGGGATAAAGGGCTTTCTCTTATAGAGGAGTATATTGATGAGCTCGAACTTCTGGATAAAAAAGTTTGTATAATGGTCGATTAGTGCGTTGTCTGCGGGGAAAAAGTTTCCTCACGTACTATTTTGTACGCTGCATTTTACGCTGTCTCGAAAAATTCACGTACTGTTTTTGTACGCTAAAATTTTTCTCGCAGCTAGAAATGCCTCTATCTGCACTATTCTCCGAGTTTTTACAAAGTTCGCTCTGAGGTCGACTAATACAGAATTTGTGATATGAGTTTTGTTGCAAAACCTAAAAAGCGAGGACGGGGCGGACCTCGTAGCTGTTATTCTTATGGCGGTTGCCGTCGTGGTTGTCCAAACCGTAACTGTCGCTAAAGTCTGAGTACCACGCGCGGTTGCTACTGTTCTCGGACGACGACCAAGCGTAGGTGCTATTTGTGAATTTTGTCCCATTTGCACGGCTGAAGCCTGTGTTTATCGCGTCTTGGTTATTATAATATGAGGTAAATATTCCTGCTGCCGGTAGGCACCAATCTCCCGCGCTTGTTCCTTCCGTACTATACTCATTTGCTGCTCATACCGCCGGATAGGTGCTCTTATCTCCCGCTGCCATTATCTTTGCACTATTAGCGCAACTTCCTATATCATATTGCGCTTCTTCTTCTTTTGAGGTATAGTTTGACAGTGTCGGAATATCTGTACCATATCCTCCCCATGCATACGATCCTATCGATTTTAGTGCCATTACCTGTCCATGGCCCAAGCCATCATCGTAGACAACAACGCCTATCGGGGTTTTACTACTATCCAATTCTATGGAACAG
>CASFMW010000039.1 GCA_949295935.1 uncultured Pseudomonadota bacterium | reverse complement strand
CCTTTTTTTATTCCATCTTGCAAATTACTCTTTTTCCACCGCTTGATAACATGATGAAAATATCTTGCCGGAAATAAGTTAATATCAATACCGGCTTCCTTAAATATCTGATTTGCGGTTTTTCCTTGCTGGCTCAATAACACGGCTCGCCTTTTGAATGCTTGCGTGAAAACGAGTGTCTTCTCGCTTACTTTTTCTACCGCTATTAATGTTCTTAATCTGGCTTGTTCTTCTTTGCTAAATCTTATTTTGCTCATTCTTTTCTCCTTTAGTGTGAGTTTAACAAAAAAATTCCCCTTTGAATATTTTTTTTCAAAGGGGATTTTCTTTTTTCCTCCACTTTCTGGGGTACAGATCACTTTTGTTCGGAGGGTTTTCTTGTGCTTTAGAATTTATTTGTTATCTTCTTGGTTATTGCTTTTATCAACTGTTTTAGACATGGCAACAATCAGGTCAAAAAGATGTTTGGCCGCAGCGCGGTTTGGAATCTTGTAGTAAGCTCTGACAAGTTCAATGGTTTCTTTTCTTTGCATTGGGTCATCGTTGAACTTGGGGTGTTCTTCTTGCAGATATTCCATTTTTTCTTCAGGAATGCTGAACATGCGCGGGCTTTGCTTGGCAACATCGCTGTCCATATCTTCATAGAAAAATTCGATAGGAACTTCCAAAACTTTACCAATATCCCACAGACGGCTTGCTCCGACACGGTTCATGCCACGTTCGTATTTTTGAACTTGCTGGAAGGTTAAGCCGAGTAATGCAGCGAGTTTTTCTTGGCTCAGACCGAGAAGTGTACGACGGAGGCGAATCCTGTTTCCTACGTGCACATCTATCGGGTTTGGCTGACCATTAGGGGTTCTGCCGCGACTCGATTTGCGTGTTTTCTTTATTTCCATGGTTCTTTCCTTATTTGTTGTTGTTACCCTACAAAATAGGATTTTAAACACTTCTCGTCAACTAATATTTTTTACAATTTTTATCGCTTTTGGCATTAAAACTATCAGTTTAGTTCTTATTTTTTTGAAATTAGGGTTATACCACTATTTTTTAGTGTTGCAACCAAAAGTATTATAATTATTAGGGCTAGGGGTATCAAGTTGCCAAAGCGGCTGTATAAGGTTTGCTCTTCTAATTTTTGAGGCAGAGTGATGTCAAGGTTTCCTTTTTGATTTAATTCCAGTCGACCCAGTATTTTTCCTTGATGATTGATGAAGGCGCTGATGCCGGAGTTTGCGGCTCTTATGATGGATATTCCTTCCTCAATGGCTCTCATTTGAGTGGCTATCAGGTGTTGTCTGGGGCCGGCGCTGTCGCCATACCAGCCGTCGTTTGTTAGGTTTAGCAAAAGTTGTGGTCGATTGTTTGGGGCGATGATTTTGTGAGGAAAGATGATTTCGTAGCAAATGGCAACGCCAAAACTTGGAAAACTTGGTATGTTAATGGTTTTGGGGCCATCTCCGGCAATGAAGTCTGCAATGACATTGGTTACAGGACGCAAACTTGCCGGTAGATAGCGGCGGAAGGGAATATATTCGCCAAAAGGTACAAGGTGTGATTTGTCGTATGAAGCGACAATATCGCCTTTGTTATTAATCAATAACATTGAGTTTTGGGGGCGGCGGCGGCCGTCTTGTATCTTAAAACGCAGGCTGCCAGCTGCAAGAAGTGTTTCCTCCGACAATATGTCGGCAATCATTTGCCGATGTTTGTCAGAGAATTCTAAAGGAAATGGGCTTGCTGTTTCTCCCCAGACGATAAGGTCTAAGTCTTGTGTGCCGTTTTGGGCTGAAAGGTTGAGATATTCTTGAAAGTTGTTTTCAAGAGAGGAGCTGTTCCATTTCATGTTTTGTGGAATGGACGGTTGAACTATTCTTATTTTATAGTCAGAGGGAGATATTTGTGAATTATGAAGGCGAACCATCCCGAAAATGTATAAAATTAAAAGAGGAAATATCATCAGGCAGGCAGTACTAATAAGGTTCTTTTTATTTTTTTCTTTTAACCACAGTGCCGGAGCAGATGCTGACAGTAGAACGCATAAGCTTAATCCATAGGTGCCAAAGATGGAAGCGCCTTGCAAAAGCTTTAGGTCAAAGCTGAGGGTGGTGCCAATTAAATTCCATGGAAAGCCTGTCAAAATAAAGCTTCTTATCCATTCAAGCAAAGTCCAGCCGGCGGCAAGACTTAGGTATTTGGCCGTAAAGTCTTTGAAGGCGAAGCTTATCATTGCGGCAGCGGCTGAGAAAAGACCAAAAAATGCTCCCGAGGCAAGGAAGGCAATCGGGTAAAGCCAGCCCAAGGTTTGGACATCTATCAATAAGGCATTGCCAATCCAACTTAAGCCAAAAGAAAAAAATCCGAAACCAAACCAATAGCCTGATGAAAAGGCTTCTCTTAACTTTTGAGCTTGTCCGAGGAAAAGCATTAATCCGCTGAAACTGATAAACAGAATCGGAAAAAAGTTAAATGGTGGAAGAGCCGCAACGGCGGCGGCTCCCAATAAAAAGCAGGTTAGTTTGCGGTGTGCTATTGCCCAGAGGCGCATGGAGCGGCTTCCTTTTCAAGCTTTTCTATTTCGGCAACAGCTTCGGGCAGAAGTATCATCACTTTTTTGATGCGTCTGGGGTCAACCTCAACGATGCGGAATTTTATGCCTTGTTTCCAATCAATAATTTCTCCACGGCTCGGAATTCTTTGTGCCGTGTGGAATACAAGTCCGCCCAATGTATCAATTACATCGGTTATTTCGTTGTCTTCTTTTATTTTTTCAAGGTCGAGGCCAGTTTGTTCTTTAATCTCTGAAAGTTCGGCTCGAGCGTCGGCAATGATGACGTTATTTTGTATTTGGATGCCGTGTTGTTCTTCCAAATCATATTCGTCTTCAATATTACCAACAATTTCTTCAAGCAAGTCTTCAATCGTTACAACGCCGTCAACGCCACCGTATTCGTCAATGACTACTGCCATGTGAACTTTATCTGCTTGCATTTCTCGCAAAAGGTCAAGTACGCCGATTTCAGGTGAAACAAATTTT
The DNA here is from genome assembly GCA_949295935.1 of uncultured Pseudomonadota bacterium. Taxonomy (GTDB): domain Bacteria; phylum Pseudomonadota; class Alphaproteobacteria; order RF32; family CAG-239; genus HGM16780. Next base: position 9,661 of record CASFMW010000039.1, on the reverse strand, counting down.
ACCGGATTGTTTATTATTTCTTTTACCTTGATGTTATTTTGGCCTTTTATTAAGCATAGAGCAAGGTCAATGATGTGAAGTATGCCGACAATATCATCCATCGAATCGCCATAAATCGGTATTCTTGAATGGCCTTTCTCAACCATGAGTTTGGCCAAGTCAGACACCAGTCCGTCTTGATGAAAGGCGATAATCTCGGCTCTCGGAACCATAACGTGGCAGCATTTTTTGTCCTTTAAATAAAGAACATTGTTTAAGAGCAGCTGTTCGTGTTCGGTGAAAGAATCCTCTGCGCTTTCGGCTCCTTCTTCAATCAATTCTTCAATGGTTTCGCGAACGTTTTCGTTTTGTTGTTTGCGCTGGAAAAAATGTTTCAGCGATGGCAGAAAACCTTTGTGGCTGTTGTTAGTGTTTTCTTGTGACTCATCAGTCATATCGTTAATTTACTCCATATAGGGGTTGCTAATGTTTAATTTTTCTAAAATCTTGATTTCGTGACCTTCCATGATGTCTGCTTCTTCATCGGTTTGGTGGTCATAGCCCAAAAGATGAAGAATACCATGTACCAACAAGTGGAGGTAATGGTCGCTCAAAGAAATGTTTTTTTCTTTGGCCTCGCGTTTCATGGTTTCATAAGCAACGATAATATCGCCCAGCTCAATCTCTTCAAAGAGTGTGCTGTCTTGTTCAAAGTCGGGGTCATCAATGTTGGCAAAAGACAGGACATTGGTTGGTTTATCTATGCCGCGGTAGTCTTTGTTGAGTTGATGAACCATTTCATCATTGCTTAAGATGAGGTTTATGATTATCGGTTTATTGGCTTGAGACAAATAAGCGGGGATTTGCTTTTGCAGATAGTCAAAAGCTACTGCTGCCGCTTGTTTACTGAGAGGGTCAATGTCTTGAACGGAATCTTCCCAGCGGTTGTCCTCAATGTTTATATAAAGCTCAGGACTATTCATCTCTTTGTTTACTTTTTTCTTCATAAGCCTTTACAATCTTGGCAACCAGACCATGACGGACAACATCGGCAGCACTGAAGGTAACAGAGCCAATTCCGGGGATGTTCTTTAAGGTGTCAATGGCGTCTCTTAAGCCGGAAATAACACCGCGTGGCAAGTCAACCTGTGACAAGTCACCGTTAACAACCATGCGAGAGTTTTCGCCCAGACGAGTTAAAAACATTTTCATTTGCATCGGGGTGGTGTTTTGGGCTTCATCCAAAATTACAAAAGCATTTGATAATGTGCGGCCGCGCATGAAGGCTAACGGTGCAATTTCGATTTCGCCGATGGCTAGTTTTTTATCAACTTGTTCGGCCGGAAGCATTTCGTAAAGCGCGTCATAAAGCGGACGAAGATAAGGGTCAACCTTGTCTTTTAAGTCTCCGGGGAGAAAGCCTAAGTTTTCTCCGGCTTCGACTGCCGGACGTGACAAGATAATCTTGTCAATCTTGCCTTCGAGCATCATGGATACTGCTAAAGCAACAGCCAAATAGGTTTTACCGGTACCGGCAGGGCCTAAGCCAAAGACCATTTCATTTTTCATCATGGTTTGAATGTATTTAGCCTGAGTTGCCGAGCGTGGATATATATGGCGTTTTTTGGTCTTTAATACAATGTCAGCTAAAGAGACTTCATCATCACTTATTTCTGACGGGGTATCGCTCATGCGGACAGCGGCTTTGACTTCTTGTTCGCCGACGGCAATGCCTTTTGATAGTTTATGGTGCAAAATTTCAAGCGCTGTTTTGGCTTGTTTGACCGCATCGTCGTTACCGCGAATCACGATTTGATTGCCGAAAGAGGAAATTTCTACTCCCAGCAAGGTCTCGATGGTTCTGAGATTGCTGTCTTGAGGTCCGACCAGTTGCTGTACAAGTTGGTTGTTAAACAATTCGAATGTGTCTTCCATGTTCAGACTCCTTCTACTCTTCCGGTTAATGAATTGGTGGTGGCGTCGGTTACTCTGATATTGACGATTTTGTTCAGATAATCAGAGGAAAGCTCGGCGTGCAAATTTTGCATATAAGGGGTGCGCCCGATTAGTTGTTTGGCATGGCGCCCTTTGTGTTCAAACAAGACCGGCATGATCTTGCCGATGCTGGCTTGATTAAACTTGGTTTGATAATCAAACAAAAGGTTTTGCAATATCTCAAGCCGCTCTTTTTTGATTTTTTCGGGTATCTGGTTAGGCATAATGGCCGCCGGGGTTCCGGGACGCGGGCTGTATTTGAACGAAAAGGCCTGAATATATTTGACCTTATTGACAACATCAAGCGTGGCTTGGAAATCTTCGTCGCTTTCTCCGGGGAAGCCGACGATGAAGTCTGAAGACATTCCAATCTCGGGGTTTGCCTCTTTAAGTTTGTCAATGATTCTTAAGTAATCACCCGATGTGTGGCGGCGGTTCATGGCTTTTAAGATTTTATCCGAACCAGACTGAATCGGTAAGTGTAGGTAAGGCATGAGTTTATCAACGTCTTTATAGCAGGCGATTAAGTCATCAGTCATGTCTGCCGGATAAGAAGTTGTGTAGCGAATGCGCTTTAAGCCATCAATCTCAGCCAGCTTGCGGATTAAATAAGCTAAGTTTCTTTCTTGGCCGTTTTTATCTTCGCCGTGATAAGAATTTACGTTTTGACCAAGCAAATTAATCTCAACACTGCCGTCGGCAACAAGGCGTTTGGCTTCTTCCAGTACGGCCTCAACCGGACGTGAATATTCAGCGCCGCGGGTATAAGGCACAACGCAATAGGTGCAAAAATTGTTGCAGCCTTCTTGAATGGCTAAGAACGAGCAGCCGCCTGAGGCATGATTTATCGGCAAGGAGTCAAATTTGTCTTCTGCCGGAAAGTCGGTGTCAATGACGAAGGTGCCTTTTTTGCGGCGAACTTTTTCCAGTATTTCCGGTAGGCGATGATAAGTCAGCGGGCCGGTGGCAAAATCTACAAAAGGTGCGCGTTTCCAGATTTGTTCATCTTCGGCCTGAACCACACAGCCGCAGACACCGATAATGGTATCTTTGCCTTCAGCCCAGCGTTCTTCTCTGATAAGGTTTAAGCGCCCTAAATCCGAAAACACTTTTTCTGCTGCTTTTTCTCTGATGTGGCAGGTATTAAAAATAACGATGTCAGCCTCTTTGAGAGTGGGAGTTGCGTGATGCCCGAGGCTTTCAAGTATGGCGGCGATGCGTCCTGAATCGTAGACGTTCATTTGGCAGCCGAAGGTTTTTATATAATATTTCATTCCTTAATTCTTGTTGTTTCTTCCTATATCCTTTTATTGTAAGCTATATTCGTTATTTTTTCAAATGTTATTTATGAATTTCTTAATTTTATATAATAGTGCTGGAAAATTGTGTATTTTTTTGTTAGTATGTAGCTGTGATAACCAATATTTGAAAGATTTTTACGATGGAGCATGATATGGAAATTATTGCCAGCCTTAATGAAGATAGCAAACTGACTTTTCTTAAGGTGTTTGCAAAACTGGCGGCGGCCGATGGTCATATTGATGATGAAGAAAAAGAATTTATTACCGATATTGCGTTGCGATATGGAGTGCCGTCTGCGCGAATCGAAGAAATTTGGCGTGAAAACGGTGAAGATGCCTTAATTGCCGAAGTTAAAAATATTCATAATCGTCATGCCGCTTTGATGTTGATTAAAGAAATGTGCTTTTTATCTCATGCTGATGATGAGCTATCTGATAATGAGGTTTTATTTATCGGAAAAGTCGGTGAGGCGTTGGGTGTCAGTCTGGAAAAAATTCAAGAAATCAGCAATTGGGTGATTGATCGGTTGATGTGGCTTGAACGCGGACGTATTATTTTTGAAGAAGTTTCCTAAGTTTAGGGGAGGGTGTATGAGCGATAATTCAGATAATACGGTTAAAGCCGGAAGTATGGAAGTGTTTCGAGATGATAATCATCGGGTGGAAAAACCGGAAGCGATTATCCGTCGTGTGGTTGAGAAAAAATATCCGACGCTTTCTTATGAGCAGACAAGCCATGTTATTGATGATTTGATTTCAAAACCGGCCGATGCAAAGGTTAAGGTCGGTGATGAGGAAATACGGGTTGATTCTCTGACAGAATATGTGGCCGATATGATGGAAAAAATGAACGCCAGCGAATCGGACGGTGGTGATAGCTCGATGTCTGAATATTATCAGTGGATTGAGAGCGGACAAGAAATTTTATCTCATATGAATGATGGTTTTGTTTCTCATGAGGATTTGCATGAGCGTAATGAACTTTTAAAGGATTTTGAACAGCGCGAAGTCGATTTGATGACCTGTATAAGCCTTTATCGTCGGTGCAATCTGCAAGATCCGCGCATTAGGCAAAAGTATGAGTTGATGAATCGAAAGCTGGTTAAGCTCAGAGAAATTCGCAGTGCGATTCAAACATCAACCAAAGATAGGACTGATGAAAAGCAGTCTTCTTCTGCTGAAAAAGCACGTGATGGAGCTTTGGCAATGGTTTATGCCGGTGTGTTGACCAAGCTCGGTGCGGAAGCGCTAAAAGGCAGTCCGCAAATCTCTGATGAACAAAAACGTGCGTTAAATGTTTATTATGAACCGCATGTCAATGATAAATATATCATGGCTTCTATTCGGGCTGATTTGCGAAATCAGGGACGTTTTCAAGAAAGCTTGGCTGAAGAGTTGTTGCAGCATCGCGGCGCGATGAAAGAACAAAATCTGCAGTCTGTGCAAATGCGTTTGGCTCAGCTTTCGGGGCGTGTGCAGATGCCGTCGCAAGAGCAAAGAAAACCTGTTAATGTTCAGAATCGCACATTTGACATGAACCGCTATATGATGTTAAAACGAAAGCAAGAGCAGTTGGGCGCTTAGAGCTTCCTTCTTGTTAAATTTTGGTTAGGAGTTTGTTTTTATGGGAATTTTGTTTGAGCCATTTTTTTATATTATCTCTTTGTTAGTTGATATTTATTTCAACATTGTTGTTTTAGAAGTTGTTTTGAACTGGTTGCTTTATTTTAAGGTTATTAAAGTTGATAATCAGCTTACCTCAAAAGTTATGTCCATCTTAACGATGTTGACTCAACCAGTTTATACTAAAATCAGAGAAAAAGTGCCGCCGTTTTCGGGCTTTGATTTGTCGCCGTTTATTTTGATGTTGGCGCTTTTGTTTGTTGGTCGATTGGCTGATAAAATTTCTGCCTTTTTGTTGGGATAAGCCCTTTTTATGCTGTGGGAAGAGAAAGACGATAGTTTCCTTTTGAAAGTTAGGTTAACGCCCAATGCCTCAAGTGTTGGTGTTAACGGTGTTTGGGTTGATGCCAAAGGTGAGACTTATTTGAAGGTAAGTATTATCTCTGTTCCCGAAAAAGGAAAGGCTAACAAAGAGCTTATTGCCTTTTTATCAAAGAGCTTTCATCTTCCGAAGAGTGCATTCGAAATTGTCAGCGGTTTGATCGATCGTTGCAAAAAAATTAAAATAAAGGCGGAGGATAAGGCTGGCCTTAGATTAATGTTAGAAAGTCTTGAAAATAAAACGGATGAGAAATAATGGCGATAATTGATGGTAAAAAATTAGCAGAAGATTGTCGAGTGCAGCTTAAAAAAACGGTTGCTTCCTTGGGGTATGTTCCGGTTTTGGCTGTGGTTTCCGTTGGAGATGATAAGGCCAGCAAGATTTATGTGCGCAATAAGGAAAAAGCTGCGGCAGAAGTTGGCATTAAATGCGATGTTTATTCTTTTTCCGAAGAGGCTTCGCAGAAGGAGCTTGAAAGCTTGATTATTCGTCTTAATCAAGACAAAAGCGTTCACGGAATTATAGTGCAGCAGCCTTTGCCAAAGTCAGTTGACGGTGGGGTTTTGCTTGATTTGATTTCTGCAGAAAAAGATGTTGATGGTTTTGGTGTGCTTAATGCCGGTTGTCTTTTGCTGAATGAAAAAGGCGGTATCATCGCTGCTACGCCAAAAGGAATTTTGCGCATGTTAGAGTCAACCGGAGAGTCCTTGCTCGGAAAGCATGCGGTTATTATCGGGCGCTCTAAAATTGTCGGTCGCCCGCTGGCTGCTTTGTTGTTGAATCATCATTGCACAGTAACGGTGGCTCATTCTAAGACTCAAAATCTGGCAGAGGTTTGTCAGACTGCCGATATTTTGATTGCGGCTTGCGGGCAGCCCAAGATGGTTAAGAAAAATTGGGTGAAAAAAGGGGCTGTTGTTATTGATGTCGGGATTAATCGCGATGAAAATGGGAAAATTTGCGGTGATGTCGATTTTGATGATGTGGTTGATATTGCTAAATTTATTTCTCCGGTTCCCGGTGGGGTGGGGCCAATGACTGTGGCAATGTTGTTGGAAAATACGGTTCAAACTTCTCTTGTTCAAACAAAGGAAAATTAGATGATGCTTAAACGGATTTCAGATTTTTTCAGAGGAATGGTACAGGCTTGTTATGACTGGATGCTGCGGATGGCAGCTAGCCCTTATTCTATGTGGTTTTTGGCTTTAGTCGCTTTTGCCGAAAGCTCGTTCTTTCCTATTCCGCCTGATATTATGTTGATTCCGATGGTGTTGGCAATGCCGGATAAGGCTTGGAAAATTGCCGGTGTGACGATGGTTTCAAGTGTTGTCGGTGGCTATTTCGGTTATGCAATCGGTGTGTTTGGTTATGAACTTATTGCCAAACCGATTTTGAGTTTTTATGGCTATATGCATCAATTTGAAGTCTTTCAGGAATATTACCATGACTGGGGAGCTTGGATTGTGTTTGGTGCTGGTATTACGCCGTTTCCTTATAAAGTTATTACGATTGCCAGCGGGGCGGTCGGGCTTAATCTATGGGTGTTTGGTATTGCATCGGTTTTAGCTCGTGGTATGCGCTTCTATCTGGTGGCTTGGTTGCTCAAAAAGTATGGCGAACCGATGAAGATTTTTATTGAAAAGCATTTGGGGAAACTTTCTGTTTTGTTCCTTCTTCTGCTGATTGGTGGTTTTTACAGTATTAAATATATGAATTAGTACTTGATAAAATTGCCGTAAGTGTTAGAATAATTGAAGTTTTCTTTATTATTAATTTAAATATTATAATTATGAGTAATTTAAAAACGAAAGAAATTGATGATGAGGGAAAGAAATTTGGTGTTCCTAAATTTTGGTATCGGAGTAGTGTCGTAAATTTAGCAGAAGCTCGCGATTATGCTGAAGCAGAGATGCCAGAAGATTTTCTTTTTGATGGATGTTATCCGTTTAAGGTTTTATATGCTGATAACACAATTTCTGATGCGCTGGATGAAGGCAAATTACCTGTTGCGATTGTTCTTTCTCCTCGTTATGCCTTGAAATTGGTCAAGCCAGAAGATTTCAAAAAAATTCGTTGTTCTTATGATAAGGCAATGGCTTTGGTAAAAGAAGATGTTCTTGGTTATAAGTCAACAGCAGGTTCTCGTAAATTTTGGGAAATTATGGTAGCTATGAATGCCAGAGAGTTGTTTCGGCTTCGTCAGCAGATGAAACATTTGGGATGTGTCCCTCTTGGTGAACAATGTTGGATTAATGAAGAGTTAAACAGTGATTACGCTTGGCGAGCCTCTTTTGGAGATAAGGCATTGGCTACTTGTCGTAAATGCTATTTCAACGAAGTGTGGTCTATTATTGAGATTTAATGCGTTTTTAAGCCTTTGAAAAAATTTTTTCAAAGGCTTTTTTATGGTAAGGGAGTGAAATGAAGGAGCAAAATCTGTCTCAGCTGCTTTTAGACTGGTTTTATAAAAATGGACGTGAATTGCCGTGGCGCGTTAAAGGCGGACCTCACGAAAATCCTTATGTCGTATTGGTTTCAGAATTTATGTTGCAGCAAACAACTGTTAAGACTGTTATTCCTTATTTTACCAAGTTTATGGACCGTTTTCCGACAATTTTTGATCTTGCACAGGCTGATTTGGAAGAAGTTTATCACTATTGGCAAGGGTTGGGGTATTATAGTCGTGCTCGCTCTCTTAAGCAAACCGCGGAAATGATTGTGGCTCATGGTAGCTTTCCTCAAACAGAGGCTGAGGTCTTGAAGCTTAAAGGGGTTGGCGAATATACGGCAGCCAGTTTTTTAGCTTTGGCTTTTAATCAGCCGCTGGCTGTAGTGGACGGTAATGTTATGCGAATCATTTGTCGGATGTATCATCTGACTCTGCCGCTTGATGATATTAAGCAAGATATTAAAGAAAAAGCCTTAAAACTAACATCTGTTCAGAATCCTGCAGATTATGCTTCTGCCATTATGGATCTCGGGGCAATGATTTGCACGCCAAAGAATCCGCATTGTGATGATTGTCCGTGGCAAAAGTATTGTGCTTCTGCCGGAAAAGGTGATGTTGAAAATATTCCTTATCGCAAGAAAAATGAAAAGCATGTTCGGTACGGCGCGGTTTATCTTATTAAAAATTCAGAGGGTAAATATTTTATTCAGAAGCGAATGGAAAAAGGTTTGCTCTCGGGGCTTTATGAATTTCCGTGGTGTGATAATGGTGTGCTACCGATTTATGCCACAGCGGCAGAGGATACGGGCCAAGAAGTTGTTCATGTTTTTACGCATTTTAAGCTTGTTTTACGTCTTTTTATTCTTGATAGCGAATCTTCTGCCGGTAATGGCTTGTTTGAGCATCCATCGGCGTTTGAAAATTATCCTTTTTCGACGCTGATGAAAAAAGTTTGGAAAAAGTTTAGTTCAGCTGAATAATGCCGTAGTTTAGGTATCCGGCAAAGGTAACCCACAGCAGGTATGGTACCATTAACCAACCGGCGGTTTTTGATACTTTGAAGAACATCTGTGTTAACATTGCAACCGCTAACCATAAGCAAACTAAAACAAACATTGCTCCTTGCGGATTTTGGGCGCCGAAAAATAAGGGAGACCATGAAAGGTTTAGTATCAGTTGCAAGGCAAAAATGCCTGACAGAAAGTATTTTTGCTTTCCTTCTGCGCTTTTATAGGCAAAAAACAGAGCCATGCCCATCATAAGATAAAGAATCGGCCAGACAATGCTGAAGACAATATCCGGAGGCGTGCCCAAAGGTTTTATCAGGCTGTGGTACCATTCCATGTTTTGCATCTTATTTCTCCTTAAACTAAAGTTATTTGCAAAAATAATATAATTCTTAATTGTAAAAATTTCTTCTACAAAGTGATGATTTTTTTATATCTATTTGTAATATATAACAAAATAAAAAAAATTATATTTTTTTGTTTTTTTTGCTTGCAATTATTTTTTTTTATGATAAATATTTTGTTGTTCTACTTGATGCGGGTATAGCTCAGGGGTAGAGCGCAACCTTGCCAAGGTTGATGTCGTGGGTCCGAATCCCATTGCCCGCTCCAATTTTACAGGCCTTGTTTTTGCAAGGTCTTTTTTTGGTTCATCGTCAAAGTATGGGGCGGTGGTTCATCGTCAAAGTATGGGGCAGAGAGTAAAAATTATAAAAAAGTATCATAATCACAACACCAAATTAAAAATAAAGGTTCATCGTCAAAGTATGGGGCAGAGAGTAAAAATTATAAAAAAGTATCATAATCACAACACCAAATTAAAAATAAATTAAGCACAGGTTCATCGTCAAAGTATGGGGCAGAGAGTAAAAATTATAAAAAAGTATCATAATCACAACACCAAATTAAAAATAAATTAAGCACA
>CASFMW010000038.1 GCA_949295935.1 uncultured Pseudomonadota bacterium | reverse complement strand
ACACCGGCTCAACGCCGATGCCATTTGCTTAATCCTCCCGCTTGACTTACACCCCTCAGGGGATTTCTTTTTTATTTCCACTTTTCAGGGTACAGATCATTTCGAACTGAGGGATTTTTATTTTCTAAACCTTGCCGTGGCAATGCTTATATTTTAAGCCCGAACCACAAGGACAAGGATCATTTCTTGATACCTTTCCCCAGGTGCTTGGATCTTTGGGGTCTATTGCCGTTTTGTTATATGAAAACGGTGAGGCTTTTGCGGCTTCTTGCTCTGCTCTCGGGGCTTCTGTCGGACGGCGAGAAATTAAAGACTGCGGTTCTTCGTGAACTTCCTTCATCTCGCGCGGCGCTTCATTTCTGGCCTGCAAGGCATTTGCATCGCCCATTTGGATTTGAACACGGCAAATCAAGAATGTCAGGCGCTCTTTCAACAAATCAAGCATTTGTGAAAACATATTAAACGCCTCTTTTTTATACTCGTTTAACGGGTCTTTTTGGCCATAAGCGCGCAAAACAATCGTATGACGCATTTGCTCTAAGGTGGCAATATGGTCTTTCCATAACTGATCCATAACTTGGAGCAAGATGCTCTTTTCTACCATATGCATCAGCGAATCGGGCACGTCTTTATTACGGGCTTTGATATTTTCAACAACAAAAGCTATGACTCTTTCAGACATACCATCCGAATCGATTTCTGCCTCTTGGGCCCATTCTTCAACCGGAATATCCATTCCGGTTACTCTGAAAAGTTCTGCCTTTAACTCTTTTAGAGGTGCTTCTGACGGCAAGCTTCCGTGAGGAATATAGCCATAGACGATATCATCTAAATATTCGTCGCGCATTTCCTCAACCGTTTCCGAAATATCATCGGCTTGCATCAGTTCTCGGCGCTGTTCGTAAATGACCTTTCTTTGGTCGTTCATTACGTTATCATATTTTAACAAATTTTTACGAATATCAAAGTTGCGCTCTTCGACTTTTTGCTGCGCTTTTTCAATCGCTCGGCTTATCCATGGGTGGATTAAGGCCTCTCCTTCCGGCAAACCTAAGCGCTTTAGCATCGCGCTCATTCTCTCAGAACCGAAAATACGCATTAAGTCATCTTCAAGCGATAAGAAGAACTTTGAGGTTCCGGGGTCGCCCTGACGGCCGGAACGTCCGCGCAGCTGATTGTCAATACGGCGGCTTTCGTGACGCTCTGTTCCCAAGACATACAGACCACCGGCTTCGATGGCTTTCTTTTTGCCTTCTTCAATCTCGGCTTTTAATTTCTCTTTTATCTTGGCAATTTGCTCTTCGCTTTCATCACCTTTGAGTTCTTCTTTTAAGCGCATATCCAAGTTACCACCGAGCTGAATATCTGTTCCGCGTCCGGCCATATTGGTGGCGATGGTTACTGCCCCCGGAACACCTGCTTGGGCAACGATCGAGGCTTCTCTTTCATGGTGGCGCGCATTCAAGACCTCAAACTTTATATTACTGCGCTGTTTTAATAAATCTGCAATCAGTTCTGATTTTTCAATTGAGGTTGTACCGACCAAAATCGGCTGGCCTCTTTTTTGACAATCAATTATTGTATTTATAATTGCATTATATTTTTCTTTGGCAGTACGATAAATTTCGTCATGTTCATCTTTGCGCTGTACCGGCTTGTTCGTTGGAATTTCAACGCAAGTCAAATTATAAATATCACCAAACTCGGCTTCTTCGGTCATGGCCGTACCGGTCATACCGGCGAGTTTTGGATAAAGACGGAAATAATTTTGGAAAGTAATGGAGGCTAAAGTTTGGTTTTCAGACTGAATATCAACCCCTTCTTTGGCTTCTAAGGCTTGGTGCAAGCCATCTGAATAACGGCGGCCGTCCATAATGCGTCCGGTGAATTCATCAATAATCATTACCTTGCCGTCTTTGACAATATAATCCACATCACGAGAAAACATCTTGTGTGCACGCAAGGCCTGATTGACGTGGTGAACCAAGGTAACATTGGCTAAATCATACAGTGAGCCTTCTTTTATCAGACCGACTTCTTTTAACAAAGCTTCTACATGGGTCATGCCGACTTCGGTTAAAACGACCGTTCTTGCTTTTTCATCTTTTTCATAGTCGGCCGGTATTAACTTCGGAATAACTTTATTTACCGAGATATATTTTTCTGAGGAATCTTCTGCGGCGCCGGAAATAATCAACGGAGTACGTGCTTCATCAATCAAGATTGAGTCAACCTCGTCCACAATCGCATAGTTAAACGGACGCTGTACCAGCTCGTTCATGGAAAACTTCATATTATCGCGCAGATAATCAAAGCCAAGCTCATTATTTGTTGCGTAAGTAATGTCGCAATTATAAGCCTGTCTGCGCTGATTGTCATCTTTGCCATGAATAATGTAATCTACGGTCAAACCCAAGAAGCGGAAGACTTGCCCCATCCACTCAGCATCACGCTTGGCCAAATAATCGTTTACCGTAACAATGTGAACGCCTTTGCCTTCCAGCGCATTCAAATATGCCGGCAAGGTTTCAACCAAAGTTTTACCTTCACCGGTTTTCATTTCAGCAATCATGCCGTTATGCAAAACAATACCACCGATTAATTGGACATCGTAGTGGCGCTGACCCAAAGTTCTTTTCGCTGCCTCACGTACTACGGCAAAAGCCTCAGGCAGTAAGTCATCCAGTGTTTCTCCTTCTTTTATTCTGGTTCTGAACTCTTCAGTCTTGGCTTTTAGCTCTTCATCACTCAGGGCTGACATCTCAGGTTCAAGTGAGTTTATCTTTTGTACTATCTTATTTTGTTTTTTTACAAATCTGTCGTTTGCGCTACCAAAAATTGTTTTTGCTATTTTTCCCAGCATTATTCTTTCCTATTTTTTATTTCAATTATTTTACATTTAGTGTGAATTGTGCCCAAAGTCAATACTTACCACCAAAGTTATAAACTTCTTAAAAAAATTATCTTGGAATTACGTTTTTATTTGGCTATATTTTATTTGATTTAATTTTTTTTTAGGAGATGCTTTTATGCAAAACAAACTGATTGCAGCTGCCGCTTTGTCGATGCTCGTGTTGGCACCCAATGCCGCTCGCGCCGAAGGAAAAAATGGTGTGGCCGCCGTGGTTAACGGTGAAGAAATTACGGTTGCCGAAATGAAGCAAGGTTATGAAGACAATACTCCGATTAAAGAGCAAGTGTCTTTTGATGTTTTTTATGACAAAGCCCTTGATGTCTATGTTAACGGAAAACTTTTGTATCTGGCAGCAGAAGAAGCCGGTGTGCTCGATATGCCTGAATATAAGCGCAATGTTCAGACTGCTAAAGAAGAGCTCGCCAGAAAGTTTTATCTCCAGAAAAAAGTTGATGAAAAAGTTTCCGATGAAGACATCGAAAAGCTTTATGACGAATACAAGTCAACTTTCAAAAGCGAAAAAGAAATTAAGGCTAAACACATTTTGGTTGACTCTGAAAGCAAGGCCAAAGAAGTTATCTCAAAACTCAAAAAAGGTCAGAAATTTGATGACTTAGCCAAAGAATATTCTCTTGATAAAGCTGTTGATCTTGGCTATTTTACCCGCAATATGATGGTGCCGGAATTTTCTGATGCCGCTTTTGCCATGAAAAAAGGAAAATATTCTACAAAGCCGGTCAAGACTCAGTTCGGTTATCATGTAATTTTGGTTGAAGATATTCGCGATGCAAAACCATTGCCCTTAAAACAGGTTAAATCTCAGCTGAAGGGCATGCTCTCTCAAGATGCTATTGCGCAGGTCTTCAAAGAGCTTTATGATTCTTCTAAAATTACGAAGTATTCTCTCGACGGAAAAGAGATTAAAGATCCGGTCATTATGCCTAAGAGTGCAAAGTAAAGTTATTTACTTTTCTCTTCGCCCTTTTGGTTTTCTGCCAGAAGGGCTTTTCTTTTACGCTCATAGCTTTTGATGTCGGCAATTTTGTTCTTAACATAGTCTGCTTGCTGCGGTGTTAATTTATTGTCAACAAGTGTTTTTTCCAATATCTCTTTTATTTCTTTTGTGGTTTTAGGTTCGTTTACGGCTATATTATGCAGATAAAAAACAGCACCTCTGAAAATTTGGTCATTTTTGGATTGCAACTGTTCGGCAATGCTGATATATGGCGGGGTGTAGCTATCTTTTTCATCTTCCATCAACGCATCGTAGGCGCTTTTTTGAATTTTGCGCGCGATTGCCTCGGTTATGCCGACATTTTTTTCTCCGCGAAACAAGTTTCCCGTGCGGCTGACAATGTTTTTAATCTTATTTATTATCGCAAACTGCGGGTTGAACTGTGTCATCTATTTTTTCTCCTCTTCTTCGGGCTCTTCTTTTTCTTTTCGGCTATATAAATTGCTTAAAAATTGTCCTTCTATGCGATGATATTGATTCATTAATCCTTGAGAACGATACATCAACAGAAGTAATATAAACACGATAATATAAGTAACGTATATATTTTTGGTCAAAAAGTGGTTTATGACAATCATGATATACATAGCAGCTATTATCATGCGAAAGGCTATCATCAACACTAAGGGCAAGCGCTTTTTTACACTCTTTGACCAAAGGGTTGCATATATCTTTTTTACCTTATCCCTAGGGGTTAATAAATTGCGCAAGAAAGGCGACATCATGGCCAGAGCGATAATGGTGGTTATAACCGATGATACATTTTCGGGAAATATATCAATTAAGTATGGATAAACAACAAAAAAGTTTATGTTTATGATAGCAATAACAATTACGGAAGTAATGCTCAATTTCATAAAGTAATTATAAAATAGTTCTTTCCACAGATTTTCTTCAGCATGAGTCGGAGGCACATTGCTGGTGTGTTTAGCCAAAAACAGTTGTACTTTTTCAGGAAGTCTTTTATTTATATAATTGTATGCCGGTTTACTCATTTTTATCATCAATGGGGTAGTAAAAGTCGTTATGACAGACACTGCTACGATTATTGGATATAGTTCTTTACTAATTACGCCTAATTGTGTTCCCACTGCTGCAATAATGAATGCAAATTCTCCTACTTGGGCTAAAGAAAAACCACATTTGATAGCGACATCAAGAGGTTTTCCCGATATTAAAACACCTAAACTATTCATGCTTATTCGCCCTAAAACCACAACTAATGAGATGACGATTATTGGAAGAGTATACTCAATAAAGTTGTATGGATTAACCGCCAAGCCGACTGATACAAAGAAGATGGCACCAAAGAAGTCCTTAACCGGCTTGAATATTTTTTCAATTTGTTCAACAACTTCTGTTTCGGCCAGAATTGAGCCCATCACAAACGCACCCAAAGCAGAAGAAAAGCCAAACTGAACGGCAAGCAAAACCATTCCTAAGCACAAGGCGATGGCTGTTATCAAAAGCATTTCATCGTTTAAAAATTCTTGAATTTTTTTCAAAAACGTCGGGATAATGTATATTCCCGTGATAAACCACAAAACTAAGAAAAAGCCCATTTGCAAGACGCTGTAAACAACATCAAGCCCATTCACTGTTTTTCCGACAGCAACGGTTGGCAGCAAAACCAAGATTAAAATTCCGACTAAATCTTCTACGACCAAAATTCCGAACACAATATCTCGAAAAGGCTGTCTTCTTAAATTTAGTTCTTCAAACGCCTTAATGATAATCGTGGTGGAAGACATGGATATCATACCGCCCAAGAACAAGCTATCCGTTGTACTCCAACCCAAAAACAAGCCAACCTGATAACCTAAAAACAGCATGAATAAAATATTTGCATTGGCTGCAATCATTGCTGATTTTCCGACATTGACAATCTTTTTAAAACTGAACTCTAACCCCAATCCAAACAGCAAAAAGATTACGCCGATGTCTGCCCAGATTTTTATGTTTTCAAAATCAACCACCGTGGGAGAAATTTGGCAATATGGACCAATTAAAATACCGGCAAGAATATAGCCCAGAACAACCGGTTGTTTTATCTTTTTAAAAACCAGCGTCACGATAGCGGCATAAATGATTATCAGTGCTAAATCGCGTATTAACCCCGGAAGTTCTGTCATTATTCATTCCTTTAAAATAAAATTCTACCTATTTTTATTGTTATAAAATTAGGTTAAAATATCTTAAAAAAATGTTGTTTTTAAATAAAAAATTATTTCTTTTGCAGTGATTTTTCGGGCTGAGTTTTTTCTGGTTCACTGATGTCATTTATCTTTATGCTAAAATCTTGCCAAAGCTTTTTGACCTTGTCTAAAAATGATGTTTCGTATTCGCAGGTTTGTGTTTTTTCATTCCACTGGCCTCCCGAATCCTCACATTTTTTAATTTCTTTTTGAGAATAAGCGTAAATTCCATAGCCTATTCCGCCGATGACGGCCAAAACGATAATCGTCTTAAACAAATGTCTGACAACAAAGTAAACTCCCCATAAGACAAACAGCCCGTATAAAATGGCTCTGTTCATCAGGGTATCTCCGCCAAAAACATAAATTTTTGAGGCATAATAAAGTATAGCAACCATAAATAGGCTTGATATCGGAGCGATCAAGAAAAACAGCCCTATTCTGCCAAAAAAACCTTTATTATCATCTGACATATCGACCTCCCTTGCTATACTCTCTTCTTATTATTTTTTTTCTTTTCAGGCAAGGATGTTTTGAGGGTTATTCTTGTACAAATTTTACTCTTGATATCTAATTATAAATAATTGCAAACACATACTAATATTGTAAGAATATAAAATATCATGAATTTACACTAAAGGTTTTACTATGGTTAGCGTATCAGTAATTATTCCTGTTTATAATGTGGAGAAATATCTTCAGCGTTGTTTGGATTCCGTTTTCAACCAGACATTTTCTGATTTAGAAATTATATGTGTCAATGACGGCTCCCCCGATAATTCTCTAGCAATTTTGCAAGAAAATGCCCAAAAAGATAAACGCATTAAAATTATTTCACAAAGCAATCAAGGTTTGTCGCAGGCAAGGAATAACGCCATGAAGCATGTATCGGGAAAATATGTCGCCTTTCTTGATTCTGATGACTTTTATGATGATAATTTTATCGAATCTTTATATTATGAGGCCGAAAAAGAAAAAGCCGATGTTGTTATGACCAATACCAGGTATATATCGCCGACCCGAAGTAAGCAAACCTATTTTCAAGAAAGATTGCTTTCAAGTTTTGATGACAAGATTAAAGCCATTCCTGACGGCAGCTGTTGGAATAAGCTTTATTCTTCTGCTTTTCTGAAAAAACATAATTTAAGCTTTCCTTCCGGTCTTTATTTTGAGGATAATTTGTTTACTGTTTCTGTTTGTTATTTCGCAAACAGGTTCGCGGTGATTAACGGCGGGTGCTATAATTATATTTATAATCCAAGTAGCATTACCAAAGATCCTAAAAAAGAGCAAAAACGCATTGCTGACAGTCTTATTATAGCCCAAAAGCTTATGACTTTTAGCAATACTAATAACATGAATAAACAAGACAGGCTTTGTGTGTTAAACTTTTGCTTAAACAATATTATAAATTGTAAAATGCTTATCGATAAAGCTTATTATAATGAGGTTGTATCTATTATCGGAGAAAATAAGCTTTTGAAAAAACTCTATCGTAAAGCTTGGAAAAAGAATATCAGAAGAAAAATTAAAAATTTTTTGAAAAATCTGTTAGGTATAAAAACAAAAAAATCCGCTTAGTGCGGATTTTTTTATGGTGCCGGTTATGTGACTCGAACACACGACCCACGCATTACGAATGCGTTGCTCTACCAACTGAGCTAAACCGGCATTTACCTTACGGTTTTTACTTATACATCAATTTTATTTACAATGTCAATAAAATGCTGTCCTCTTTCCATAAAGTTTTTATATTTTCCAAAACTCGGTGAGGTTGGCGAGAACAACACAACACCTCCACCTTGTTTCATCAAACAAAAATATGCAAGAGAAACAGCTTCTTCCAGACTTTCGCTCTCAACTATCGACATATCTTTGCGGGTTATAACCTCTCTTAGCTTGGTGGCTATTTTGGGGCCACACTGAAACAAAGTTATCGCCATTTTGACCTTTTGGTGCGAATCGATATATTCGGCATAAGGCGTGTAGTCTTGCGTGTTTTCTTCTCCGCCCGAAATAATAACAATATTTTCATCAAAGCTCTTCATGGCGCCAATGGCAGCTTCCGGCGCGGTTGAAATGCTGTCATTAATAAAGGTTACGCCGTTTTTCACAGCGACATTTTGCAAACGATGAGCCAGAGGTTCAAAAGTCTTCAATGCCTCAACCGCTTTTTTGACATCAAGACCTAAATAGTTGATAATTGAAAAGACACCGGCAAAATTTTCTAAATTATGGTCACCGAAGAGTTTCAAATCTCTGATATCAACAAGTTCGGTTTTGCCCTCATAAAGCTTTTTGCCTTCGGCGTGAAAGCCGTTCTCTTCATTATATTTTACAATATTTTTATCCTTATATTCCGAAGCATGGCGCACAAGCTCAGCATTTCTTCCGTTGATAAAACAGATGTCGCCTTCTTGCTGATTGGCAATCAAGTGCAACTTGTCACGGCAATAATTTTCGTGTCCGTGATGCCATTTATCATGAACAAAATATAGATTTGTAAACATTGCAATATGCGGTGAGACGCTTAAATCAGCCGCTTGATAGCTTGATACCTCAGCGATGAGATAGTCAAAGTCTTTATCCAACAACTCAATCAACGGAACGCCGATATTTCCGCCCAAAACTGCTTTTTTACCTTGCGCAATCAAAATATGATAAAGAGCGCTGACGCTGGTGCTTTTTCCTTTTGAGCCGCTTATCGCCATGATTTTACTATCTGGCTTTTGCGCTCTTATTTCAGACAAGCATATATCGGTTGATGAAGTAAATTTTACGCCTCTTTCTTTGGCTTTTATAATCTCATCTTTATATAAGCTCACCCCCGGAGACTTGATAACAACATCAACCTCATTAAGCAAGCTTTCTATTGCCTCACCATCATAAGCCGGATACTGAGAAAATTCGGCAGAGATATCAATTTTTGAATCATTATAAATACAAATATTTTTATCCAGCCCTCGATGCGCCAAAAAGTGCAAAATCTCACGGCCTTCCGCACCTAGTCCCCAGATTAAGATTTTTTTGTTTTCAAGCTCTTTAACCAGCATTTTTAGCACCTTTTTTCTTTGAAGCATAGAACTGGCTTTCGGTTTCTTCCGATACGACACTTCCCTGATGGACAACCAATTGTGCAAATGGAATTTCTATTCCTTCTTCCTTGAAGCGGCGATTTATTTCATAGCGAATATCACTCGGAGCGGCAAAGCCATCCCAGATATTACTGACATAAAATCTTAGTTCAAAGTCCAAGCTGCTGGAGCCAAAATTTTGGAACAAGACATAAGGTTCCGGTTTTTTCAAAACACGTTTATGACTGGTGGCGCATTCCATCAAAATGTCTTTTACCTTTTCAACATCAGAACCATAAGCCACACCAACCGTGACGCTGTATCTGGCCCAATTATTACTATGGGTTAAGTTAGTTAATGATGTTGACAGCAAGGTGGCATTCGGAACAATCACACTGGCACGGTTAAAGGTCTCAATCTCAGTAGAGCGGATATTAATTTGTTTAACCTTGCCTTCTTCATTATTGATTTTTACCCAGTCACCAACTTTAATCGGGCGTTCAAACAACAAGATTATTCCCGATACAAAGTTATTGACCACATCTTGCAAGCCCAAACCGATACCAACGGATAAGGCACCGGCAATCAAGGCTAGATTGCCAAAGCTTCCGCCCATCATCAGCAAAGCCAATATTGCCGCAATGATAAAGCTGATAAAGCTAAAACCGGATATCAAAGAGTGCTTAATGCCGTCATCAATGTCCATTTTATCCAGCACGTTTGACACGGCATGGCGACGCAGTGCTTTCATAATAGCCAAGGTTAAAAAGAACGTAACAATACCAACAACGATTGATATTACGGAAACCTCAACATTACCAACCTTAAAGCCAAACAAGATTTTCTTTAAGCTTTGGAGCATTAAGTCCGTCGAGACGCCCCACATGCCTAATATCAGCAATGCGCCGGCAACTATAAATATCGGATCAACAATCAAGGTTAACCAAAAGTCTATCTTTGTTATCAGGCGGCGGCGAAGCTTGAATGTTCTTGCCCAGAAGCGTAAAAACAGAACACGGTGCAAAATTTCACTTACAGCGCGGCGCAAGATTAAAAAGATTCCAACAACCAATGCTGATCCGATAAAGCGGTCAAATATAAATGATGATAGCCGCTGATAGCCAAACAGAGATAATGAAAAAATACCGATGCACAGTAATGATACGATAAAAGTGATTTTTACCTTGGGATTAAGGTGCTCTTCATCGCTGATTTCTTCATCTGTCAATTCTCTTGGCTGGATGTTATCATCGTCATCGGTTACCTGAACGTCATCCCATAACATGGTTTTTACAATCATGATGACGCTCAATCCTTTTACTGCACTGGATATGGCCATTATGTAATAGATGACATCCATTGAAGAATCTGTCTTAAAGGCAATGCGCTCAAAAAACGAACAAACCCCAATCACAGTAATAAAGAAATAGGCTACGCGGGTTAGTTTTTTAGCTTTTTCGGTTGAAATTTTTACCAAACGCCATGGCTCATTATACGGAGTTAATGTCACGCGTGTCAGCGCGCGGCAAATCACGATATAAAACAAGCAAACCAAAGCGTTTGTCAGTGCGACAAAGAAGAAACTCCCTTTTAGAAGTTCGGCATTATAAACCCAATACAAGGCTGCACCGATTAAACTTGCCGGTATAATTCCATAAGCTAAAGCAACAAAAATTGCTGCGCTCACCTTGCGGCTATATCTGATGCGGTCATCGTTGGTCTTATAACCAAAATATTTCATGATAAACATACGCAGATAGACACTGATAAGCAAGGTCAGAACAACAATCATAATCACCGGCAAAATATTGCTTTTTACAGAATCCTTTCCTTCATCATTTAGGTTTAGATACCAATCAAAAGGCGAGCTAGCTATGTCGAAAAGCATGGTTGCTAACAACTTGTTTGCCGTATAAAAGTTTTGAGGCAAAATCAATGCTTCTTGCTTTTCTAATAAGCGGGATACCAGAGCTTGATTGCGAACCTGAATTATCATTAAATCAAGCTCATCAATCTGTGTCAGCAAAATATCGGCCTCGGATAATCGGGCCTTTAGTGCGGCGGCCTCGGCGTTAAACTCCGTGCGTTTTTGAGCTATTTCCCTGACCTCTTTGCTTCCGTCTTCCGGCGCAGCGCCTAAAGCTTCTATCTTTTTTTCTACAAACTGGAGCTCGCTCTCTGTGCTGTTTTTATAGCTATTTATGGCACTGATGGTGCGGCTTAATCCATCTAAATATTCAGAGATGAGCGTGGAGCTGAGATTGCCTTCTTTGACATTTTTCTCAACTTGTTGAAGTCTTTTATTGAGCTCATTATAGTTCAATTTTCCATTTTTTATGATCTCAATTTCTTCGGCCTTTGTGCTAATTACTTCAGCATAAGCCATTGGCATAAAGTTAACATATGATGCCATAAAAATCAACAAAGCCAGAATTCTCAGCTTCATCAGCCTTCTCCTTATTTTTTAGTGGACGGTTTCTTGTGTTTGAAAGGCTTTCATTACCTGATAAGCATTTTTGGCTGCGCCGGAGTGCAAATTATCGGCCACGCACCAAAAGCTGATACCGTTTTCAACCGAAACATCTTGTCTGATGCGGCTGATGTAAATATCATCTTCGCCTTGAACATCGACCATGGTCACATAGCCGCCATCAACCGTTTTATCAAAAACGACAACGCCTTCGGTCGATTTCATTAATTTGCGCGCCTCATCTGCGTCAATCTCTTCCTCACATTCAACATTGACATATTCGGCCAAGCCGATAAAAGTCGGGATGACCGCAAAGTTTGCATGGACTTTAACATTTCCGTTCAAAATCTTTTTGGTTTCGGCATTAACCGCCCATTCCCAGCTGGTTTCGTCGCCGATAAATTCTCCGGCTTGAGGAATCACATTAAACGCAATCTGTTTGTTGAAAACTTTTTGATGATCAACCAAGCTCTCGTTCATGAAAATTCGGCGGGTTTGGTTAAACAGCTCGTCCATCGCCTCTTTGCCGTAAACCGAGGTTGAAATATAACCATTTACGACCAAGCGTTTGATTTTATATTTTTCATTAATCGCTTTTAAGGGGATTAGCAACTGTGTTACTGCAGCCGAAGGAATGCTGACCAAGCCTTTCTTGGCGGAATTAATTTCTTCATCATTAACGCCGGCAATAATCATCGGCACATCCGAATCGCTGAAATAAGCTCCAGAAGCATCAACTGTTTTGACACCGGCCTTCAATGCCTTTGAAATAAATCTTTTGGCAACCTCGGCGGTGGTGGCAAATATAGCTATATCAACCTGCGAAAAGTCAAAACTTTCCAAGCCATGGACGTCAAGCTCATCATCTTCTCCGTAAGATACCTGTGTTCCCAGCGGGGCGTTAACATCAACGGCGATAACATCTGCGGCTTTTATGCCGTCGGCTTCCATGATGTCTAAAATTTCATGTCCGATACCTTCTAAGGCTCCGACAATCGCATATTTGCTCATTTCAAATTCCTTCCTTAATTTTTTACTTTACCTTTTTATATAACACAATTGTTTTTAAATTAATAATTTTTTTTACGAAAAGCAACAGCTTCCGCACAGATTTTGATTCTAAAGCACAAAAAAGCCCATGCTATGTGAACTGTCCCCCGAAAGTTGGACAGTAAAAATCCCAATATTTTGAAAGTGCTAAACAGCAATGTTGAATTTTGCGAAGAATTTAAGAGCAGAGTCGTAAGGGAGCATGATGAAGAAGGCAAAAGCGCCAAACAGATTTTTGCAGAAGCCGGGATACCGGATTGGTTAAACTCGGGAGATTATGCCAAAGACAACATGAAACGCTGGCGTCGTATATCAAAAAGAAAAGATACGCCTAAACGAGGTCGTCCGACAGCAAACATGAACAAACCGATTTCCGAAATGAGTTTGGAAGAGCTGCGCAGGAGGGTGGCTTATCTTGAATTGGAGAATGAATTCTTAAAAAAACTAGAGCCCTTGGAACAATACAAAAACAAGAATTAATAAAAGTTGTATCCAAGGGAAAGAGATTAGGATTTTCCAGTCAAAACATCTGTAAAATAATGCAAATACCCAAGAGTTCATATTATTACCAACAAAAGCACTGCCTTGATAAAATAATGAAAGACAAGGGTCTTTTGCGATTAATTGAAGCAATATTTTACGCCAAGCGGCAAAAAGCAGGCATTCGGACAATCGCAATGATTTTGCGCAATAAATATGGAGTTGTGGCAAATCTGAAAAAGATAGCGCGTATAAAGAAACAATACGGTTTAATAACTAAGGTTCGCAAGAAAAATCCATATAATGTATTGTTTAAGAAAGGTTTGGAACATCGGACGGCTCCTAACTTGCTGAAACAGAATTTTAAGGTAGAACAACCGGATAAAGTTTATTCAACCGATATCAGTTATTTGTTTTATAAAGGTGGACAGCGAGCCTATTTATGTGCAACCAAGGACTTAGCCACAAAGGATAACATCAGTAATAAACTTGATTATTACGCAACTTACGGAGAGTTTGAGAAGTTTTTAAGAAATAAAAATTGTAAAAATCTAATCATTCATTCCGACCAAGGTTGGCATTATACACACCCACTATATGTCAATAAACTCAAAGAATTGGGTGTTACACAAAGTATGTCCAGAAAAGGAAATTGCTTAGATAATGCACCGATTGAAAGTTTCTTCGGGCATATGAAGGACGAAATTGATCTCAAATCATGCCAAACTTTTGAAGAAGTAAAGTCTAAAGTTGAAAATTATATCTATTATTATAATAATGAACGTTATCAATGGAACTTAAACAAAATGACACCGGCTCAGCGCCGATG